>JAYVUL010000322.1:0-9695 GCA_043787935.1 Chitinophagaceae bacterium | reverse complement strand
AGGGCAGGCGATCTTCAGCAGTATAGCAGCGCATGCAGGCGGCAACAGCACCCAGGTGCTTAACCTGCCGGCCAGCATAGCCAGGGGCGCTTACCAGGTAGAGATCATTGCACCGGACAAGACAAGGACGGTAAAAACTTTGTTGATCAACAGCAAATGATGATTACCAGCATTGGATAAAACAACAATCCCACAATAAACAACCATGCGCCTCCTCATCCGGGGCGCATCGTTGTTTGGGTGAAGGCGGTTTACTATTGAACCCTTAGTCATGTCCACCAAGCTGCTGCCTTCCGTTACTTAAGCAACTTTCAAAAAACTCATTAGCTTATAGCTTGCTTATACGGAGCTTATGACCAGAACGAATCTAGAGCCTATAGATTCGTTCTGCTTAGTTCCTTCCTATAGCCTTCCTTGTTCCTTTGTATAAGGGGGTAGTGTTGGGCGGGCAGCGGGTATTTTCAGGAGTTTTCAGGTAAAGTCTCTTAGCCCTGCGGCTCGGTTAGTGGCGGATACGAGTCAGGGGAAGAGGTTACAAGGTACTACCATGCTTATAGCTTGCTTATACGGAGCTTATGAGCAGAACGGATCTATAGCCTGTAGATCCGTTCTGCTTAGTTCCTTCCTATAGCCTTCCTTGTTCCTTTGTATAAGGTGGGTAGTGTTAGGCAGGCAGTGGGAACTTTCAGGCGCCGGCTCCGTCCGGTTGACCTTCGTTACTACTTCCTGGACTTGAATAAGGTATCAGCAAGCTAACAATTTTAATAATGTTTTTTCCTTCCCAACGTCTCTCAAATGGCATTGAGGATAGGAAAACGTTGCATTCTATCGGGAATAATGCTGCTCCGGCAATCGTAATTCTTACCGGTACGCAAGGCTGGGAGAAGGAGAAAACGTTGCCGGGAATACAATCCGGAATTAAGGGATACAAAAAAGCCGCATCCTTTTCAGTTGCGGCTTTTTAATAAACTAATCAGGTATGGTTTTCTTAATGCACAATTCCTTTGAACACCACATCATCAATACCGAAACCACCATTAATGGATTCTGCATTGATGCCATAAACGCGGAAGGTGATGGGGGTTGAAATATTATTATAATTCGCTCCACCCAAAGTGATGGTGCATCCCGGCACTGCTACACTTGCATCTATAAATTGGAATTTATTTGTAGCTACAACTGATAAATTAGCATCTGCAGGATTGATGGAAGCGGGCCCGATATTACTGGAAAATGCATCGATACTGCTTCTTACAAAAGCCTGCCTGGCACCACTGCCCGAACGTTGAATCTTAAATACTAGTGAACTCAGGTCGATTAATTTTCCAGGACCCGGGGTAATGGTCACCTCAAAATATTTGGCAGTGGAATCAACGACGGAAGTAAAGACATCACTTGCATCGGTAGCGCCTAATGAATTCCGGGTATAAGAAAAACGGAAACTGGCATTTGGGTTAGAGGAGAGGCCAATGGCATTGAAAGAGCCAAAGGTAGCACCTGGTACTACAGGAACAAAGCTTGGGTCAATAGTGCCTGATAAACCGCTTTTTACAGAATCAAAGGTATAAGTGGCTGCAAATGCACCCGGGCTCAAGGTGGTAAAGGTAGAATCTCCGCCAAATGATGTACCCATACTATTGGTGGCATACGCTCTTACATGATAGAGGGTATTGGGCAATAAGGGTGACATGGAAGCGGTATATGACCCGGTGATGGCAGAGCCGTCTGTAACCACCACATTGGCTAAGCCGGGATTGGGCGTGGTGGCATAACAGATACCCCTTGCTGTAAGTGGAGTGCCGCCATTGCTGGAAACATTTCCACCACTGAAAGCAATAGTGGAGCCAATGCCAAAGGGCGCACTGGTAGTTATTGTTGGTGCTGTAATACTTGTTGTGGTAAAAGTGGAGTCACCGCCATAAGCGGTTCCCGTGGTATTGGTAGCAAACGCCCTTACATGATAAAGTGTACTGGGAGAGAGGTTGGTTAAGTTAACTGAATAGGTACCGGTACCTCCTAAAGCATCATTAACTACCGTGTTGGCAATTGTTGGGTCGGGTGTTGTGGCATAACAGACTCCACGCACCGTAACCGGTGAACCCCCGTCGGCAGTAATAATTCCACCACAGGAAGCGGTAGTGCCGGCAATACTAAAAGGAGACCTTGTGGTAAGGGTAGCCAATGAAGTACCGCCACATGGGCCCCAGGTGGGTACGCCTCCACAGATGGAAAGCGTTTGCCCGGTGGTGCCGGCTGGTAAGATCACCCATTGCGTGCCATTCCAGTATTGCAGGTCGCCTGCTGCATTGCCGGCATTGCTGATACGCTGCCAGGCTAAGCCGGTGTAATAATAATAACCCGGAATAACATTGGAAGGGGAAGTGCCTGCCGTTGCAGTATTATAAACCAGGAGCCCTGCAGCAGGGGAAGCAATAGTGGCTACATCCGAAATGGAAGTTAAAGATACCCTTGGTGGCAGCAAACCTTTATTGGCTGAAGAAACATCCAGCTGTGCACTTGCAGCCGGTGTGGTAGTACCAATGCCAACATTTTGTTGTGCAAAAGAGAAGCAGGTAGCCATAAAGCAGCAACTGCCCAATAGTAATTTTTTCATATGTTGTTTTTAAAAATTGGTTGTTAAACAGCAAATCTAAGGTAGAACTGTTAATAAGTGAAATTCACGAAAAACTACGAAAACGTTATAGTAAATAATATTTCCTTTACCAATCCTTTTTACAAATAGATAACTCATTTTTACAAAGACAATTTTATTATAACAGTTTTCCGTGCAGATAAAAATGTCAGCATTAATTTTTACCTGGCGGTGTCCTGAACCTTTGGAAATTCAGAACCTTTAAGGGAATTTGCTAAGGGCCGGCCGGGGAGTTGAAACATGTAAATATATAAAAACGATTGCAATATGAAAAACCTGTACAAGATTGTACTTTCTTATAAAGTAGCTGCCGGCTTATTCGTGACATTTCTTTTGTGTAGCAACACGATTTTTTCCCAACAAAATATTGGCGCCTATCCAAATATCGACGCAGGTTTTGAAACCCAGTCATCCGGTAACCTCGGAACCACGCAATCTTCCACAGCATGGACCTATGTTTCCAGTGGCAGCACGCAAAGCAGGGCAATCACGGCAACAGGTGGCTATGGCGGGCCAAAATTCTTGTCGGTTGGAAGGGGGACAACTGCTTCCAATTCCTCCACCACGGTAAATAGTAACCAGGTTACGAATGGTACTTTTTTGCCCAACACCAAATACATCGTTCAATTTCATTACCGCCAGAATGCTTTGTTTACAGGCAACCCCGATACTTCCTCTTTTGTATTTATCAGCTTCGATGGTACCTCATCCGGCAGAAGGTCTGCATCAATTAATTTAGGGACACCACCTCCAAACTGGACTGGTTTTTCATCGGTAGTAACAACAGATGCATCGGTACAAACTTCCACCGGCACCTGCGGGATAAATATAAAAAACCAGCTATTGCCTTCGCCTGTTGCAGCCACTATTGATGTGGATAATTTTGTTGTGTATCCTGCCGATAACCAGGTAGCGCCGGTTAAAGATATAACCGCACCCAACCCGGTTTCGGGTTTAACGGCAACCGGCATTCCTGCAGTGATCGATCTTTCCTGGTCGGCACCGGCCGGCGGATTGGATGGCGGAGGGTACGTGGTAATAAGGTTTACTGCCGATCCAACCGCATTAACAGAACCTGACCCCCTGCAAAATGCAGTGTACAGGGCAGCTTCTTCCAATACTATTGGTACCACCGGAACAGTGGCTTATATTGGCTCCGCTAATAGTTTCAGTGATGGAAATACTACCCCGGGTACAAGTTATTGGTACAGGGTATATGCTGTTGACAAGGCCTTTAATTATTCCACTGCCGTTGCTACCGGCCCGGTAACAGCGTCTTCAAAAACCGGTTTTTATTACGATGGTTCCGGCCCAACTGATAATGTAAACAACTGGTGGACCAACAATAATGGTACAGGTGCTCATCCGCCTAATTTTACCAATCCGGGCCAGGTTTTCAGAATAATAACCAATGCAGACCTGGTGTCTACCTTAACCATTTCCGGTATAGGTTCTCTTTTAATTATTGGAGCTCCTTCACCCGGTGTTCCGGCAATGACCGTGCAGTTTAACAGTGCCAACCTGCCGGCTATCGATACACTGTACCAGTCATCTGATGGCAACCCGGTGGTGTTGAATTGCAATACGTCCAATGTGCCTTCCATCAGCCTGTTATTTGATATTTTCACCGAATTGCATTACCGGGCTCCGGGAACAACGGTAAGCACTTCCAAAACCTACAATAAAATTGTTGTAGAAAACAATGCGGATGTAACATTCACAGGAACGCCTGTTGTACAAACCTCCTTTACTGTTGAATCGGGCTCAACTGCTATATTGGGAACACTTTCATCAAGATGGTTAAGTGTAAATAGCGGGGGTACGGCAACCATCAACGGGAAATTGATTACGCCAAAATTGACCGGGTTATTTTCCGGCAATGTTGGCGTGGCCTCTTCTACTGGCGGAGCCATACAGTTTATTGGTGCCGGCGATGTAGTGCTGGGACCCTCATCAACCATAGAATATTCAGGCATCAGTTCAACCACTACGCAGCTAATAACTCCCCGGACAGACTATGTAAATATGATTCTAAGCGGCTCAGGGGTCTCTAAAACTTTCACAGGCATCACTACCGTATCGGGTACGCTTACCCTAAATACGGGCGGGGCCACAGGAGCGTTACTTTCTGGTGGGGTGTTAACCGTAAATGGAGGTTTGGTATTAACCAACGGTAAAATAAATACCGATGCCACCAACCTGCTGGTTGTAGGAAGTGGTGCAAATGTAACAACAGGTACTAACTCCAGTTATATCAATGGCCCGGTTCAGATAAACACCAATGCTGCAGCAGCTTACATTCTTCCCATTGGTAAAAATAATTTATACCGGCCGGTTATTATAACCCCGGCAACGGCAGTGGCATCCGTATTTAAAGCAGAAAATTTCAATTTGTCCTATACCGATGTGGCAAATGTTACCACACCATTAACCGGGGTTTCCAATGTTGAATATTGGGACATTGCCAGGATCAGCGGTTCCAATGCATCGGTTTCTTTAAGCCTGGATGGTAACGCCGTACCCGGGGTAACTTCAGCCAGTGAACTGGTGGTAGCTCAATATACAGGAAGCACCTGGGTATCCGTAAATGCGGCGGCAATCAATCCCGGCGATCTGTCTTTTGGAGTAGCCAGGTCATCTGTACTGGGCAGTTTTGGGTCCTTTACTTTTGGCATCAAGCCAGCCTCTGCTTTTGTGCCAAAAGACTATTACATAGATTCAATTACTGGTAATGATGGCAATCCCGGTACCCTGGCTTTGCCGATTAAAAACATTTCTAAATTAAATTCCATTACCATTATACCAGGGTCAAAAATACTTTTAAAGTGCGGCAGCAGCTGGACCGGCCAGCAATTGAAATTTAAAGGCTCCGGTATTTCCGGAAGCCCCATTGTGGTTGATAAATATGGTACCGGGGCAACCCCTTTGTTGAACGGAAATGGATTGACGGGTGAAGCGGTGGTGTACCTTTTCAACCAGCAATACATTGAAATCAACAATCTTGAAATATCCAATCAGCCCAATGGACCGGATAATTCGAAATTTTTTGTGGGCCTGTATGAAAATGGAACCAATCCCCTGGGTGCGGATAGAAGAGGAGTGATGGTGGCACTCGATAATTTTGGCACAGCCAATCATATTTATTTGAAGAACCTGAATATCCATCACGTGAAGGGGCAGTTGGGCAATGGGGCCAATGCAACAAACGGTGCCATTCCAAAACGCACGGGTGGAATCTTTTTCACTGTTTTAGGCAACACAGAGCAAACGTCCAGCAAGTCACGCTTTAATGATGTATTAATTGATAGTTGCAACATAAATTATTGTGAAAATACCGGGTTGGCTTTTGATAATGACTGGAATGTATATTACCCGGGCGGTAATGAATTTACAGATTGGTTCAACAGAAGGTACAGTAATATAAAAGTAAGTAACAATGTTATTCATCATATTGGCAAAAATGCAATGATCATAAGATGCACAGATGAAACAGGATTGATAGAAAAAAATGTTTGTTATGAAACAGCCCTGGGTACCACCGGCAACACCATGTTTACTGCAAGGGCCAAAGGCACTGTTTTTCAATATAATGAAGGCTACTTAAACAGGGCCACCACACAAACGGTTGATCCGGGAAGTATTGATGGCAGCATGTATGATCCTGATTTTGGCAGTGTGGGTATCATTTTTCAATACAGCTACAGTCATGATAATTCACAGGGATTATATTGGGGATGTAATACAAGAAGCGCAACCAACAACACAACGGGAATTCCCGATCCTGGTGATACAGCCTGTGTTGCAAGATACAATGTGAGCCAGAATGATCAGGGGTCACTCGTGTTTTTAAATTATTCGTCAGCAGGCAATGAGATATACAATAATGTTTTTTACATCAAAGCCGGTTCAAGCCCTAATGTTATCCAGGAAAACAGTTCTAATAATCATAAATATAATTTTTACAACAACATTATATATAACCAGAGTAATGCAGGTTCTATGTACAGTTTTGGTACCGGCACTGGTGTCCAAAACCGAACCATCCAGTACAATGTGTTTTTTGGAAATCATCCGGCCGATGAACCGTCTGATCCTTTTAAATTGATCAGCGATCCCAAATTTTTAAGCCCCGGTACTGCCGGTTTGGGGATCAATTCGGTGTATAGGTACAAATTAAAGGCAGGTTCTCCGGTACTGGGGAATGGCAAACTGATCGTTAATAACGGGGGCCTTGATTATTTTAAAAATATATTGCCTGCCACTGCACCCAACAGGGGTATTTACCAGGGGGCGGCCCCGGTGGTGTATACGTTTACCGGTAATGGCAATTGGAGTGTGGCCTCCAACTGGAGTAATAATTTAATTCCGCCATCCGTACTAAAAGATATTGACCAGATCATTATCGACCCGGTTATTAATGGTGAATGTATACTGGATGTTACACAGACCATCAATACCGGGGCTAATATTACAGTGGCAACCGGAAAGAAATTTAGGGTACTGGCTAACGTGATCATGAATTGACTTTTTTAAATACAGCAGCAAATTGAATGGCCCAGGCTATTATTAACTAACAAGTAATACTGATTTATTGTGAAGCGATTGTCTATAATATGCTCCTTTGTTTTTTTGTGCAGCCTCCTTTCAACTGCACAGGTAAAAAAAATTACCGGCAAGGTATTCAATGAACAAAATGTTCCATTAAATGGCGCTACTATACAATTAAAAAAGACAAATAAAAAAGTTACCTCAAATGCCAATGGAGAATTTACCATTGAAGTGCCTGGTAATGCAAAACCGGTATTGGGTATTTCTTATGTAGGATATAGCCAGCAGGAGGTATTGATAAGCAATGCTGCACCGTTAACGATAATACTTCAGGCAAAATCCAGTACGCTGGATGATGTGGTGGTAGTGGGTTATGGAACTTCCAAACGCAAAGATCTCACGGGGGCTGTTGAAAAGGTAAGTATCAGGGACCTGGCAAAAGCACCCGTAGCCAGTTTTGAAGATGCATTGGGCGGCAGGGTAGCGGGGGTGCAGGTGGTATCTGCTGATGGTCAGCCAGGCTCCCCTGTGTCAATTGTGATCCGGGGCAATAATTCCATTACACAGGATAATTCACCCTTGTATGTAATTGACGGGTTTCCTATTGAAAACTATAACAGTAATGCTGTTAGTGTTTCTGACATAGAATCGATTGAAATACTTAAAGATGCTTCAGCAACCGCAATTTATGGTGCCCGTGGTGCAAATGGTGTAATAATGATAACCACCAAAAAAGGTAAAGCCGGCACAAATGAAATAAGTTATAATGCCTATGTTGGGTTTAATAAGATCATTAAAAAGCTGGATGTCCTCAGCCCTTATGAATTTATCCGCTATCAATATGAATATGACTCCATCAATACCAGGACGTTTTATTTTACCAATGGGCGGGATGTGGAAAGTTATAAAAACGCTAACGGCGTTGATTGGCAGGATAAAGTTTTTAGAAACGGCATCACCACCAGTCATGAAATAGCATTGCGTGGCGGCAATACCAGTACCCGTTATTCCTTATCTGGTTCTTTATTTAACCAGAATGGGATTATAAAATATTCGGGATTGGACCGGTACCAGGGACGCCTGCGGCTGGATCAAAACCTGAATGATAAATTAAAAGTTGGAGTAAACTTAAATTACAGTGCAATAAAATCATACGGAACAATACCCTCTTCCCTGGATAATTCAAGTTCTCAAACAAGTAATTTAATGTATAGTGTTTGGGGATACAGGCCAATTACCGGGGATACTTCACTTAGTTTACTCAATGGGCTCGATCCGGCATTTGTGGATAATCCCAATGACTCAAGGTTTAACCCGCTGGAAACGATCACTTACGAAGTTAGAAACAGGTTTTCCAATACAATTTTAGGTGCCATGTCATTGGATTACCAGATAAAGAAAAACCTGGTTTTTAAATCAACGGTTAATTATAATAATGATGTTGACCGTAATGAAGAATTTAATGGCACCAATACTTTTTCCGGCAGCCCCCGAACAGTAGCAGGAAGGGTTAATGGTGTAAACGGTTCTATTGTTTCTAATACTAAAAACAGGTTTGTAAACGAAAATACGCTCACTTATTTCGGGAAAGTAAATGCCAAAAACAGTTTTGATGCCCTGGCTGGCTTTACCTACCAGAGCAACACCCAAAAAATATTTGGGGCAGCAGCCACACAACTGCCCAATGAAAAACTTGGCTTATCCGGTTTGGATGAAGGCGTTCCTTCAAGAATTTATTCCTACAATTCAGTGAACAGAATAGCTTCATTTTTGGGCAGGCTGAATTACAACTGTGATTCCAAGTATTTATTAACAGCCTCTTTTCGGGCGGATGGGTCATCAAAATTTTCTGCAGCTAACCGGTGGAGTTTTTTCCCGTCAGGCAGTATTGCCTGGCGTTTTAGCAAAGAAGGTTTTATGAGGAACTTTAATTTTATTAAAGATTCAAAAATCAGGTTAAGTTATGGATTGATTGGTAACAACAGGGTATCAGATTTTGCTTACGCAAGTACACTGGCAACCCAGTTAACCCTTTTATATCCATTCAATGGTACCGCATCTAATACCATTGTCCCGGATGCATTGGGTAATCCGGATTTAAAGTGGGAAACCACTTCTCAATTAAACGCAGGATTGGATGTAAATCTGTTTAATGACAGGATTACATTTACAGTTGACGCTTATCGTAAAGTAACCTCCGATTTGCTGTTGAACGCCCAGCTGCCGCCATCATCCGGATTCACAAGGGCATATAAAAATATTGGCAAGGTGGAGAACAAAGGAGTGGAATTTAGTTTAAATACCAGGAATTTAGACCAGGGAAAATTTTCATGGACATCAGGTTTTAATATTGCTTTCAACAGGAATAAGGTAATTGAGTTGAATGATGGCCAGGAGTCTTTGTTGTCTTTAATAAACTGGGATAATCAATGGAGAGGGTTACCGGCCTATATGGCCAAGTTGGGCCAGCCTTTGGGGCTGATGTACGGCGTGA
>JAYVUL010000321.1:0-8546 GCA_043787935.1 Chitinophagaceae bacterium | reverse complement strand
GTTGAAATGCCGGAACCGGATAAAGCGATAGCACCGGTAGCTGCCAGCTCTGTACCGGCAGCATTTTGTAATGCAAACGTAATAGTTCCTGTTCCGTTTGGATAAACAACTGATGATACAATGCTGGTGTTTTGGGTAGTATTAAAAACGATACCTGCATCCGTAAAATTCCTGGCATCTGTGCCACTTGGCACCAGCTTACCTGCTGGCTCTGTAGCACCACCAATGGAGGCCGCCACATAATAAGTGGTGTTTGCACTGATCACAGGGGTAGTAAACGTATTCCCTGTGTACAGGCTTAACCCGCCGGAAAGGGCGGCATACCAATCTAAGCTTGCCCCTGCACTTGGTGTGGCAGAGAGGTTTACAGTGCCGGTTCCGCAGCGGGTGCCATTTACCGGGCTTGATACAGTGGGATTATTGATGGTGATGGTGATGATATTTGAAAATGCAATAGCAGCGCCGCTGGTACAGGTAACTTTCAACCGGTAATAAGTAGTGGCAATAATTGCTCCCACGGCAAGGGAGGCTGGGTTGGTCTGGCCGGCAATATCTACCGGAGTGCCAAATCCCACGGTAGTTGAACTTTGCCATTGGTATCCGCTGCCTGGCCCACCGGAGTAACCGGATGCTGTAATAGTGGGTGTACCCGATAAGCAAAATGCCCCGTTTCCATTATCAGCAGCAGTGCCACCCACCGCACCGGCGCAGGGTGGTGGGGTAAATTCATCAGCGCCCATGTCGGGTGTTGCTGCATCCCTGGCATCAAGGTCGTAATCAACGGTAACCGAAGGAATCACGGCAGCTAAACCATCAACCGTGGCTGTAACCGCAGTATTGATGTGCAGGTTTACGGCAGATATAAAATTAGGATTTACACTCACCGAGTTCAAATCCTTTCCGGTAGCGGTTCTCCATGCAGCAATCGTGGCCCTGTTGCTGGAAAGGAAACCCACATTGCCACCCGTTGCATTCCAGTAATCGTTGTTATTGATATCCGTGAAGGTTCCGTTGCCCGACCGGCTGTACATGGCATACGTACTGCCTGTAGTCTGGCTGTTCACAAAAATATTATTACGGATATCCAGGGAGGAAGAGGCTAACCCCGACCTTAAATACAGGGCTGCAGAAACACCGGCAGTAACCTGGTTTGTGTTCATGCTTATTGAATTGTAGTATATTTTATACCCGCCACCAGCGGTTACCGCAATTCCATATCCGTTATTGTCCAAAGTGAACGCATCGCCATTACTGGCAATATCATAGAGGAAATTGTTGTTGAGAGCAAGCCTGGCATTGGAACTGGAGGACTGGAGCGTAATACCATAACTGGCAAAACTGCCTGTATTTTTTATATTAGAGACAATGTTCCTGCTGATGTTGGCGCTATCTATTTCAGCTTCAATAATAATACCTGAAGATGGATTGAAAGAAGAAGCGTTCGTACTGGACAAGCCCTGGATGGTATTATTGCTGATAACAATATTTTTTTGATTGGCGGCATAAATACCCCTGAAGCCGATGTTTGTAAGTGAGTTATTTGTTATAACGACACTGCTATCGTTTCCGGTTGCACCACCGGCTCCTATACCATAAGAAACGGCACTCACCGCATTATTGCTGAAGGTATTGCTGTGATTGGCGGCTTCGGCAAAAGTGGGCAGGGTACTACCCCCCATGTATATCCCAAAAAAAGTGGTGGTAGGCGCATTTCCCGTGATAATAGTATTTTTTACAGTATTCCTGGTAGCCGCATCCAATGCTGCTGTGCTGTTGAGCCACACCACTAAGCTGCTGGTGCCGGTATTGCTGTTGCTGATGGTAAGATTACGTGATGAAGTTCCGTTATTGGAACCGTCAATGGTAATATAATCTGCCCCGTTAAATTGCAGGATGGAGGATGCGGAAGAACCAGTAACAGTAGCGGTTACCCCAGCATCTGGTTTGATGGTGAGCGTATTAGTACTGTTCGCATCCGCATTGGCATTGATAACAATGGGAAAGGTCTCCAACCCGTTATATAAGGCGTCTTTCAAAAGGAAAACAACGGGGCCGGTGAGGCAGGCCGTATTATAAGCCGCCACGGCTGCAGTTAAGGTAGTATAGGTTTGCCCTGTACCAACATTATAGGTACCACTAAGCGAAACGCCGGGTAAGGTATAGGTAAGAAAGGTGGTTGGGAAGGTGGTAATGGTATTTACATTGGTAAACACCAGGCCGGCAGACGGCGTAGTAGCCGCTTTATTGCCTGCTGGCGCGGCATCCTGCACCACGATAAAATAATTGATCAGGTCTAATGCCGCGACACCCCCTACCAATGTATAGTCTACGGTAAATGTCCATGTACCATTGGTAACACTGCCGGAAGTTAATACGGCTTGTGTTGACGTCCAGGGTCCTCCGTTCTTATTATAATATATCCTGGGCCGCAGGCCGGCGGTATTATCTATACCGGTGGCATCAGTAAGAATTGCGGTAAAAGTTCTGGTACCGGTGCCGCAGGATGCACTGGTAGAAACAAGGGAGGAGATTACCGGTGGCGCCAGATCAAGCAATACAAAATTGCCTTCATCTGCACCGATATCAGGGGCAGAGCCTGCACCCGCATAACCGGCATTGCCCTGCCGTATATCATAATCAAAATCGTCTGTGTACGATGAAATATTGGCACCCCCGCTTTCTACCTGTGTGGGTACCCCTGTTTGAATATGAAGGAAAAGGTCATTCAATCCGTTTACACTGATAAAAGGTGGGTTTTCCGTAACGGAAGCACCATCCCGGGGAGATACCCTTGTTTTGTAAGCCGCCAGCGTCTGGTCGCTGTTGGTTCCGTCATAAAAAATCAAATTAGATGCAGAAGGCACGCCTGCATACAGCAGGTTGTTGTTGGAAGTAGCCCCATAAGTGGTAAGCGCAGTAGTCGACCTCCTGGAAGCCACGGTTAACCCTGCGCCAACTGCCGCAGAAAGATTCACCAGTATATTGTTTCTCAGGTTTACAATAGCGCCTCCGCTGGTAATGGACAATGCGCTGGTGCCAAAGGTACCACTGATGCTGGTGCCATTTAGGTAAACTGAGTTGTAATATATATTGGCGGTAGTACCGCCGGCAATGCCAATACCCACCAGGGCATTGGTGGTTCCTGCTACAGAATTTCTTAAATCACCTACCAGGTTATTGTTGATGTTGACGGTAGTACCGCCAGCCATTGAAATACCGGTAACAGTGCCCAAAGCGTGGGAAGAAGACAAATCGTATACCTTATTTTTGTAGATATTGGTTGCCGCACCCACGGAATGCAATATGCCGGTTACCGGTGAAGCGCCTGCAGAACTTAATGACCCCACGATATTGCCATAGGCATTCAATCCCAAAGAAGGAGTAAAGCTTCCCAACTGGATACCCGTTACCGTAGAACCGCCGGCTATACTTTGAACATAATTGCCGGAAACTTCGCTGCCAACGGCGCCATAATCAAAAAAGATACCTACCGCAATGTTTACGCCAGCGGTGATACTCGTAATAAAATTACTGCTGATTACTTCAATCTGGGCCTGCAGGGTAGTAAGCCGGATCGCGTAAAATGAAGTTGCCCCTGTTAAAACGATATTGGAAAAGGTATTAAAGGATAAGGTGGCCGTTCCAAAAGCGGGGGAACCATTGTTATAATAGCAGTAAAATGTACCCCCTGCGGCTGTTTTACTGATGGTTCCGGCGGTGCTGTTATTGGTAATGGAAATATTCGGGCTATTGTTACTGTCATAAATCAGGTACACATCGCCGGTGGTATTGATGGCCTGGTCAAGAAAAAAATTGGAATTGATATCAGTCAGGGTACCAATAGTTGCTCCCTGGTAAATAAAGTAAACGGCACCGGTGCCTGCTGTAGCGTTGAATGTAACGGTATTGAACGTATTGGACGAAATCACCAGGTTGGAAACGGTAGCCCCATTGTAAATGGCACGAAACACACCTGAGGTTTGGTTGGTAAAAGAACAATTCTCAAAAACATTACCACTGATATTCACTGTATTTCCAGAACCGGTGCCTCCCGACTGGTTTTCAATAATATACAAGCTGGTGGTAGTTCCTCCTGCCTTTATACTGATGTTATTGTTGGATGCGGTAGCACTTGCACCTGTTGCCGTATTCAGGTAGATGGCCCG
Source organism: Chitinophagaceae bacterium (assembly GCA_043787935.1). Lineage (GTDB taxonomy): Bacteria > Bacteroidota > Bacteroidia > Chitinophagales > Chitinophagaceae > Ferruginibacter. The sequence continues at coordinate 4,380 of JAYVUL010000321.1, read as the reverse complement.
GATAGTAGTAGTATGGTTGGCACCGCTTCCGTCGTTGTTATTGATCTTGTTGTACGATACGTTTACGCCATATTGGGCCAGTGTTTGAACTGCTGCAGCCGCATTGGTGGCACCGGCTGCCCCGCCAAAATTCAATATACTGTTTCCCGTGCCAGCGGAAGATCCGCCTATATCATTATTCTGGTCTGCATTGGTATACGGTGATGCATCAGCATAGCCAAATAGGAAAATACCAATATTGCAATTTTCAATAGTATTGGTATAAAATTTATTTCCGGAGTTTGCGCCGGTAGCATTGGTTACGGTAAGGTTGGTGGTTTGCGCTGTTACCAATGCGTTCACCACATTGATACCGCGGGAACCGGCAGCAGAAGGGCCTGCACCGGCAACATTGTTTTCTTTATTAAGGAGGATGCTGCAATTGATGATGGTATTGAAATTGGCACCATCGGTAGCCGATAATTTAAATAATCCTATGCCATATTCCATGCTGGCAGGGCCAAAACTATTTACATCCACAAGCGATAAACCGTTGATAGTAACATAATCGGCCCCAACTATATTCAGGATACCATCCTGCACCGCTGTGGCAGGGGTACCTGTACCCCCGGTACCTGAATTTAAGGTAGTGGGGGCACCTGCAGCTTTTATGATGGTTATGGTTTTGGTTGCCGTTAGCACCGCATTAAGCGATGCACTGCCAATGGTAAGGCCGGTTGTTGGCGCAGTTTCCGATGCTCCGGCAGTAAGCGTTAGCGTTACCGGGCCAGACATTGCAGTTACCGCATTTAACGCAGTTAAGGCATTGGCAAGACTGGTATAACTAACTGCAAGGTTGGGCGTGGTATTGGTATTGTTAGTTACCGTTACCCCGATCTGTGCAGATAATTCAGGGCAGATGAATAATAAAACAAGACTAAATAACAGGTAAATTTTCTTCATACAAAGAGAGTTTATGTTTTAGAGCGTACGGATAATATGTTACAATAATTAAAAAGGAATATCAGTTCACAGGTAATTCAATTCAGGAGGATTTTTTGAGAAATCCTTCATTTTACAAAGGGATTGGAAGTAAAGCAATACTGTTTGTAGGGCAAGATAATTTTTTATGCCCGAAAAACAATATATTTTGTTAACTATTTCGTAACAGTTTTGAGATAAATAATAAGCATAATCTGACTACGGCAACGATGCCGGAAAATCATTAAGGAAAGCCGTTTTTCATTAGTATTAATCTAACAAACCCTGTGATATATTTTATAGGCTTAAATCACCGGTTGAACCACCCGGTTAGGTTAGGCAGCCTGGGTGGTTACCCGGAAAAAACAGGCCCGCCTCCTGGCAGATGCATTGCACCACACTGATGCCTTTGGTTTGTCGATGGGCCTGTTCACTGTACCCCGGAAGGAATGTTCACTTCATACAAACACCGAATGCACCCTTATTTAGGTGCATTCGGTGATAATAAAAATTATTAATTAAGCAGTAACGGCTGCTCTTTTGCGCAATTGTCTTACTGTAATAACCACTGCAAATAAAATACCGGCAGCAAGGAAAAACAGGTTCATGTTGTCATCAAAAGGCACTTCCGGGTTACCATCCGGAGGCGGTGGTCCGGCAATCCCTAATAAAGGGGTAACCACCAACGTTAGCGCTACAATTACTTGTGTCAGTCTTTTCCTTAAAGACCCGGCTGCTACAATTGCTTTCAACTTCATTTCTTTGTTTTTTATTTGAGTGTATTAATGAATAATGTTTGAACTTCTCTTGTTTTGTCAGGCGCCGTGATCTCCAGCTGGTAAGCTCCCCTCGCTACTGATGCCGGCAGGTTAAGCAGTTGTGTGCTGTTTCCGCCCGCGTGTGTTGCAATGCTGGTAAAGATGACCTGCCCTGCCGTACTCAATAACCTGATAGCATACCTGCCTTCCGGTTGGTTTTTAAACTGCAGGTTCACTACGCTTCCCTCTACAGGATTTGGCGAAATAGTGTACCCCGGCTTCACGTTGCCTATGGAAACCTTCACAATATAGGTATATTTTATTTCCCCCGATACACCTACACTCTTAATTCTGTAAAAATTGTTTCCGGTCAACGGCGTTGCATCCATCCAGCTATAGCTGAGATCTGTAGAATTGTTGCCTGTGGCGGCTACCTCACCAACCTTGGTAAAGTGGTTGCCTTCTGCAGAACGTTCTACTTCATAGCGCTGTATGCCCCTTTCGGCTGCCACTTTCCAGTCTACTTTTATTGCAGCACCTACCTTGTTGGCACTGATGCTGATAAACGTAACCGGCAATGGACCTGATTGTACCTGTTTGTACACTATTTTAAACCTGTCTGTGGCAAATGAACCGGCAGCAGCACCTACATTGAAGTCGTAGGTAGTGGTACCCGTAAGGTTAAGCTGGGTTGGAGCGGCACCGGTGAAATTATCCACCAGGTAAGCACTTAAACCCGGCACGTTCATTTGCTCTGCGATCAGTTCAAGCCTGTACTGCCTTGACTGCTGCATATTCCACATTTTGAAGTAGGTGGTATCTGCATCCGTGATGGCCTGCCTTCCTTCCACCACCAGTACCGTATTGTCCCTTAAGATGGCCAGGTTTTCGCCGGCATTGGATGCCTTAATACCATCATCACCATCTACGGCATTGGAAAAAGCATTATCAAATACAGATACGTTGGCATCAGCGACTATCGTGGTATTGTCTGCTGCCACTATCAACAGGTTAGCTTTCATTTTTTCAGGCAAAGCAGATGGCCTGAATACATTTATGCCCAAACCGGTAACCTTGGCGCTTTCAGGTATGCTTACTGTACCACCTGCAGCGCCGCCCACAACGAAGAAGGACTGGCCTGTTTCAATCACCGAAGTTGGCGTAGTGAAACTACCCGTTGCAGGTATTGGGGCAAAGCCGTTGGTAAGACTGAAGGATACATATCCGCCAGATGGGGTTGTTGCCCCGGCTACCGGCAGTTTTGGATCCCAAATATAGAACGTATTGGTAATACCTGGCTTGCTGAGTAAGGTAAAGTCGATTGGCGATATAAAATTATTGCCGATAAAATCAAACTTATTAGCGCCAACGGCAATCGGTGCCTGGTCGCCAAGGTACAGGGTACCTTTAGTACGAAGCGTGGTTGCTGTGGTAGACGTAACAACTCCGGATTGCGTCTGTGTCCTGTCGCCTCTCACATAGATGGTCCATCCACGGATATTTTCTATGTTGCCAGTAGTACCTGCACCCTGTGTTGCGGTTACATCAACCCAATTGCTGATGGCTGGGTTCCAGCTCCGCATAGAAGCACTGGTAGTCAACTCATCAAAACCATTCGCCAGCATGCTGGCATACGGACCAACGTTAGACGTGATCTCTGTACCAAAGAATGGTTTGGGATTAAACAGGGATGCCGTTGCACCTTCCTGCCATGACTCACGTATCTTCTGTGTAGCACTCTTGGTGGGCACAGAGAACATCCTCCAGGCCCTTCTTGGATTGAGTGGAACATACCGTTCAACCGTTACCTCGCCGGTTACATAACCACCTGACGTAGAACCTGGCGCAAGGCGTGCCGTACCGGAAGCATTTGATTTAAAGGTAAGGTTACCGCCTGATGCCAGAACAGCACCGTTGGCCACCGTTACCACACCATTGCTTAAGTTATTGGCTGCCCCTGTACCACCGGTGATATCCAGCGCTGTTGCCAGTGTGGCAGTTCCTGCATTTACAGTCAGGTTCTTCAATACACCCTGCGTGCCTGTTTGACCAAACCTGAGGGTAGATGCAGCACCCAATATAAGGTTAGAAGTATTTGAACCCACCAATAATCCGGTGTTGGCTGTGATGCCGCCGTTTACAGTCATGGTGTTGCTGCCGATGGTGACCGTTGCACCTGGCGCAATATCGAGCGTACCCATAGAGACACTTCCTGTTAATACAGGATAGAATGGCCTTGGCGCATCAATAGTTATGTTCTCTGTACCTGCCGGTATCACACCAGTACTCCAGTTAGATGCAGTAAACCAGTTGGTGCTGGTATTACCTGTCCAGGTTGGATTGGCATTGGATACCGTTACGGTAAAGCCTGTTCCTGTGCTTACGCAGGTGTTGGCATTCTTCACTGACATAGTACCGGTATATGTTCCGGCGTCAGTATTTCCAGCTACGGTAATTTGTATTGGGCTTGCAGGCAATGCGGCATTAGTCACATTGGTAAAGCCTGCTGCAAGTGCTGCTGCATTCCACACTATACTGTAGGTAGTAGGTGTTTGGGTAGTAGCACTATAGGTCAATGGCGTTGTCTGGCTGGTGAATGTCCTGAACACGCCGGTTGCTGCTGCAGCCGTAGTAATGGTTGGCAATGGATTTACGTTAACCG
>JAYVUL010000320.1:0-15112 GCA_043787935.1 Chitinophagaceae bacterium | reverse complement strand
TAAGAGCGCAAACTTATCAATTGGAAATTATTATGAATAATTTTTCAGATCCCCTGATGACTCCATTTTTGGAAGACAGTTATACTGGTATCCCAATTGCATTAAGCCTGTCTGATACGAATAAAATTACAGTGGCGGTAAGTGCTGATCCTGCTTCAAAAACGGCTAACCGTTTTCGGGTTGTATTTAAGACCTCAGGTGTGTTACCGGTATGTTGTGGCGGGGTTTCTGTGAAGCAAATGAATACAAACATACAGGTGCAATGGCAAATGAACAGTGAAGTAAATATCAGCAGGTACGAAATAGAAAAATCAATGGATGGTGTTTTATTTTCTGCCATTGGTAATAAAGTGCCCGGGGCAAATACCGGGGCTGCCGTTCAATACTACTGGCTGGATGAAAATGCAATGAAGGGGGATAATTATTACCGTATAAAATATTACAGTAAGGATGGAACTTTCAAATACAGTGAAATAGTTAAACTTACCATTGCATCGGTAAATGCCGGGATAGTTGTTTATCCTAACCCGGTAATAGATAAAAAAGTGAACCTGCAATTGAACCACCTGTTGAAAGGGGATTATTCTTTACAGGTAACCAATACCGCAGGTCAGCAAATAATGGCTGCCATTATTCAGCACAATAAAGAAAATGAAACCATTAAAATTGATTTGCCAGCGGCTGTCACTCCGGGGGCCTATCAACTGAAAATAACGGGGCTGGATGGAGTAATGAGAAGCGCCAAATTGATCGTTTACTAAAATGATAAAAACATTTTTACATCCGGGCAGTTGAACTGCCCGGATTTTTTACTGCCTGTAAAAAGCCAATCCTTCAAATGCCGTTTCCTGAAAATGACCTGTTTATTCTATTTTTGCAGTGAATGAAACATCTGGCTGCACTCAATCATTTTTTCTGGAAATACAGGATCCGCTTTATTATTGGAATTTTATTCATCATCCTTACCAATTATTTCAGGATACTTTCACCGCAACTTACCGGCTATGTGGTTAATACGGTAGTGGCAAAAGTAGAAAAAACAACGCACAGGTTAAATACCGCAGAGAAAGGGCAAAATGATTTTATTGTTCAGAAAGTAATACAGCTCCTTGATGAAAAAACAGCCGGAGAAAAAATTTTATGGTGTGGAATCACCTTATTGGTACTGGCGCTGATCAGTGGTTTTTTTATGTTCCTGATGCGGCAGACGATCATTGTAATGAGCCGTTTAATAGAGTACGACCAAAAAAACCAGGTGTTTACTCATTACCAGCAGTTAGACACCAATTTTTATAAAACACACAGCACAGGTGATTTGATGAACCGCATCTCCGAAGATGTGAGCAGGGTAAGAATGTATACCGGTCCTGCAATTATGTATTTCATTAATTTGGCAGCAGTACTTGGCTTCAGTATTTTTTTTATGCTGAAAGCGAGCCCTAAATTAACCATAGTGGCACTTTCACCTTTACCGGTGCTGGCTATTACTATTTATTTTGTCAATACCGTAATTAATAAAAAAAGTGAGCGCATCCAGGCTATGCTGAGCCAGCTTACTACCAATGCCCAGGAGTCGTATAGCGGCATCAGGGTCATCAAATCTTTTGTGCAGGAAAAAGCCATGCTGGGATTTTTTACCAGCAGCAGTGAACAATATAAAAAGCATGCGCTGGGGCTTGCCAAAACAGAAGCTATATATTTCCCCAGTATGGCATTGCTTATCGGTATAAGTACTTTAATCACCATTATGGTGGGGGCATTGGATGTAGTGAATGGAGTGGAAGGGGCTTCTGTGGGAACTATTGCGGAATTTGTATTGTATATACAGATGCTAACCTTTCCCGTTAGTGCCATTGGCTGGACAGCAAGTATGACCCAACGGGCCGCTGCTTCCCAAAAAAGAATTAATGAGTTCTTATTGGATGTGCCAACCATTGTCAATCCACCGGAAAATTTGAAACCCTCACTTAATGGTACTGTTCAATTCAATAATGTTGGTTTTACCTACCCGCATACAGGTATTCTGGCATTGAAAAATTTTTCACTGGAAATAAAAAAAGGAGAAAAGATAGCCATCGTGGGCAGAACAGGCTCAGGTAAGTCCACTGTTGCTCAACTGTTGCTGCGGATGTACGATCCTCAGCAGGGTACCATATTGTGCAACACTGTGCCGGTGAATAAAATAAACCTGCAATATTTACGGGCAGGCATCAGTTACGTACCACAGGATGTTTTCCTTTTCAGTGATACTGTTTACAACAACATTGCTTTCGGGCTTCCCGGTGCAGGCAAAGAAAGTATTTTGAAGGCAGCTGCCGAAGCCTGCATAGATAAGGAGATAAACAGCTTTTCAGGCAGGTATGATACCATGATCGGCGAAAGGGGGGTTACTTTAAGCGGTGGGCAAAAGCAACGGATAGCTATTGCCAGGGGACTGGTAAAAAATCCTGCCATTATCATATTTGATGACTGCCTGAGTGCAGTAGATGCCAAAACTGAAAAAGAAATTTTAAATAACCTCAATCAGTACCTGCTGGAAAAGACAGCTATTATCATTACCCACCGTATTTTCTCTTTGCTGGCCTTTGATAAAATAATCGTTCTCGAAAACGGGGCAATATCCGAGCAGGGCACACATGAAGCGTTGCTCCGGCAAAAAGGGTATTACGCAGAAATGTATAACCGCCAGCAGGAACAGGAAAAGGATATTACCGGCAACGCTGAAGGCAACAGGGTAAACTGAGGATTTTATTTTTTTAAATACAATCGTTTTTTTTGCTATTTCAAAAACACCTTTATCTTTGTCACTATTATTAGCATTGGCAATCATCAAATTAAAATTTAAAAATTGTGGCGTACGAGAACAACGACAAGAAAATGGAAAGCGTTTACAGCAAACGTATAAGGGCCGGGAAACGCAGGACTTACTTTTTTGATGTAAGGGAAACCCGTGGCAGCGATTATTATTTGACCATCACTGAAAGCCGCAAGCGCTTTGATTCAGACGGGTACGACAGGCACAAAATATTTTTGTACAAGGAAGACTTTAATAAGTTTATTAAAGGCCTTATTGATGCTGTGGATTACGTTAAAACAGAATTGATGCCTGATTTTGATTTCGATGCCTTTAACCACGATACTCCTTATGAAGGAGACGAAAATCAGCCGGCAGCCGAACCCATTGTTGCTGAAACGGCAACTGTAAATGAAACTATGGTTCCTGAGCCAGTAGCCTCAGTACCTGAAACTACTATTGCAGCGGATGCCGGCCCGTTAGATAACGGTAGTACTGAAGAGGTAGATAAATGGTAAGTAATTTTTTATTAAAAATAAATTGCCTTTCTCTTGGAGAAAGGTTTTTTTTTATTATATTGCATTTGAATACGTACCCAACAATCCAACTTTCCATAAAACCAGAGTCAATATTTTTTAATTGTTGGCGTTTCCAATGTTTCTGACTTTTAGTTTAACCAAACAAAAATGTTTGTGTTAGGTTTTTATTCCTTATTTCCGGCCAGAGGGAATAAGAGTAGTACTTAACTATAATCACAGTACAATGTAATTATGGCAGTAAATTATTTGTGCCGTCAACTATAAAAACTATACCGTTAACCCTAAAAACTACAATGTATGACTATTGCTAACGACACCTATATTGAAGAGTACAAATCTTTTCTTCACAGAAAGGAATATCCCTGTATCGCAGCCAAGGCTGCTGTTCAAAAACAGCAGGTAAGGGTATTTGTGGCAGACCACATGGCCTGCCCTAAAGATGACAGGGCTATCCTTGATTTCCTGTACCAATTTGTAGAAGAATATCGAAATTCCAGCGAGATTTTCCATAGTGTGGCCATTATTTTTAAGGGCCCTGAAACGGTTGACGAAGCAGATTTTGAAAAATTACTCTGGATGAGGTTGCAGGCTTTAGCTAACCTGGATGCAAAGGAATATGCTTATGACAAACGGGTTAACAGTGACCCCCGTTCCACCGATTTCAGTTTCAGCATAAAAGAAGAAGCATTTTATATTATCGGCCTGCACCCGAAAAGCAGCAGGGCAGCAAGAAGTTTTAAATACCCCACACTGGTATTTAACCCCCACCAGCAGTTTGATGATCTCCGGAAGACAAACCGGTACGAAAAAATGAAAAGTATTGTACGCAAATTGGATACAGCCTATTCCGGCTCTGTAAATCCAATGTTGCAGGACTTTGGTAAAGCTTCAGAAGTTTTCCAGTACAGCGGTCGTAAATTAGATCATTCATGGGAGTGCCCTTTAAAAAACAGATCATCAAGTGAACACAATACCACCCCGTAGCGGAGTAGCCTTTATCCTTAAAAAAGGGCAACGGCTTAAAGTAACAGACATACTGGGAGAGCAGGTTTCCGACCTTATGTGTTTTAACCTGGGTGACAAGAATGAATACCTGTCCTCCGGCAGAACCATTGATTACGCGGAAACTATTTTCTTAACCAAAGGCCATCCCTTTTATTCAAACAGGAGCAATATCATGTTTGAGATAGTGGAAGATACCGTGGGCAGGCATGATTTTTTGCTAACGCCATGCAGTGCGGATACTTTTCGCATTATTTACGGCCACACCAATCCGCACCAGGGCTGCTTTGGCAACCTTTGCGGGGCGCTGGAACAATATGGTATCAAACCAGATGATATTCCCATTACATTCAATGTATTTATGCATGTTACCGTTGATGGGGACTCCGGTAAAGTTTCCGTACTTCCACCAAAAAGCAAGGCCGGCGATCACATTATCATTGAAGCTGCTATGGACCTTATCGTGGGGTTAACAGCCTGTTCTGCAGAAATGTCTAATAATTATTCTTTTAAACCGATTGGTTACGAAGTGCTGCAATAGTGTGTTTGAATTTTCATTGGTGTTTAAAACTTAGCTACTTCAATGAAACTAAATGATTTGGTTACCATCACCAATTACCAGGAAGCTGTTTAAAAGGAAAAATTGATACCAAATTTAAAGGCCCAGTTATCAATATTCTTTGGCAGGCTGTAGTAGCCGTAGCGAAAAAAAACTCCGCCCCCGATGCAGAGATAAAAAAACTGCATATTCTTCCTGAATAAATTATTAATGAGCAGGCCACTTTCGTAAAGACCTTTGGATGGAGTTTTAAATTCAATACCCCGCTGGTAATTAGGATGCTGTAAACTGCCTAAAGCGATATTTTGTACCAATACCAATTCAGGCCGGAAATAAATACTTTTTGGTTTATACAGCAGGTTGCCAAAATTATGCTGGATGAATAAACCGGCTGATCTGTCTGATGCAAACTCATATAGCCCCACTGTTTGAAAGGTATTAGGAATATAGACCCCCAGTTCGGCTGGTGCCCTGCTTGCCCTGGTTGTGAACAGGTAAGAATAGGGTATATCCCCCCATATTTGACCTGCCTCCAACTGAACAGAAGTTTGCCCCAAACGCTTTAATCTGAAACTATGATTTAGTTGAAATGCAAGTTTGGTATATTGAAGATGGCCATTTAGAAAACCATCCAGCCCTTTTGAAACCTGTAATAATAATTCTGTTGTTGATGGCCGGGCAACTATTTTCGCCCTTCCAATTTTAGTAAAACTTTCTCCAACAGTTAACCGCAGCCCTATCCCGGCCTCGGTATTGCGGAATTGCCGGTAACTCACATTAGTAATATCATTTTTAAATTGATAGGTATAGCCAGCCGGGTTGCGCAGTTCATTTAGCAGCCAGTAATCAGTTTGAAAAAATGGGCGGACCTTTGTGCTGAAATCAATCCTGTATTGTTGTACACTGTCCATTCGGTAAGTATAGAAATTTCGTAATAATTGGTTGGAAAGAACCGCACTTTTTTGGGTGAAGTATGCCACATTCCCAGGCTCTGTTACATCCTGGCTATACAAAATCAGCAGTTTTGTTGCCGTTCTTTCATCAATATTAAACAGCATATTGCCACCATATTTCCATGCCCTGTCGCCCAACCCATAGCCGCTATAACCTCCAAAAGAAAACCATTTATTAAATAAAGGATTTGTTTGAAAACCGCCGCCTGGCCTGAACTTTTCATACCTGTTTATGCCGGTAATAAAATATTTAAAAGGGATATCCACCTTGCCATAAGGAATAGCTTCCAGGCCCATTGCTTCTGCAAATGTATTTATTTTATTGAGGGCCCTCAGGCTTTTGGCTGGCAGCATCTGGTATGTTTTGTAGGTCTTTTTTTCTTTTTGTTTCAATGAATCTTTCCTGAAATCACCCCATTCTTTTTCCGTTCTTTTACCTGCCAGTGGGGCATAGTCCAGCGAAAGATCTGAAAAGTCGGTATTGTAAAATTGCTGGCCTGTACTCACGTTGCTGATATAACTGCGGGTATCCCAATATATGATTACCGAATCTGTTTTAAGGTCGGTTTGCATGATAGTGCTGTTTAACTGGACCGGGAACCAGTTTGCTGCAATCCTTTCATATTTCTGCTGCAACCTGAACCTCAGGATCAGGCTCTTTTCATCAGCAGGTGAAGCAATTACATTTTCAATGGCGTATTTTCCGGAATTGATGTAAAGCAGGCCTTTCAGACCCGTAAAATTCCTGTTCTTCCGGGGTTCAAAACTGATAATGAAAGTGGTGTCTTTTTCATGCGGTACCACTTCTTTCAACTTAAACTTATACAAAGAAATACTGCCATCAATAATAGGATTAACATAAGACTTATCAACCATTTGGATATAATCTTTGTAAAAACCAAATGGCTGAAAATTAGCAGTGGTTAAAGCAAAAGATGCTGACTGCAGGCCTGAAATTTTTGTGGCTAATACCGTTTCTTTGCTTTGCCCGGGATAACGAAAAATACGTTCGGTATAGGATTCTGTGAGAAATAAATAATTTTCTTTAAACCTGGATACCAGTATTGTTCTTAACTTTTCTGCAGCAGTATCTTTCTTTATTTCTATTCTTTTTTCTGACTGCCTGGCTTTTCTGAGGGCTGAATCCTCCTGGCTTAAACTCCAGAACTTATTGCCTGCACCAAATGCCGCCACAGTGTATGCATTGTATTTGAATGACTTGATGTGTTCGGGGTCGTTTTCTTTTTTATTAAGCTGCACTAATCTTATTATCCGGTGGGCAGGGTTTTCCCCTGCTGCAACAATCACGTTCTCCAATTGATTATCCATATGCTCCAGTAAAAGGGTAAGGGGCCAGGAAACATCTTTAGTAATAATAACCTGTTTGGTTTTATAACCAACGTAACTGATAACCAGGGTGGCATTGCCTGGCAACTGCTTTAATGAAAAGAGGCCATCAATATCTGTTACAACACCTGTATTGGTTTCCTTTATGAATACATTTACAAATGCAAGTGGTTGCATGGACGCCGCATCCCGGATAAGCCCTTTCAGTTTACCGGCCTGCGCAACACAAAGAAAAGGAATCAGTAAAATAATAACGAAAAGGATAGGCCGGTTTAGCATCTGTTATGTGTTCAAGGTTGATTAAAATTCTAAAATAGCCTTACAGATATGAAATGAAAATACATGTATTGTTCTGGTCAATTCATTTTACCAATGGGCATATTAGGTTAAATAGTCAACTTAAAAAAAATACCCCTTGTTAACTGTTAGAAACCTGTGAATAACTACCAAATCAGGTGTGAACACATTGCAGTTCACTTGTAACCCCCTTCCATTATATTTGCCACTCTACTAAAATTTAGAAAAGTGCGTTTAAAGAGCTTAGAAATTAAAGGATTTAAAAGTTTTGCCGATAAAACGGTACTCAATTTTGACGAAGGTATTACCGGCGTTATCGGGCCCAACGGCTGCGGTAAAAGCAATATTATTGATAGTATACGCTGGGTAATTGGCGAGCATAAGATCAGCAACCTCCGTAGTGAAAACCTTGAGAGCCTCGTGTTCAACGGGTCCAAAACCCGTTCTGCATCAGGCCTGGCTGAAGTGAGCCTGACTTTTGAAAACACCAAGAACCTTTTGCCCACCGAGTTCAACATGGTAACCGTTACCCGCAAATACTATAAAAACGGGGAAAGCGAATACCGACTGAACGATGTGGCCTGCCGCCTCAAAGACATCCATAATTTGTTTATGGATACCGGTATCAGCACCGACAGCTATGCTATTATTGAACTGGGCATGGTGGATGATATCATTAAGGATAAAGAAAACAGCCGCCGCAAAATGCTGGAACAGGCTGCCGGGATCACCATTTACAAAACCCGCAAAAAAGAAGCTAAGCTAAAATTAGATGCTACGGAGCAGGACCTTGCCCGTATTGAAGACCTGTTGTTTGAAATAAATAACCAGCTGAAAAGTTTGGAAAGCCAGGCAAAAAAAGCAGAAAAATACTTTGAGATAAAGAAAGAATACAAAGAGGTTAGTATTGAACTGGCCAAAGCTGCGCTGGAAGGTTTCAACATTACTTACCGTGATTTGAACCAGCAGCAACAGGTGGAAGTGGACAGGCGTATAGAAATTGAGACGGCTATTGCCAAAGAAGAAGCTGCACTGGAGCATGAAAAACTGGGCTTCATCGAAAAAGAAAAAGCCCTGCAGGAAATGCAGCATGCATTCAATGACATGCTCAGCAATGTCCGCAATAAGGAAAGTGAAAAAAGCCTTGCAGCCCAGCGCCTGCAATATTTAAAAGAACGGGAAGGCAGCCTTAATGAGTTTTTGCAAAAAGCAGGCGGCCAGTTAAAGGGGCTGGATGAAAGCATCCGGTTTACCAGCCAGCAAATAAAAGATGATGAAGTAAAATTGATTGAGCTGGAAGAAAAACTGGGCGACCTGAAAGAAGCGGTGGAAGACAAACGAAGGGTGTTTGATGAAAAACGCAGTGGAATTGATATGCTCCGCAGGGAAAACCAGGCCATTCAACGCAACCAGTTTGAAGCAGAAAAAAAGGTAGCCGTAGCCGATACATCTATTCAGAATGTACAAAGAAGCATTGTACAGATAGAAGAAGAAAAAGGCCAGCGGCAGCTGCAGTTGCAGCAGCTGGAAGCGGAACGTAAAGTAAAAGCGGATGACCTGGAACAAAAGAAAGTTGACCTCCAGCAACTGAACGATCACCAGGAATTTACCAAAGAACAAATATTTCAGACTCAGAGTGTACTGGAAGGGCTGCGCAACCAACTGGCAGACCAAAGCAGGATATTGGACAGCAAAAAAAATGAACATGCTTTGTTGAAGAGCCTCATTGATTCAATGGAAGGCTACCCGGAGAGTGTAAAGTTTTTGCATAAGAATACCGGATGGAACCATGAAGCCCCCTTGCTGAGTGATATCATTTATGTACAGCCGGAATTCAGGGCAGCCGTTGAAAATGTGCTGGAGCCATACCTCAACTACTATGTGGTAAATAATTTAGGGGAGGGGTTACAGGCCGTTCATTTATTGGATGATAACAAGAAAGGGAAAGCCAACTTTTTCCTATTGGATAAATTTTCCGGGTTAGAAACGGGGCATCAGCCGGAAGGCACCATCCCCGCATTAACAGTAGTGGAGATTGATGGTAAATACAGCAACCTTGCAAAACACCTGCTGGGCTATGTTTTCATCGCTGAAAATGAGGATGCCCTGCAAAACAGCAACGGTGCGGTAGTGCTGGAAAAAACCGGTAAGTATGTAAAAGGAAAATACTCGCTCACCGGTGGCAGTGTAGGTTTGTTTGAGGGAAAGAAAATTGGCCGTGCCAAGAACCTGGAAAAACTTACCGAAGAAATAACGGCTCAGGAAATTGTGGTGAATGAATTGAAGGCCACTATTCAAATGCGCCACAATGAAGTGATTGCCTTTAATGAGCAGCTGAAAGAAAACGCCATCAGGCAAACACAGCAGGATATCAATAACCTCACCAATACTGTTTTTAGCCTGCAGAATAAAATTGAGAACCTTCACCACCTGGAAGAAGGCAGCAGCAGAAGGGTAGGTGAATTGCAGGATCAGTTATCAGCCAGCCATGAGGGCATTGCCAGCACCCGCAGCGAACTGGATAAATTCAATACCCAACTGGAAGAACTAAGCCAAAGGATGCAGTTGATAGAGCAGGATTATGCAGCAGCAGAACAGGAGTATAATTTTGCCACCGCTGCTTATAACGACAGTAACCTGCAGTTTACCAAACAGCAAAGCAAGGTAACCGCATTAAAGACGGAGTACGAGTTTAAGAACAACCAGCTCAACGACCTGAAACTACAGATAGAAAGCAGCAACAACCAGTTGAACGAGGCCGCAGGCAGCATCACCGAAACCGCAGCTGCACTGGCCGGACTGGAAGCACTTGTGATCAGCCTGCTCCAAAATAAAGATGCAGAAGAAAAGAAACTGAATGAAGCTGACCAGGCATATTACAACTTACGGAATGCCCTGGCCGAAAAAGAAACAGCGCTCCGTCACAAACAAAAATCAAAAGAAGGCATTGATACCCTGCTCAACGAAATAAAAGATAAACTCACCGAACTCAAGCTGCAGCTGGCAGGCATGAAAGAAAGGCTGCAGGTGGAATTCAGGATTGACCTGGATGCTATCATTGATGAGCCACGAACCGGTGAAGTGCCGCTGGAAGAATTGCAGGAAAAGAACGAACGCATGCGCAAGCGCCTTGAAAATATCGGGGAGGTTAACCCTACAGCTATCGAGGCTTATACCGAAATGAAAAAACGGTATGAGTTCATCCTGGAACAAAAGAACGACCTGGTAACGGCAAAGGATAGCCTGATGCAAACCATACAGGAAGTGGAAGCCACGGCCAATCAGCAATTCCTCGATACCTTCAATAAAGTAAGGGAGAATTTTCAAAAGGTATTCCAGGCATTATTTACTGAGGATGATACCGCCGATATGGTGCTGGTAGACCCTGAAAACCTTGCAGAGACAGGGATTGACATTGTGGCCAAGCCTAAAGGCAAGCGCCCTTCCTCCATCGGCCAGTTGAGTGGTGGTGAGAAAACATTGACTGCAACAGCCTTGCTGTTTGCCATCTACTTAATCAAGCCGGCGCCCTTCTGTATACTCGATGAAGTGGATGCACCATTAGATGACGCCAACGTAGGCAAGTTCACCAAAATGATCAAGCAGTTCAGTGAAAACAGCCAGTTCATCATTGTAACGCACAATAAACAAACCATGAGCGCCGTGGATGTCATATACGGCGTTACCATGCAGGAAGCCGGTGTGAGTAAACTGGTGCCGGTGGATTTCAGGAGTTTGAATTGATTACACTAATTGAGTGAATTACACTAATTATACATGCCGGGATGATGAAGCCCGGCATTTTTTTTGTATGTTACAAGCCTATGTATTTTATGGGTACATTGTTATATTTCTCAGTTTTACGACATCCTAATGGGTAACATTTTACCCCTGAAGGCTTATGTTCCCGCACTTACAATTGTTAAGTTGAATTGTATCTTATAGCCATTTATCCTGGTACAGCAGCAGGAAGGGAAATATTAATAATTTATCGTTAACGGTGATTTGCTTTTGCAATAATGCCTGTATAATAACCACCATATTCCATCAGGATTTGAGCAACTGATTTAACCTCCGCGTAAATTATTTACAAATAAGATTTATATTTCAGTTTAAATATTCCCCAATGGCAAATAAAATCTTTTTCTTATTTATCTCTTTTTTGTTCTGTACTTATACCAATGCCCAGGTAAAAAAAGATACTGCTTCCATAGATATCAGTGCGTGGTTTAAACCTGCAAAGTGGCGCTGCATCGGTCCTTTTCGTGGCGGACGATCGGTAACGGCAACTGGCGTGGTGGGTAGCCCAAACACCTATTACATGGGCACTACGGGTGGCGGATTATGGAAGACAGAGGATATGGGTATTACCTGGGGTAATGTGTCTGATAGCTTTTTTAAAACAGGGTCGGTGGGTGCTGTTACAGTAGCAGAAAGCGATCCCAATGTGGTGTTTGCAGGTATGGGCGAACATGCCGTACGTGGCGTAATGACGCATCATGGCGATGGGGTATATAAATCAACGGATGCAGGTAAAACATGGAAGAAAATGGGCCTTGACCTGACCCAGCACATTGCCCGTATTGTGATCCATCCAAAAGATCCCAACATTGTTTATGTAGCAGCACAAGGGGCGTTGTATAGCAGATCAACCCAACGGGGCATTTATAAATCAACCGATGGGGGCACTTCCTGGAAGAACGTTTTGTATATAGATGATAAAACCGGCTGTACAGATATTTCAATGGACATGAACAACCCAACCATACTGTATGCAGCCATGTGGGAGCATGGCCGCCTGCCATGGAAAGTGATCAGTGGCGGTCCCGGCAGCGGATTGTACAAATCAACAGATGCTGGTGAACATTGGGAAAAAATGCAGGCAGGGCTTCCAAAGGAAATGGGTAAAATGGCTGTCGCCGTGTGCCGCTCCAATGCAGAAAAAGTGTATGCGCTGATTGAGAGTGATTTTGAAAAGGATGCCGGCGGATTATATGTTTCAGCCAATGCCGGTAAAAGCTGGAGCCAGGTAACAAGTGATCACCGGCTGATACAAAGGGCATGGTATTATATTAAATTATTTACTGACCCTTTGAATGAGAATACGATTTATGTGATGAGTGCACCTGCACTGCGTTCTATTGATGGTGGAAAAACATGGGAAGATATTTCAAACACCCATGGCGATTACCACAACCTATGGATCAATCCAACCAATTCCAATAATATGATCATTTCCGATGATGGAGGAGCGGCCATTACATTCAACCAGGGCAAAACCTGGAGCAGCCAGCAGAATATGCCTACCGGACAGTTTTACAGGATCAATACCGACAACCAGTTTCCTTACCATATTTATGGCGGCCAGCAGGATGATGGTACGGTCAACATTGCCAGCAGGGAGTTAGGTAGCGGCGGCATCAGCTCCAATAGCTGGACCTATTCAGCAGGAGGAGAGAGTTCCTTTCTTGCCTTCAATCCTGATGATCCGCAATATGTATTGGGAGGCAGTTATATGGGAACCATCGAGGTGCTGGATACAAAAGCTAAAGCCGCTACCAATATCATGGCGGCTCCTATCCAGTACCTGGCCCGGGAAACAAAAGATATGAAGTACCGCTTTAACTGGAACGCACCCATCATCTGGAGTAAGCAGGAACCCCCGTCCGACCAGGCCATCCGGGCGGGCAATGTTTATTATCATGGGGCCCAATATTTATTACGCACTGCTGATATGGGTAAAACATGGACAGCAGCCTCACCCGACCTTACCCGCAATGAAAAGGAAAAACAGGGTAAGGGCGGCGGGCCATATACCAATGAAGCAGTGGGAGCAGAAAATTATGGAACGCTGAGTTATGTTGTGGAAGCACCAAATGAAAAAGGGGTAATCTGGACCGGTAGTGATGATGGGCTGGTTTATCTGACAAGGGATGGAGGGGCGCATTGGCAAAATGTAACGCCGGCAGGTTTACCTGAATGTTTGATCAATGCCATTGAAGTATCGCCGCATGATAAAGCCACTGCTTACATTGCCACCACAAGATATAAGTTCAATGACCATACACCGGGTTTATATAAAACAACTGATTATGGTAAAACCTGGGCAAAGATCAATAACGGAATCCCTGCCGGGACATTCACCAGGGTGGTAAGGGAAGATGATAAAAGAAAAGACCTGTTGTTTGCAGGAACAGAAACAGGACTGTATATCTCCTGGAACGGCGGGAAGGACTGGACTTCTTTTCAACTTAACCTGCCTGTTGCCCCTATAACTGATCTGCGTATCCACAAGGATAATTTAATTGCATCCACTTCCGGAAGGGCATTCTGGATATTGGACGACCTGGAGTTACTGCGCCAGTATAAAAAAGAGAGCGCACCCTTTAGCATTTTTCAGCCTGCTGCAGCTTATATCGTAAATGGCTCCAGCGAACTGGATGAAACTAATCCGGCCTTTACCGGTGCCAATAAATACCGGGGGGTTAACCCCTCCACTGGAGTGGTCATTTATTACCAGTTGCCGGAGGTAACCGATTCACTGCAAATATCCCTGGAGATTAAAGATGCCGAAGGGAATGTAATAAATACCTTCAGTTCAAAAGCAGACAGTACGTATCAGAAATATGATGGTGCCCCTCCTGAAGAACCTGTGTTGTCAAAGGTCAAAGGGCTAAACCGTTTTGTGTGGAATATGCGGTGCTTTACTATGCCGGGTGTGCCTGGCGTATATGTAGAAAGCAGTTACAGGGGCCATAAAACGGTACCGGGTAAATATTCGGTAACGCTGAAGATGGGGGAACAAAAAGTTACTGCAGACGCAGTCATTTTACCAAACCCGCTTTATCCTACTGATGCAGCCACCTATAAGCAATACCACAGCATCATGAATGGCATGGAAGCAAACTTAACAACCATGCACCGGTTGGTAAACAGTATCAATGCAAAAAGGGAACAGCTGGAAGCGATCCTTACAACCCTGCCGGAAGAAGAAAAATATACTGCCGTAAAAAAAGAAGGCCGGGCACTGGAAAAAAGTATGAAAGCCTGGGATGAGGATATGGTGCAGCGAAAATCAAAAGCATATGATGATGCCGAGAATTTTGAAAATAAGTTTACCGCCAATTATTTATTCCTCATCAACCAAACGGAAAGTGATATTCCTAGTGTGAACCAGCCATCATTGGACAGGATGAAAGAATTAAACGCCGCATGGGTGGTTCTTAAAAGCAGGGCAGATGAAATGCTTACTAAAAATTTACCAGCACTCAATAAGTTATTATGGGAAGCTGGGGTGGGGGCTATCTGGAAGAAGTAAGGAATGCAGTTTATTATTGAACTTTTCAAAGTTTGAAAAACAGGTATTGCCCTCAGCTCTGTTATTGGTTTTGCCTTGCAATACACACTTCAGCCTGCATTCCGGTAAACCTGTAAAGGTGATCGGTGGTATGGAAAGCAGTAATGTTTTGTTGTTGTTACTTGCCTTCCCCGGAATAAGAATAAATGCTTTCCAGGCTGTGCATTTGCATAGTGCCTGAATAATTTGGTTACAGCAAAGCACTTATGGAGATACTCAATGAAACCGGAAATGAAAATGGGGATGATATGCCCGAAATTGGGT
>JAYVUL010000319.1:0-5827 GCA_043787935.1 Chitinophagaceae bacterium | reverse complement strand
GTGCTTTTTCTCAAACAACACAGGTAAGCGATACTTCACAATATAAAAGCAGGGAACTTAAATTGGAAGAAGTGAATTTGGTAAGCAGCTACTACCATCAAAATGGGAATAACTCAGCCGTTACCGGTGGCATTGGTACTGAAAGGCTTACTGATATAGCCAATGGAATTGACGTGAAATTATCAATGTATGATAAAAAATACCGCCTGCATACTTTTACTGCCGAGCTTGGAGTGGATACGTACACCTCAGCATCTTCGGATATGATAGACAGCAAAGCCAACTCCTCCGCTTCCTCCCAGGATATTCGTGTATACCCTACCGCAAGCTGGACCATGGAAAATGAAAAAACGGGTAATACGGTTGGTTTAAATGCATCAGCCTCTAAAGAGTTTGATTACCTGTCCACAGGTTTTGGGGTAAGTGCTGTAAAAAAATCAAAAGACAGGAGCCGTGAATTTGGGGTAAAAGCACAAGCCTACCTTGACTGGGTATCTTTAATAGCTCCTGGAGAATTAAGGACTGGCAATATTAATGGAGGAAGAAGGGAAGAGCATGACTATGTAACCACACCCAGAAACACTTTTAGCGGATCTTTTTCCTTATCTCAAATCGTAAATCAGCGCTTTCAGTTGATGTTGCTCTTAGATATTGCCTACCAGCAGGGATACCTGGGGCTTCCTTTTCACCGGGTTTATTTTAATAACAATAGCCTGAAAGCAGAGTCG
Organism: Chitinophagaceae bacterium; assembly: GCA_043787935.1. Taxonomy (GTDB): domain Bacteria; phylum Bacteroidota; class Bacteroidia; order Chitinophagales; family Chitinophagaceae; genus Ferruginibacter. The sequence goes on along the minus strand of JAYVUL010000319.1, from coordinate 5,099 downwards.
CTGCCCGGCACCAGGTTTAAAATCCCGGCAGGGATAAGAGCCAATTATTTTTTGGGAGATAAGGTTATAATACGGTCATACTATCGGTTTTATCATGATGACTGGGGACTTACTGCCCATACAGCAGAGCTGGAAACAGTTTTTAAAATAACGCCATTCTTTTCTGTGTCCCCATTTTACCGCTTTTATACACAAACCAGCGTAAACTATTTTGCCCCGTATTTGGTTCACAAAACAACCGATGCTTATTACACAAGCAATTATGATCTTTCGCAGTTTAACAGTTATTTTCTTGGGGCAGGGTTGCGCTTCGCCCCACCAAAAGGCTTGTTGGGAAATCCTCATTTCGCAATGATCGAATTCCGGTACGGTCATTATACCAGGACTAATTCCCTGAATTCGGATATCATCACAATGAACCTAAAGTTTAAATAAAAAAATAAAGCCTCCGGAAAAGAGGCTTTATTTTTACTGCACAATTTTATGCTTACTCTACTTTAGTAACCTTAATAATGTTAGTTGGAAGATGCAGGTTAATAGGCGTACTTCCAGTATTTACAATAATATTACCCGGTTGGATAAATCCCCTTTCTTTCAGGATATTTATCTGGTCATTAAAAATATCATCCAGGCTTTCTTCCTCTGTGTAATAAATTGCCCTTACGCCCCAGCTTAAACTCAACTGGTTGATAAGGCTTCTTTCTTTACTGAAAATAAATAATGGAGCCTTGGGCCTGTAACTGCTCAGCATAAAAGCGGTGTAACCACTTTGAGTCATTCCTACCAGAGCATCTGCATTAACGTCCTTTGCCAGTTTGCAGGCACTGGAGCAAAGTGCATCACTTAATAAAGAAGGAGAGTGTGGCTGCGGTGTCAAAATATCATCCCGGTCATAATCATAGGCCCTGCTTTCTACTTCCAAAATAATTTTACTCATCGTTTCCACTACCAGTGTGGGGTAATCACCCATGGCAGTTTCGCCGCTCAGCATTACTGCATCGGCGCCTTCCAGCACCGCATTAGCCACATCGGTTACCTCACTTCGGTTTGGTTTTGTACGCTCCATCATGCTCTCCATCATTTGTGTGGCCACAATTACCGGCTTGGCCCGGTGCATACATTTAAGAATAATATCTTTTTGGATCAACGGCACCTGCTCAATCGGCACTTCCACACCCAGGTCGCCACGGGCAATCATAATGGCATCGCTTTGTATAATAATGTCCCTTATATTTTTTAACGCCTCAGGCATTTCTATTTTAGAAATGGTTTTTATTTTACTGTTTTTTGCTTTTAGGCGGTCTTTGAGTTCAATGATATCTTTAGCATGGCGCACAAAAGAAAGGGCTACCCAATCAAGGTTTTTCTCAATAATAAAATCAAGATCTGCAATATCCTTCTCTGTTAACGAAGGCATCGTAAGGGCTGAGTCAGGAAGATTTACACCTTTTTTGGGTAACAATATTCCACCCAGCGTAACAGAAATTTTTATTTCCTTTTCATTCAGGATCTCTTTAACCTTCACTTCCATTTTGCCATCATCCAGGAATATACGTTCACCAACTTTTACGTCTTTAGCAAGATTAGGATAAGAAACATATACCCTTTCCAGGTTACCAACAACCTTCTCTGTGGTAAAAATTATTTCGCTGCCGTCTTTCAGTTCCAACTTGCCATTTTCTAAATCTCCTACCCTCAATTTTGGCCCTTGCAGGTCGCCCAGGATAGCCAGGTTGTATGGTTCATTTTTATTGATCTGCCGGATAAAATCGATGATCTTTGTTTTGTCTTCATACGCACCATGTGAAAAATTAAGCCGGAATACATTGACACCTGCTTTTACCAATTCAAGCAGTTTGTCGTAGGTAGAACAGGCTGGTCCTACAGTGGCTACTATTTTTGTTCGCTTTATGGAATGTTGTATTCCTGCTTCTCTGTCCATATGTTTGTACAGGTACTTGCCAATATTCTTACTCATATATCTTTAGTCATTTAATGAGCTTTGCCATGGAAAGCCTTTCATTTTACAATTAAACAATATTACTGTTTTAAAGAACGATAACGTGGCTTGTCATTCCTTTAAATTTGAAATCAAGATTAAAAACCCTAACCCGATTCATGTGGTTCAGGGGCCAAACTAAACTAACTCGCCAGTATCTTCACAATCTTCATCCACTCTTCGCTGATGCGTTGTTTCTTTTTTACTGCTTCATTCAGGGGAGTATAAAACATCCGGTTGTTTACAATACCCACAAATACGTTGTATTTCCCTTCCCTCAAGCATTCCACAGCAGAGTAGCCCATGCGGCTTGCTATTAACCTGTCAAAACAACTTGGCGAACCGCCTCTTTGAATATGGCCTAAGATACAAACCCTTACTTCCTGGTGGGGCAACCTTTCTTTAATTACTTTGGCGATCTCATTACCACCAAACTCATCGCCTTCTGCTACTACGATCATGTTTACCAGTTTATGCCTTCTTTCTTTTTCGGCCAACTGGTTTATAATTTCTTCCACATCTGTTTTACGTTCCGGTATCAATATATTCTCGGCACCGGTAGCAATGCCACTGTGCAGAGCGATGTAACCTGCATCTCTTCCCATCACCTCAATTACAAATAAGCGGTCGTGGGCATCGGCGGTATCCCTTATTTTATCAATGGCTTCTACTGCAGTATTTACGGCAGTGTCAAAGCCAATGGTAAAATCAGTGCCTGCAATGTCTTTATCAATAGTACCAGGCAAGCCAATGCAGGGGATGTCATGCTCATTACTGAAGATCTGGGCCCCCCTGAAACTTCCGTCCCCTCCAATAATTACCAATCCGTCAATCCCATGTTTTTGTAAGTTTTTGTATGCCTGTTTTCTTCCTTCCGGGGTAAAAAATTCCTTGCTGCGGGAAGTTTTTAAAATAGTACCACCCCGTTGAATGATATTAGCGACACTGCGGCTTTCCATTTTAAAAATATCATTTTCCACCATACCGCTATACCCACGCATGATACCATATACTTCCAGTCCATGATAAATACCTGTGCGCACTACAGCCCGCACAGCAGCATTCATTCCGGGAGAATCCCCGCCGGAAGTAAGTACACCAATCTTCGTTACCTTTTTTTTCATATCTATAGAAAAATATTGAACTTTAAATATTGTTCAATATTGTATTTAATTCAATAATAGTATTTCAAAATCCGAAGGTGTCAAAAGTACACATTTAAAATTAATAGTTAAATATCCTGATTTTAAACAGAACCATCGGGTTGTTTCTCTTTTTCAGATAGCGCATTGAACATAATGGTAAATATTTTTTCTTTCAGCGCCTTAGGCTCTATACCTTCCGGAGATACCGGCGGTAAAAAATCCAGGGTCAGTGTAGTTGGCAAAAGATAAAATGTTTTATCAATTGGCATTGCTTTTTTTGTGCCGTGGATAATTCCGGGAATGATCTGTTTTTTTGACTCCACTGCCAGTTTAAATGCACCCGAATGGAATGGTTTCAACGGGGCAGTTGTCCTGTTGCGGGTACCTTCTGGATATAAGCACATATGCATTCCTTTTGACAGTGCTTTCATCATTCCATCATAACTTTTACGGCGGCTCACATCACTGTTCCTGTCTACCAGTACAGACCCTCTTTTATAAAACAAACCAAATACCGGGACCTTGGCAAAAGATGCCTTTGCAATAGTTTTATTCCCCCCTGGTATAAATGGTGCAGATAGTGGTGCATCCAGCAGGGCATTGTGGTTATATACAACAATGTAAGTAACCCCTTTTTCAAAATGTTCCTTTCCAGTTATCCTCACCCGGCAACCAATTAAAATAAGCCACAATTTCATCCAGTATCTTGATACTGCTATAAAATAATCCTGCCCTTTTTTCTCAGGAAAAAGGTAAGAGAGCATGGAGGGTAAAAAGATGATAAGAAATGTAACGATAAAACTGATTATCCCCCACAAGGCCCATATCCGGGCAAAAATGTCCAGCGCTAAAGAGGATATTGAAGTTTTTTTATTTTGAGCTATATTTTTCATCATGATCAATTCATTGTTTTTTTAAGGCGTTAATAATTTCCAGTCAATGATTTTTTTCCCCTGGCTGGTTAACAACTCATTTGTTTTTGAAAAATGACGGCACCCGAAAAAGCCTTTATCTGCACTGAAAGGAGAAGGGTGAGCCGCCTTTAAAACAAAATGCTTTGTCTCATCAATGAGTGTTTGTTTGTCTTGTGCAAACTTACCCCACAATAAAAAGACAACGCCTGTTTTTTCGTCCGCTATTTTTTTGATCACGGCATCGGTAAAATTCATCCAACCAATTTTTTGATGGCTGGCTGGTTCGTTCGCCCTTACCGTAAGGAACGCATTTAATAATAACACCCCTTGTTCGGCCCACCTGGTAAGGTTGCCATAACCGGCGGGCATGGCTATCCCGGTATCAGCCTGGATTTCTTTGTAAATATTAACCAGCGATGGCGGGGGCTTGATGCCATTAGGAACAGAAAAACTTAACCCGTGTGCCTGGCCGGGATTGTGATAAGGATCCTGGCCAAGTAAAACTACATTTACCCTGTCAAAAGGTGTTTGGTTAAATGCATTAAAAATTAAAGGGCCAGCCGGATAGATAATTTTACCATCCGTTTTTTCCATTTTTAAATGCGTAACAATCTCTAAAAAGTAAGGCTTGGTAAACTCATTTTTTAATACCGCTTTCCAAGAGGATTCAATTTTTACATCCATCCTTTTTTTGATTTTGGTAAAAATACAAAAGCTGTGCTAAATGGAGCTTTTCTTTGAAACCCCGGTTGCTCCCAAGGCAGATTGAAGAATAAATGCCTTTCCCTCAATCAATGGGTATGCCCTGCAGTGCTGAGCATCCCTTCTTCATCCTGGTCCGGATAAAGAGCCAGTATCCTGTTTATTGAGGTTAATACGGTAATGTTTAAAACAGCAGTACGGTATAAAAAAACAAAAGCCTGTTTTTGCAGGCTTTTAATGGTGACCTGGATTGGATTCGAACCAATGACCCTCAGCTTAGAAGGCTGATGCTCTATCCAGCTGAGCTACCAAGTCGTTCATTTTTTGCAAATATAAGGC
>JAYVUL010000318.1:0-4018 GCA_043787935.1 Chitinophagaceae bacterium | reverse complement strand
CTGCCACCGATAATCAACTGGCAGAGGGCGGTACTACCACTGGCGTATATACGCATTCAAGAACATTGAACCCGGAAACACGCTACTGGTATGTAGGCTATGCCACAAATGGTGCCGGTACCGGTATTTCTGCAGAAGGCAATTTTTATACCTATTCAAATCCCGTCACCACACAGGCGGCTAACCTGGTTGCAACAGCAAGTTCTTTTTCGCAGGTTGATCTTAGCTGGGATGCGGCCATTTTTCCTGCCTCGGGCGCTACCGTAAAGGGCTATGTTTTGTTAAGGGCCACCGGCGCCAGCATCCCCACTTTTACTTCTGCCAATGGCACGGTGCCGGCAGCGGGTGTGGGTACCATTGTTTCTTCCACCATATTAGATCCCACGATCAGTTTTTCCAATACCGGGCTTTCCCAAACCACCACGTACAATTATTTATTAATTCCTTATACCTGGGATGGTACAAATGCTGCTACCTATAATTACCTTACGGCAAGTGCAGTTACTGCCACTGCCACCACACCGGTAGCTCCCTGCACACCGCCTGCCACACAGGTAACGGCTGCTGTGGTTGGCGGCGCAACAGCCAGCACATTAAATATCAGCTGGACGGCAGGCAGCGGTACCAACAGTTTTGTGATAGTAAGAGCAGGCAGTGCGGTAAACCAGGTTCCTGTTACCGGTACCTTGTATAATGCCAGTGCAGTATTTGGTGCCGGAGATAATTTAGGAAGTTCAAATTTTGCCTGCTACAGCGGATCGGGTAACTCGTTTACATTGACCAATCTTTCTGCCACCACCACTTATTATGTGGCGGTGTACACCTATAACCTCAGCGGGTATTGCTTTAATTTAACCAGCCCTTCTATCGCAAATGGCACCACTACCGTAGCGCCATCTGTTATCGAAACATTTGAGCCGGGCACCAAAGGAAGCTATACTAACGGTAATGACCTTTGTAATCTGGGAAATTGGAATTTTAATAATGCGCTGGTTGGGCAATCTGCAAGCGATCTTAAAAATGGAGCAAAATCAGCCCGTATACAAAGTACAGGTTCCATCACGATGTTGTTTGATAAAGCCAATGGCCTGGGTATCGTATCGATAAAACATGGCTTGTTTGGCAGCGATATCAGCACCACCTGGCGTATGGATGTGTCTGATGACGGAGGAGCTACTTTTGTGGCGTACCAAAGCCCCGTTCAAACCACCACCCTATATTCATTGGCCACAGTAACTTTTACTCCTAATATAACCGGTAACCAGATCAGGATAAGAATCGTAAAATTAAGTGGCGGTACTACCAGCAGGCTGAATATTGATGATATCAATATGGGAGATTATGTATCCACCAACAGTGTTACTGCAGGTGCTTTTGCTGGTTCCCCATTTTGTATCACCAATGCCACGGGGGCATCTGTAAACGTTCCTTTCAGTTCAACAGGTACTTTTAATGCAGGCAATGTTTTTACCGCCCAGTTATCTGATGGCACGGGCAGCTTTACACTGGCACAGGATATTGGTACCCTTACTGCATTCGGCCTTAATCCTTCCGGCACCATTGCTGCAACTATACCTGCAGGTACCGCTACCGGCGCAGCCTATAAAATACGGGTAGTGGCAAGTGATCCTGTCATTATTGGCTCTGCCAGTGCCAGTGTGCTTACCCTTAATTTGAATACACCCGATGTAACTGGAGTAAGTGGCGGCCCTTTCTCCGGTTCAGTAGCTGTATCATGGACAAATCCCGTTGGGTGCTATAATGATATCGTAGTGATGGCATTTACTTCTTCGATCAGTTGCACCCCTTCAGGAACAAGCTATGCATTTAATAATACCTATGGTTCAGGTGCCACCTGTTCCGGTGTGGGTACTGGCTTTTCAGTTTACCAGGGTACTGGAACAAGTGTTACTGTAACCGGGTTAACCAACGGCGTGACTTATTACTTTAAAGTATTTGTAAGAAATGGAACTATCTGGAGTACAGGGGTACAGGTAACGGCCGTGCCTACTACAGTAGCAGACGGAGATTATCAATCAATACAAACCGGTCAGTATAATGCTATAAGCACCTGGCAAAAGAGGATTTCGGGTTCATGGCAAGCTTCGCCTGATGTGCCGGGTACAGGTAATGCAGGCACAGCCAATGTTACCGTGAATGCTGGGCATACTGTTAATTTAACAGCATCTGCCGCCAACCTGGCCATTAAAACACTTACTGTAGTCAGTGGTGGCAGGATCTACGGTTCCAGTGCTTCAAATGTTTACATGACATTATACGGTGATATTGTTTGTAATGGAACAATCGGCACGGATGCGGTTACCTGGAACTCTATCAGCTTTAATATGGAAGGGGTTAACAGTACCATCAGCGGCTCAGGTAATTTTTATGCTTCAAGGTTGAGAAAGAATTTCTCAACTGTTAATACCACTACCAATCTTATTATTGCCATGAACATGTATTTATTGTGGAATACTGGTTCGGGCACTACCATGTACAATAACTCTACCGGTACTATTTTTAATGTAACGGTGAACCAGAATGCTACTCTTACTGCTGTACTTGCAGGAGCCACTTCGGGTAATATGGCCATTAACAGTACAAATGGCGGTACCGGGGGTGTTAACAGGGGTGGTACCTATACCATAAACGGTACCATGAACATACCGGGAATTTTATATGCCACTAATACGAGTGCTACTGGCGGCTTTGGCTGTAACTGGATCATTGGTAATACGGGTGTGGTTAATTGTAACCAGATCAACTGTGATGCAAGTGGTGCGGCCGGCCATACCTTTACCATATTAAACGGAGGGCGTCTGAATATTAATACAATTGTTGGTTTTAATACGGCTACAGCTACCAGCTTCAGCACTACCAATAATACCTATGATTTGCAGCCGGGTTCCATTGTGGAGTACTCTGCACCAAGCGGGATCACTCATATCCTAACCGATCTTACTTATTCCAACCTGGTAGTATCCGGCAGTGGTACCAAGGATCTTATTGATAAGAACTTATCACAAACAGGTATTACCTTAAGGGTAAATAAAAATGTAACGATCACCGGGTCGTCTGTTCTGGATCCATCCAATCCCGGCCTTACCAACCCTTCTAATGCCATCCTTGTTGGAGGAAACTGGAACAACTATGCTACCGGGGGTTTTAATGAAGCTTTCAGCAATGTTACCTTCAATGGTTTTTCAGGGGCTCAAAAAATCTATTGCCCCGGTGGAGAGAATTTCTACAATATGACCGTAAGTAATACAGATCCTGCAGGTGCAGAATTGAACACGGATGTAACGGTTGCGAATAACCTTGATTTGGGTTCAACCGGCAGGTTGTTCTTTGGCCCTACACCAAGCATTATGAAGCTGACCAACATGGCTGCAGCTTCCAGTTGTTTCCTTGGGAGCGGCAGTGCGATGGTGGATATGTCTCAATCAGCCAGCACGCTGTATATTGGCTGTGAATCACCAAATTATTCAGGTGGATTCAACGCAGGTACTACTTCATTGGTAAACTATAACAGGGACGTTGCTACTTCTTTAGTAAATGGTAACCAGGACGTTTTAACTACCATTACCTATGCTAATCTCAGCGTATCGGGTTCTGACCTAAAGAAAACGAACAATGATTTTGCGGTAACGCAGACACTAACAGTAGATGGAGCGAGTACTTCACTGGAGGCCAATACAGTTGGGAAAATATTGACACTTGGTGGTAACCTTACCCTAAGTGGCGGCGGCACAATGGGGGGTACGCTGGGTACAAGTTGTTTAGCTAATTTGAGCATTACTACAGCTGCAGCCAGTGCCGCATTGGCACAAACCTTTAATGGTGGCTTTAATACCATTAACTGTTACAATCTTTCAACAGATAAATCAGCCAATGGGATAGTGCTTATATCGGGCAATACCAATCTTACTATTTCAAATAATCTAACGCAAACTACTGCGGCGCAGCTTACACCTAATGATAACCGGGTAAAGATTGGTAATGTGTGGAGTTTGTGGGG
>JAYVUL010000317.1:0-14835 GCA_043787935.1 Chitinophagaceae bacterium | reverse complement strand
CAGCCACTGATGTTGCTCAAACCTTAACTGTTACCAAACAAAATCAAACCATCACATTTACTGCACTCCCTTCCAAAGTTGTGGGGGCAGCAGATTTTAATGCGGGCGCCACAGCCAGTTCAGGATTAACAGTGTCTTATACCAGTTCCAACACTGCTGTTGCAACCATTGTGAGTGGCAATATTCATATTGTAGCTGCTGGAACTTCGGTTATCACCGCCTCGCAGGCGGGTAATACAACGTTTAATCCGGCAACAAACATTTTACAAACACTCACTGTTACAGCACCTGTAGTATATAATTATTCACCAACATCGGTCGCCATACTTTCAGGTTCTTTAAGCAGTGGAGGGTTTGGAAATTTGGCCACAAACAATTCAAGTTATTATGTGGTGAATTCAACAACAAGTGGCACCAGGAAATCAGACTGGTATGCCAGCACCACCATTTCACAGGTTCCTTCCACTGTATCAAAACTTACCATTAATTATGACGGTAAAAATGCTGCAAGTAAAACACAATTACTATTTCTGTACAACTGGATGACTTCAGGCTGGGTACAAATTGATTCCAAGACAGTATCCACCTCAGATATTTTAATTACCAACATACAAACTTCACCTTCAAATTATATTTCTTCAACCGGCCAGGTGCGGGTTAGAGTGTATAGTTCGGGAGGCACTTCTAATTACAGATGTTCCGGCGATTGGTTACAGATTTCTGTTGAAACGGTTGCTGCAAGGCCAGCATTTACAACAGTTGTTAAATTGGCAAATGAACCTGTTGAGGTAAGTGCCTATCCTAACCCGGTAATATCAAATGGCGTTATTAAATATACACTGCCGGAAGACGCAACAGTTAACCTGCTAATGTATAACCTTAATGGTCAGTTGATTAAAATGCTGTATAATCAGAAATTTCATAAGGCAGGAACTTATACTAAATCTTATGATGTGGGTTCTTTAAACAATGGCAATTATTTTTTCCTGTTCAAAACAGGAAGTTTTGAAAAAGTTATTAAAGTGTCGGTAACCAAATAGATCTAAAAATTACAACATGTTTAAAAAGAAATTTTCTTTACTGTCTCTTTCACTGCTGGTGGCAGGAGCGCAGCTCTTGGCACAAAAGGCAGCAAAGCCGAATATCCTCTTCATTTCAATTGATGATCTGAAACCTGTTTTAGGTTGCTATGGCGACAAATTAATCAAAACGCCCAACATAGACAGGGTGGCTAAAATGGGAACTGTTTTTTTAAATAACCAGTGTCAGCAGGCAGTCTGTGGGCCTACCCGGGCAAGCTTAATGACAGGGTTACGTCCTGACGTTACCAAAGTATGGGATTTAAAAACTAAAATGCGTGACATGCTTCCGGATGTTGTAACCATTCCGCAATATTTTATCAGCCAGGGATATACCACTTCCGGTATTGGAAAAATTTATCACCCCGGTTGTATAGATAAAAAGAATGATAAATTATCATGGTCTATCCCTTATTTGCAAGCTGAAGCAAGTGACTATGCCAACAATCTTGGTGAACCTGCTTTTAAGCATTATCAGTCGCCATCGCTGAAAAAATTGGCTGCTGGTGGTGGTATTGATGAAGGGAAGACCGATGGTACCGATAATTCAGAGAAGAGTGATAAGATGGAAAAGAAAGATAAGAAGGAAGATGATAGCGAAAATGTTCCGGGCAAAAAAGGCCCCGCTGTTGAAAATTTGGACCTTCCTGACAATGCTTATGAGGATGGAGTGAATGCCTTACTGGCCAAACAACAAATCATCAAATTATCTGCTGCAAAAGAGCCTTTCTTTATGGCAGTTGGTTTTCATAAACCACACCTTCCTTTTGTAGCACCTAAAAAATACTGGGATATGTACAAGCGTGAGGATATGCCAATGGCTGCATTTCAACAGCATGCAGCCAATGAAGTATTTATTGCCTATGAATCATCTGGTGAATTACGGAATTATACAGATATTCCAGAATTTACCACTTTAACAAAGGAGGAGTTGCGTGCTGGTTTAAAACCAGTAAAACAGAAAGAATTAATTAATGGTTATTACGCTGCGGTATCTTATGTAGATGCGCAATTGGGTATTTTATTAAATACACTTGATTCTTTGGGTACATTAAAAAATACCATCATTGTTATTTGGGGAGATCATGGCTGGCATTTAGGCGACCACGACATGTGGGGAAAGCATACCAATTTTGAACAGGCTACCCGTTCTCCGTTGATCATCGCTTCGCCTGGTATGAAACCTGGTAAAGCAACAGCCCCTACAGAGCACATTGATATATTTCCTACGCTATGTAATTTGGCTGCACTACCCATTCCAGCTCAATTAGAAGGTAAAAGCCTGAAACCGATTATGTTGAATAACAAAGCAAGTGTAAAAGAATTTGCCATGAGCCAATACCCCAGGAAGTTGAAGAAAGAAGAGGCGCAAAAATTGGGATTTGCTAATGGAAAACTGATGGGCTACAGTTTAAGGAATGATAAATACCGGTATACCATCTGGATGAATGATTTTACCAGCAAACAACCATTTGATGAAAAGAAAGTGTATGCTGCTGAATTGTATGATTATGTAAAAGATCCGCTGGAAACTGTAAATGTGGTAAAGGATACAATGTATAAGAGCATTTCAAAAGATCTGAAAAATAAAATGCTTGCATTTTTTAAAGCACAGGTAACTAATAAATAATTTTCCAGTCAAAAAAAAATAGCAGCCTTTCTTCTGAAACGATCAAAATGAAAATAATAAGGAAATTATCAAGTTGGTTTATTTTGCCGGTTGTAATGGTTAGCGCCACACCGCTTGCCGCACAGCAAAAAGCGAAGCCTAATATTTTATTCATCGCTATTGATGATTTAAAACCGGTTTTGGGCTGCTATGGTAACACATTGATAAAAACACCCAACATTGACCGGCTGGCAAAAATGGGCACGGTGTTTATGAGCAACTATTGCCAGCAGGCAGTATGCGGGCCAACCAGGGCAAGCCTGATGACAGGCAAGCGGCCCGATTTTACAAAAGTGTGGGATTTAAAAACTAAAATGAGAGATATCAATCCCGGCATTTTAAGTTTACCTCAATACCTAATAACTCAGGGATATAGTACCCAGGGCATCGGAAAAGTATATGATCCACGTGATGTAGATAAAAAACTGGATGAACCATCATGGAGTGTGCCCTTTTATAAATCTGCAGATGACTATTTTGATGAAAAAACCGGAGAGCCGGCATTGGGACAGTATCAATCTCCTGAAACAAAAGCGGCTGCTGAAAAATTAATGGAAGAAGCGAGGGCCAGGGGGTTAGAAAGGAAAGACGCCAGGTTGTTTGTTGAAGACAAAATAAAACCTACCACCGAAAGTGTTGATGTTGCAGATAATGCATACGAAGATGGCGCCAATGTTTTTAAATCATTGGATATTTTAACTCAATTAAGCAAGTCAACTAAACCTTTCTTTTTTGCCGTAGGGATTCACAAACCACATTTGCCTTTTGTTGCCCCCAAAAAATATTGGGATCAGTACAAACGTGAGGATATGCCAGTAGCCAGTTTCCAGGAGAAATCAAAAAATGGTGTAGACATGGCTTACACCGATGCCGGGGAAATAAGAAAGTATTCTGATATTCCGCCTCTATTGTCTTTCACTGATCAGAAGAATATTGGCTTAACCCTGCCAATAGACAAACAAAAAGAATTGATACATGGTTATTATGCAGCTGTTTCTTACAGCGATGCGTTGGTGGGTATGTTGCTCCAAAAGTTGGATGCGTTAGGGCTAACAAAGAATACCATCATTGTACTATGGGGCGATCATGGCTGGCATTTGGGCGATCATAATTTATGGTGCAAGCATACCAATTTTGAACAGGCTACCCATGCACCGTTGATCATTGCTGCACCTGGCATGAAAGCAAATAAAACAAATGCCACTACAGAATTTGTGGATCTGTTTCCTACCTTATGTGATTTGGCCGGGGTGCAAATTCCTGATTCACTTGATGGAAAAACGTTGGTTCCGCTGATGAAAAATCCTTCTGCAACGGTTAAGGATTTTGCGGTAAGCCAGTACCCAAGGGGTGGCAATAAAGAGGAAGCAAAAAAGCGGGGCTTCAGTAGTCATAAAAGTATGGGTTATTCTATCCGCACCAGCCGCTATCGTTACACGGTTTGGATGGGAGATGATTTCAGAAGTTCTCAGCCATTTAAAAATGAATTGATAGTGGGAACTGAATTATACGATTATCAAAAAGACCCTGAGGAAACCATAAATGTTGCAGACGATCAGGGATATAAAACGGTTTCAAAAGAACTATATGATAAGATGATAGCCTTTTTTAAAACACAGGTTACAAATTAACATTTCAATAAGTATAAAAATATATTCTGTCAGTCTACCTGAAATATTTAAAATGAAAAAACTACACTTGCTATTTAAGTTGCTGATTGGATTGGTTGTTTCAATGCCCATAATGGCGCAGCAAAAAAAAAGGCCCAATGTGCTTTTCATCGCTATTGATGACCTGAAACCAATACTAGGCTGTTATGGTGATAAATTAATACAAACACCAAACATCGACCGCCTTGCAAAAATGGGTACGGTGTTTTTAAGTAACTATTGCCAACAGGCAGTATGTGGCCCCACCCGTGCAAGTTTGATGACAGGCAAACGGCCCGATTATACAAAAGTGTGGGATTTGAAAACTCCCATGCGGAATGTAAATCCTGATATTGTAAGTATACCCCAATACTTTATCAGCCAGGGGTATTCTGCACAGGGCATTGGCAAAGTGTATGACCCCAGAAATGTAGATAAGGAATTAGACAAGCCATCCTGGAGTGTACCTTATTATAAAGTGGATAAGAAATATTATCCGGAAGGGTATTCGGAACCAGCTTTGGACAGGTACCAGTTAAAAGAAACAAAAGAGTTGGCAGAAAAATATATTAAAGAAGCAACAGATAAAGGCATGAAAAAAACTGATGCTGTTGAATATGCTACTTCTAAAATAAGGCCTTCAGTAGAATGTATTGATGTGCCGGACAATGCTTACAATGATGGAGCCAATGCATTGCAGGCAAAAGATATTTTGATTGGGTTAAGTAAAAGCGATCAACCTTTCTTTTTTGCTGTTGGTTTCGCAAAACCACATTTGCCATTTGTAGCCCCGAAAAAATACTGGGACCTGTATAAAAGAGAGGATATGCCGGTAGCCCCGTTCCAGGAGCAATCAAAAAATGCAGTTGATATCGCGTATCACAATGCCGGTGAACTCAGGGCTTATTCAGATATCCCGCCATTGCTTTCTTTTACTGATCAAAAAGATTACGGCTTATCCTTGCCGTTAGACAAACAAAAAGAACTGATACACGGATATCATGCCGCCGTTTCTTACTCAGATGCTAATGTTGGAATCCTGTTGCACACACTTGATTCTTTGGGACTCACTAAAAATACCATCATTGTTTTGTGGGGCGATCATGGCTGGCATTTAGGTGATCATAATTTATGGTGCAAGCATACCAATTTTGAGCAGGCCACTCATGCGCCATTATTGATTGCTTCACCCAAAATTGCTCCTTCAAGAACGAAATCATCATCTGAGTTTGTAGATGTTTTTCCAACATTATGCGATTTGGCAGGATTAAAAATCCCCGCATTTTTGGATGGCAAAAGCCTGGTGCCATTGATGAAAAATCCAACAGGCGCTGTAAAGGATTTTGCAGTAAGCCAATACCCGAGAAGCGCTTCTAAAATAGAATCAGACCGGCTGGGATATTCTGATACAAAATACATGGGCTATTCCATCCGGACCAACCGCTACCGGTTTACCATCTGGATGGGAGACAATTTCAGAAGTTCACAACCTTTTAAAAAGGAGTTGGTGGTGGGTAGCGAATTGTACGATTATACGAACGACCCTAACGAAACAGTGAATGTGGTGAATGATAAAAAATATGCAGTTGTTTCTAAAGAAATGCTGGGTAAGATGCTTGCGTTTTTTAAATCACAGGTAAAATAATTGCGTGAATAAATTTAAAAAGATAGTAATCAAAAAGAATGAGTTTACAAGGCTGCTTTTACTTATTATGGGTAACTTAATTGCTGTATTTGGTGCAAACGCTGCAACTATAAACGTAGCATCGGTACCGGAATTACAAATAGCAATAGATAATGCCAATGCCGGTGATATTTTGGTGCTTGCTAATGGCACTTATTTAAACAATACATTAAATATTAACACAAGCAATATCACCATTCAACCAGCAACACCAGGTGGGGTATTTTTAAATGGAACCGATGATATAAATATCAACGGTGACTATATCACTTTCACGGGTTTTCAATTTACTTCCGGGGATATTGGTGCGTTATATATTATTGAAGTTTTTGGAAGTCACAATGTATTGTCACAATTAAATTTCAGCGGGTATTATGCAAAAAAATATATTGAAATAAAAGGCGGTACCCAATACAACGAAGTATCCTATTGCAATATTGAAAAGAAACCAGCTGCTGCCGAAACTGGCTGTACGTTGCAGGTATTAACCTCTCCAACGGTTCCAGGTTACCATAGAATAAGGTATTGCTCTTTTCAAAATTACTATGGCATTGGGGGGGATAATGGTAATGAACCTTTAAGGGTTGGGATAGGTATAGAACAATTAAATGTATCCAGAACAATTATGGAGTACTGCTACTTTAATAATACCGGCCTGGGCGATGCAGAAAGTATTTCTATAAAATGCCGGGAAAATACCATTCGGTTTTGCACATTCACCAACCAGCAAAATGCAATGCTGTCATTTCGGAATGGTGACAATAATGTAGCTTACAGTAACTTTTTTATTAACGCCGGGGGCATTAGGGTTAAAGAAGCAAATAATATTTATTGCTATAATAACTACTTTGAAAACGCAGGTGTTGGTAGTACTGCCGATGCCGTATCTTATATTTTTGTTAGCCCCAATCTTAACAATATCAACTTCCTCAACAACACATTTGTAAACTGTGGGTTTATTGATTTAGGGAACACCGGTGCAACCAATAATACCTGGGCGAATAATATTTTCCTAAAATCATCCGGAAAAATATTTAAAAATATAAATACCGGTACCACCTGGGCTGGTAATATGTTTCAAGGTACATTGGGTATCACCATACCATCAGGCATGGCAAATGTAAATCCATTACTTATCACCAACTCAGATGGCTACCAGGGTTTATCTTCCTTAAGCCCGGCAATCAATGCTGGTAGTGCCAGCTATGCTGCAATACTTGATATTCCAAATATTGACGATGACCCTAATTTAATGTTTGATATAAGTGGACAATCCCGGCCAGCAACAGCAGCGCAGAAAGATGTAGGCTGCGATGAATTTACAACGGGGCCAACGACTAATCATCCTCTGGTAGTTACAGAAGTGGGCCCATTTTATTTGGGCGGGCCGTTGCTGCCAATCAGGCTGATAAGTTTTGGGGTAATCACTCAAAATGGTAAAGCTGCCATTTCCTGGACTACAGGATTTGAACAAAACAGCAGTCATTTTGAAATTCAACGCTCGTTTAACGGGATAAACTTTACCACTGCTGGTAAAGTAAATGCTGCCGGAAATTCAACCACTGCGTTAAAATATTCATTCACAGATTTGGGCACTTTATTAGGGATGAATTATTACAGGCTTAAGCAAATAGACCTCGATGGAAGCGTTTATTACTCTGAAATAAAACAAATAAATATTACTCCTGTAAACCCCATTGTTGTTTATCCAAACCCTGCAACTAACGCTATCAATATTCAATTTCCGGAACATGGCTGTAACAAGGTGGATATTACTGTTTACAACTTAAAAGGGCAAGTTGTAAAAAGGTATATGCATTTTAACAATCAAAATGCAATAAACAATATCATCACCTGCAATTGTACTGATTTAGAAAATGGAGTTTATTTTGTTGGCATTCGTTCAGGCAATTATTCAAATACCATTAAACTAATCGTTCGTAAATAAAGGATCAATTTAAAACCAGTATTTTAAAAAACAATAAATGTATGATGTATAGGAGCCAAAGTATGAAAAGCATTTTAGTAATTGCAGTTATTGTATTTAGTGCAGGTATTGCCAATGCTAAAGACTATTTAGTCAGCAATAACAGCGAATTAAACACCGCTTTAGAAAAAGTAACCGCCGGGGATATCATCATCTGGAAAGATGGTTCTTATGTTGATTTGAAAATAAGTTTTGCTCCAAAGAAAAATGGTACAGAAAAAGCACCCATTATCCTCAAAGCACAAACTGCTGGCAAAGTAATATTGTCGGGTAATTCGCAGATATTCCTTAGCGGTAGTTATCTGCAGGTTGAGGGTTTTTTATTTGAAGGTAACTGTACATTAGGGGATAAAGAAAGTGCTATAAAACTTGGGCCAGATGGCAAAGGTGCTGAAGATGCCAGTCATTGCAGGGTTACCAATTGTGCCATCGTAAATTATACCCGTACGGAAGAAAGCGGCATTGATAACAACTCTATTGCTTTGGAGGGCACTTACAACGAAATTGATCATTGCTATTTTTATGGAAAGACTAACAAGGGTCCAACAGTAGTTGTGAATTATCCGGTGGATAAAACTAATAAAGGAACAAGTGACCTGCCTTCTACTTACCATCATGTGCACCATAATTACTGGGGGTACAGAACTTTTTCAAGCAATGGAGGCGAACAAATAAGAGTAGGTGTGAGTGGTGCTTCCAATACACATGGATTTAATATTATTGAGTACAATTATTTTGAAGATGAACGACATGAAGGTGAAGTGATCAGTAATAAAAGTTGCGATAATATATACCGCTTCAACACCCTTGTGGGTAATGATGGCTCATTGGTGTTAAGAAATGGTAGAGACAATTTTGCTTATGGTAATTACATCAATGGCAAATCAGGCAGAAATGAGAGTGGAGGTTTAAGGGTAGTGAATTTTAATAACACTGTCTTTAATAATTATGTGGAAAATTGTGAGGGTGGTGGAAAAGCATTGAAGTCTCCAATTGTAATAATGTCGGGCCTGGTGGGTGCCGGCATCAATGAATACCATGCTGCAGACAATGCCATTGTTGCTTACAATACAGTAGTGAATTCTCTCGGACCCGTCATTGCATTGGGTGTTGGAAATGCACATAAGGGCAAACCTTTTGTTGCGCCTAAAAATGTTGTATTGGCAGGAAATTGTATCATCAATACAGCAGGAGATAATATAAGCCCATTTGTGGTGGTTGATTCTGCCTCTGGATATGTTACTACCTCCAATTTGTATACCAATGGGGAAACGTCAGATAAAGGGTTTTCATTGTTGAAAGAAAAGGATATTGTTGTGAAAGATGGCTTTCATTATGCAAAGCCAAAAGTAGAGCTGGCTGTTATAGATGCGATCAATAAAAGATTGGCAGTGCATCATATTAAATTAACTGAAAAGGAGATTACCCAATTTGATCCTAAACAGGTTGTTGGTAAAAAGGATGTTGGGGTAAGCTGGATGAAATAATTAATAAGAATGAAAACCTTTTTGACAAATATTATTTGCTTAGCGTTACTGGGTTGTTTCCAGAATGGGTACAGCCAGGCGAAGCCATCGGCAAAAACAGGTTCCTCTGCATTGGAAAAAACAGTTGAAAAAAAATGTGCCACAAAATCATGTTGTGTTTCAAAAATTCCAAACAGGTTTGGGGCTCCAAAAAGAATAACAACTGCTCCAAATAAAGATACTGTGTCTGCAAGCGGTAAAAGACATGAAGGCATGGTATGGATTGAAGGGGGCACTTTTATGATGGGGGCAGATAATGAACAAGGCCGGCAGGATGAATACCCAAAGCATGCAGTTAAAGTGAATGGATTTTTTATGGATGCCACAGAAGTGACCAATCAGCAATTTGCTGCATTTGTAAAAAAAACAGATTATAAAACTACAGCAGAGAAGGATGTTAACTGGGAAGAACTAAAAAAGCAATTGGCCCCAAATACACCCAGGCCGGATCCGGAAATGCTAAAAGCGGCATCGCTTGTATTTGTGCCAACAGAAGGTGCAGTAAACCTGCAGGACTACAGCCAGTGGTGGAACTGGACGCATGGTGCCAACTGGAAACATCCAAAAGGGCCCGCCAGTAATATTGAAGGAAAAGATAACTACCCTGTAGTGCATATCAGTTGGGATGATGCAAGGGCTTATTGCAAATGGGCGGGCAAAAGATTACCAACAGAAGCAGAATGGGAATTTGCTGCAAGAGGCGGAAGGTTAAATAATGTGTATGCCTGGGGAAACGAAAATGTAGATTCAGGGAATGCTAAATGTAATTACTGGCAGGGAAATTTTCCTTACAACAATGAAACCATAGATGGTTTTTACGGAGCTGCCCCGGTAAAATCTTTTGCACCTAACGGCTATGGGTTATACGATATGGCCGGTAATGTGTGGGAATGGTGTGCCGATCTGTATAACAATAAATATTATGCGCAGTTTGGGAAAATTAAAGTGGCAGATAATCCGAAAGGTCCAATAAAAAGTTACGATCCTGATGAGCCATTGGTAGCCAAGCGGGTGATGAGGGGTGGCTCTTTTTTGTGCAATGAATCTTATTGCAGCGGTTACAGGGTAGCGGCAAGAATGAAAACATCTGCCGATTCCGGAATGGAGCATTTGGGTTTCCGGTGCGTGTCAGAAAAATAAATTATTGAATTAAAAAAATAAAAAATGAAAAAAAGTTTAATTGCGGTGCTCTTCATTGTTTTGTTAACCGGAATGTCATGCAACACCATTGCTCAGGATATTTCCAAAGGGAAATTATTGTACGAAAATACACTCGCAGATGCAGGCAAAGTGAAAGATTGGGTGATGGAAGGCCCGGGAAAAATTGAATTTCAAAAGGATGGGATGCATATGTATTCACCGGATGAGAAAGGCCATCATGTATTCTGGTGCCCGGTTGATTTCCCCTCAAATTTCATTGCAGAATGGGAAGCACAGGATATTGAAATTGATGCCGGGTTATGCATTGTATTTTTTGCAGCAAAGGGATTAAAAGGCGAAAGTATTTTCGACAGCACTTTACCCAAAAGAACGGAAGGGACTTTTACGGATTATACAAAAGGTGCCATGAATGATTACCATATTTCGTACTATGCCAATGGCAAGGATCATCCGGGAAGGGAGTTTGCCAATCTGCGCAAAAACAAGGGATTTAATTTAGTGCTGACAGGAGAAATGGGTATCCCGCTTGATTCTAAAGCTGTAAGCAAAGTAAGGCTGGTGAAATATGGCGGCCACATTCTGATGTATATAGATGAAAGGAAAATCATTGATTGGCTGGATGATGGAGTGAAATATGGAAAAATTTTGGAAGGAGGTAAGATCGGTTTCAGGCAGATGCAGTGGACACATTTTGCATATAAAAATTTTAAAGTTTGGGAAAGTGTAGTTCCAAAATAAAAGGAAGAAATATAAAAGTTTTTAAAACTTGCAAATCATAGAAAATGAAAATTTTACTAAAAAATAGTTTTGCACTTCTATTGCTGGCATTTACAGTTTTATGTACTACTGCTCAAACGAAGAAAGGGAAGACTATTTCCAAAAAGCCAAACATCATTTACATTCTTGCTGATGACCTGGGCATTGGCGATGTAAGTGCATATGGTTCCGACAGCAACCATACTCCAATAATAGATCAATTGGCAAAAACCGGGATACTATTGAAACATGGCTATACTGCGCCGTTGTGTGGGCCATCCAGGGCATTGATTTTAACGGGTAGATATGCATTTAGAACAGGTGCGGTAAACCAGGATATGTGTATCAATTTAAAGCCGTCCGATGAGATTATGATTCCGGCGGTTTTAAAAACGGAAGGTTATGTAACTTCAATGACCGGCAAATGGGGCCAGCTTCCATTGAATCCTTCCGATTTTGGGTTTGATGATTACCTGAGATTTAAAGGCAGCGGCGTTTACTGGAGTAAGGAAAAAGAAAAAGCAGAAGGCTATACCGAAAATGGCGTTGAAAAACTTTTAGGGGATGCTTACATGCCAGATCTTATGCACGACCATATGGTGAAGTTCGTTTCTGCCAACAAAGACAAACCATTTTTTCTCTATTATTCAATGGTGGAAGTTCATGGAAAAATTCTTAAAACACCGGATAGTAAGCCCGGAAGCGACCATTATGCAGACAACATTGCCTACATGGATAAATTGGTAGGCAAATTGTTGAACACCCTGGATAGTTTAAAATTGAGAAAAAATACGCTGATTGTTTTCATGGGTGATAATGGTACCGCAGGTAAATATGCTTTGAGAGGGACAATTGGAGGAAAGCAACTTTCCGGTAAAAAAGGCTCTATGCTGGAATGTGGAGGGCTGGTGCCTTACATTGCTAATTGGCCCGGCGTTATAGAACCCGGCCAGGTTACTGAAACATTGGTTGATGCAAGTGACTTGTTGCCAACATTTGCTGAAGTGGCGGGTGCAAAACTTCCTGCTAAAAATGTATTAGATGGAAGAAGTTTTTTGCCACAACTCTTAGGCAAAAAAGGTAATCCAAGGGAATGGATATTTTGTGAGTTAGGCAACAAATGGTATGTAAGAGAGGCCAGTTGGAAGCTGAACAGGGAAGATGAATTGTATGACATGAGCAATGCTCCGTTTGAAGAAAAATTAGTAACAGATTATAGTAACAACAAAGAAGCAACGGCGGCCCATGACCGTTTGAAAGCGGTTTTGGATAAGTTAAATCCTGCTGGGGGTATACTGGATACTGGCAATGGCAATGGCCGGCATGCTAACAAGGCCGCAAATAAAAGTAAAAAAGATGGGCAGGCAAAGGAAGGTAAAAAGGATAAGGACGACGAATGATAAACTTCAATCAAATGAAACAGCAATTCACTGCGCTTATATTTTTAATGATGTTTGCATCCTGCAGCAATAAGTTGCAAACTGGGTTAACCAAAAACTTTATTCATGCAGGGCCCGGCTATTCAAAAGCGGTAGCCATCGCAAATGGAAATGTAAAAACGATTTATGTTTCTGGGCTAACCGGTGAGGGCGTTGATTTAGAAGCGCAGACCCGTTCCACTTTTGCCAATGTAAAAATAGAATTGGAAGCAGCAGGCGCTACTTTTAAAGATGTTGTAAAAATGAATACTTACATCGTTAATTGTAACCCCGGTAAAGTTGCCATATTCAGAAGTATACGAAAAGAAATACTTGGCGAAAATGAGATGCCGGCAAGTACATTATTAGGAGTGCCGGTATTGGCATCACCTGATAAGTTAATAGAAATTGAAGTCATTGCAGTTATTGAAAAATTGAAATAGGTGCAGATTTGAAGTAGGTAAATAAAACAATTAGACGAATTAAAAAGAAACAAATGAAAAAAATTAGTTCCGCTTTATTGCTCCTTTGTCTGTTGAGTGATACGATATATGCCCAGCCAAAATTGTCAAAGTCAGACATGGTGAAACTGGATTTTACCATACTGGCTGCCAGTAAAGAAAAAATAAAAGCAAAAGATGCCCTTTCCTGTACAGCCTATAAGCAGTTGT
The DNA here is from genome assembly GCA_043787935.1 of Chitinophagaceae bacterium. GTDB lineage: Bacteria > Bacteroidota > Bacteroidia > Chitinophagales > Chitinophagaceae > Ferruginibacter. Next base: position 1,235 of record JAYVUL010000317.1, on the reverse strand, counting down.
TAAAAGACGCAGAGAAGGCGTTGAATTATCAACCAGTAAGTGTAATGGAAAAAACGGCCTTTCCGCCAAGCGGTGATAAGCATGATTACATGAGTATTGGTCCCTACTGGTGGCCCGACCCTTCCAAACCGAACGGTATACCTTACATGCGAAAGGATGGAGAGATCAACCCGGAAGTAAAGGACTATCCAGACAAAGAAAACATGCCGAAGCTTTGTGAAAATGTATACAACCTGGCGATTGCCTATTTTCTTTCTGATGAAGAGAAATATGCAGCACATGCCAGTAAATTATTGGAAGTATGGTTTTTGGATTCTGCCACCAGGATGAATCCGAATGCAAAATTTGGCCAGGCTATAAAAGGAAAAAATGATGGCAGAGCGGAAGGTGTGCTGGACACCCGCTATTTTATTTATTTTATCGATGCAATTGATTTATTGCAACATTCAAAAAACTGGACTCCTCAAAACCAGGTAGCTATGAAGCAATGGTTTGCCGATTACCTCAACTGGATGCAGACAAGTGAAATTGGAAAAGAAGAAATGGAAGCGTCAAATAATCATGGGGTATGGTATGACGCACAGGCATTATCATTGGCCTTGTATGTTGGTAATACAGATTTGGCAAATAAAATAGCCCTTCGTGCTGCAGGACGATTAGACAAACAGATGGATTCGGATGGTTTTTTCCCTAAAGAATTAGCAAGAACAACATCCCTGCATTATTCTGTTTTTATCATGAATGCTTTTATCATTATTGCCCAGTCATCAGAAAAAACTAACACCAATTTGTGGACATGGAAGTCAAGATCCGGCCACTCCTTAAAGAAAGCTTTTGATGCTTTGTTACCTTATATTACCAAAGAAAAAGAATGGACAGGTAACCAGATAAAGGAATTTAAGTATGGTGATGCATTGCCTGTTTTATTAAGGGGTAGCAACAAATTTAATTGTAGCAATTGTATGGAGGCCATTAAAAAAATAGCAGGGGAAAGCAGCGATAAATTACTATTGAATCTTTTATAATTGAATAAATCAATACTGAATATTAAACTATCAACTTTTAAAAAACAACTATCATGTTAAATTTCAGAGTAGACAATAAAATTGCCCTTGTTACCGGTTGTAGCAGCGGTATTGGAATGGAGATTGCCATTGAACTGGCACTGTCCGGGGCAGACATCATTGGAGTAGCTATTGACCTGCCGGCAACCGGAAGCGATGTAGCAAAGGCTG
>JAYVUL010000316.1:0-2142 GCA_043787935.1 Chitinophagaceae bacterium | reverse complement strand
TTTTAAAGAATTGGAAAGAATAATATTGGAATAAAAAGGTTTATTATCAACCTTAATAAATGATTTAAACTGATACATAGGAATGGTATCAGCACTGGTTATTGAAAATTTTCTTCCATCATTTAATTTCCAATCTGTTTTACTGTGTTCAATGGTAACACTTAAAAAAGGGTTCGTATTTTTTACTGTATCAATTTTTATTATTGTTGATTTAATATCAGTGTTTGCCATTTTTATAGCCTCGCTTTTCCATCTTTGGGCGTTAGCCGCTTTCAAAAAAGTGCCAAATATCGGCCTGTAAAAAACAACGCCCAGCAACATGCCGGTAAGCATGATCCATTTTCTTCCAATCTTATCACTCAGCCAGCCAAAAAATAAAAAGAAAGGTGTTGCCAAAGCTATTGCCCACAATAAAATTTCCCGGTTCTGCATAAATTCAATCTTCACCACATTCTCTAAAAAACTCTGTGCGTAAAACTGGCCAGTGTACCAGATAACGCCCTGCCCCATTACCGCACCAAACAATGCCAGTAAAACCATTTTAAAATTTGCTCTGTGTCCAAAACTTTCTTTAATAGGGTTTACAGATGTCGTGCCCTCCTTTTTTAATGCAGCATACAACGGCGATTCGCTCATCTTTAAACGTATATAAATAGAAACCCCCACCAGTAAAATTGATATCCAGAATGGATAGCGCCAGCCACCCCATTCTGCAGTAAAAGCATCATCACTCATGTTTGTTTTTACCAGCAAAATAATTCCCAGCGCCACAAACAAACCCAGCGTAGCCGTGGTTTGTATCCATGCGGTAAAATATCCCCGGCGGTTTGCAGGTGCATGTTCGGCTACATAAGTTGCAGCACCACCGTATTCGCCACCCAATGCAAGGCCCTGTATCAACCTTAACAATAAAACGAGTAAAGGAGCAGCAATGCCGATTGTTTTATAACCCGGCACAACGCCAATTAAAAAAGTGGAAGCGCCCATTAAAACCAACGTTAAAAGAAAAGTGTATTTTCTGCCAACGAGGTCGCCCAACCGGCCAAAAACCAACGCACCAAATGGCCGCACTAAAAACCCGGCAGCAAAAATGGCAAGCGTACTCAGCAAAGCAGCAGTTGCATTACCGGCCGGAAAAAACTGTACCGAGATGGTTTTGGCAAGCATACCAAAAATGTAAAAATCGTACCACTCAATTAAAGTACCCAACGATGAAGAAAAAATTATTTTACCAATTCCTTTTTCAGATGGAGCCATAATTATTTTTTATTCTGATTTTTTGAAGAGAAGTAGTTGTAAATATATTAAATTGAGTTGAAAGAAAATTACAGGCATGTCATATCCTTATCAAATAACATCATTAGACCAATACCATCAGGAATATAAAAAAAGCGTGGAAGACCCGGAAGGTTTTTGGGGCAACATTGCCGAAAATTTTCAGTGGTATAAAAAGTGGGATAAAGTTTTAAACTGGAATTTCACCGAACCAAAAATAGAATGGTTTGCAGGCGGCAAACTCAACATCACAGAAAATTGTATCGACCGCCACCTGGCCACCATGGCCGATAAGCCAGCCATCATCTGGGAGCCCAACAATCCAGAAGAAAGAGTAAGGACGGTTACTTATGCCCGGCTGCACAAAAGGGTTTGCCAGTTTGCACAGGTATTAAAAAATAACGGCGTAAAAAAAGGTGACCGTGTTTGTATTTACATGGGCATGGTGCCGGAGCTGGTTTATGCAGTGCTGGGATGTGCAAGAATTGGCGCCATACACAGCGTTATTTTTGGTGGCTTCTCTGCTCAAAGTATTGCGGACAGGTTGAGTGATGCAGGTGCTGAATTTATTGTAACCTGCGATGGCGCTTACCGTGGCGAAAAAGTTATCCCGTTAAAAAATGTAATTGACGATGCACTGATTGGAAACAAGACAATTAAAAAAGTAATTGTTTATACCAGGACAAGAACACCGGTGAGCATGATAAAAGGCCGTGACGTGTGGTGGGAAGATGAAATGGAATTTGCAGAAACACAAGTGGAAAAAAATGGGGTGGTTAATTTTCCTGCAGAAGAAATGGATTCAGAAGATCCGCTGTTTATTTTGTACACCAGCGGCAGCACCGGCAAGCCCAAAGGTGTGGTGCA
>JAYVUL010000315.1:0-3264 GCA_043787935.1 Chitinophagaceae bacterium | reverse complement strand
GAAAGAGGGTATTTAAAATTGGATGATGGCAGTTCATTGGCGTTGAGCCGGTTTGATGTAATTGGCGAAGCCGTAAAGAATGGTATCAAGGGATTTATATTTGGTGAACGCGGTGTATGGCGCCCTGGCGATACGATGTACCTAAACTGCATCATCGAAGACCGGGAGAAGAGATTGCCCAAAGATCACCCGGTAGAGTTTAGCCTCTATACACCACAGGGGCAATTATATAAACAGGTAATGCAAAATAATGCCGATGATGGGTTCTATCTTTTTAAAACCAATACGGATGCAGCAGCTCCAACCGGAAACTGGATGGCAAAAGTAAAAGTTGGCGGGGCCGTTTTTGAAAAGCGCATTAAGGTAGAAACGGTAATGCCTAACCGCTTAAAAATTAACCTCGATTTTGGGAAGGATCCTTTCCTTGGAATTGGAAGTACCTCCACCGGAAGCATCAACGCAAAATGGCTTTTTGGAGCCGTGGGTAAAAACCTGAAAGCAAGGATCGATGCCTCGCTCATTGCAAAAAAAACAAGCTTCCCGAAATTTGCGGGTTATGATTTTGATAATCCTGCCGCTAAATATGCTACCCAAAGCAAAACAATTTTTGATGGTAGCCTGGATGAGGCCGGTAATGCGATATTAAAACCTGCATTCCAGGTTGATGAGACAGCACCGGGAATGCTAAGCGCCAATATGGTGGTAAAAGTATTTGAACCTGGCGGAAGTTTCAGCATCGACAATATGACAATTCCTTATAGTCCATATGCAACTTATGTTGGAATAAAATTGCCGGCTGGTCAAAAGCCTTTTGACTTTTTATTGTCAGGTAAAAGTCACACCCTGCAAATTGTAAATGTAGATAACCGGGGAAGCCTGGTAGCAGGTAACAATGAGGTGGAAGTTCAGTTCTATCGCATCCAGTGGCGCTGGTGGTGGGATGATACCGGTGATAACCTAAGCAATTTCACACAAAATGAATTTAATAAATTGGTTAGTAAACAAACCGTGCGGCTAAACGATGGCCGGGGCCAATGGCAGTTTGGCACTTCCGAAAATGAGTGGGGCCGTTACCTGGTTTTGGTGAAGGATTTAAAAAGTGGCCATACAACGGGTTCTACATTATACATTGATGAACCGGGCTGGCAAAGCAGGGAAGGAAATGATGAACAGAGCGCTGCCTCCATGCTTTCGTTTAGCAGTAATAAAGAAAAGTATGCGGTAGGAGAAGAGGTTGCTTTAAATATTCCCGGCAGTAAAGGTGGCAGGATATTGGTTAGCCTGGAAAGTGGTACAAAAGTGATAAAGTCTTTCTGGCAGGAAACTTCCCAGGGACAAACGATCGTAAAGTTTGCAGCAACAGCCTCAATGTCGCCTAATGTATACGCCACCGTTAGCTTGTTACAACCTCATGCTCAAACCATCAACGATCTTCCGATCAGGATGTATGGATCCATTCCGATTTTTGTGGAAGATAAAAATACAGTTCTCAAACCAGTAATCAGTATGCCGGGTAGCATTCAGCCAGAGCGGACGGTGTCCCTTACCGTAAGTGAACAACAGGGAAAGGAAATGACCTACTGCGTTGCTATTGTGGATGAAGGATTATTGGATCTCACCAGGTTTAAAACACCCGATCCACATGCCGCTTTTTATGCAAGGGAAGCATTGGGTGTTAAAAGTTTTGACCTGTTTGATTATGTGATTGGTGCATGGGGCGGAGATCTGGAACGCATCTTAACCATTGGTGGTGATGGAGATGCAGGGCCGGTAAGTCAAAAAACAGCCAACCGCTTTGTGCCGGTGGTAAAATACCTTGGGCCATTTCATTTGAACAAGGGGCAAAAGCAAACACAACAATTTACAATGCCATCCTATATTGGTTCGGTAAGGGCCATGGTAGTGGCCGCACATGAGGGCAGTTACGGATTCACCGAAAAAACAGTAGCGGTTAAAAAGCCATTGATGTTACTGGCAACCATGCCAAGGGTATTGGGTCCCGGCGAAACCATCCAATTACCGGTGACAGTTTTTGCGATGGATAGCAAAGTGAAAAATGTTACCATCAATTTGCAATCCAACCCATACCTGCAGGTAGTTGGTAGTTCCACACAAACCATCTCGTTTTCATCCGTTGGTGAGCAGATGGTATATTTTGATGTGCTTGTAAAATCTAATACGGGTATTGGCAAGGTAAAACTATTGGCTACTGCCGGAAATGAAAAGGCCGACTATGCTATTGAATTGGATATCCGAAATCCGAACCCGCCCGTAACCAGTGTAAGTGAAATTATTTTAGCGGCCGGGCAACAATGGAAAACAACGGCTTCTCCAATTGGCGCTGCGGCAAATAGCACGGCCGTTGTAGAAATTTCAAGCTTGCCATCCATGAACCTGCAGAAAAGGTTGAATTATTTGATTCAATATCCACATGGTTGTATTGAACAAACTACCTCGGCTGTTTTTCCACAATTGGTATTGAATCAGCTGGCAGAACTGGATGAGAATAAAAAGGTGGAAGTCGAGAAAAACATCAAAACGGGGATTTCTAACATGCAAAATTTTCAGCGCCCCGATGGTGGCTTTAGCTACTGGCCTGGCGGAAATGAAAGTGATGAATGGGGCAGTAGTTATGCCGGACATTTTTTAGTAGAAGCACAAAATAATGGTTACTGGGTGAGTGATTATTTATTACAACAATGGAAAAACTTTCAGCGGGGAAAAGCAAATGTATGGTCACCATCCACGGCCAATTTTTATGGGGGTGATTTGGCGCAGGCATACCGCTTATTTACGCTCGCATTGGCTAAAGTACCCGAACTGGGCGCAATGAACCGCTTGAAAGAATTTAAATATTTATCACCAGAGGCGAAGTGGCGGTTGGCGGCTGCTTACCAGTTAACCGGGCAAAATAATACTGCCCTCGACCTGGTAAGTGGATTACCCACTTCATTTGAAAACAGGCCATTACCGGGCATTAGCTTTGGATCCGATTTAAGAGACCAGGCAATGGTATTGGAAACATTAACCATCATGGGGAGGCGTGCAAAGGCAGCAGAACTGTTGCTTTCCATTGCGGCAAAATTATCGCAGGAAAACTGGTACAGTACCCAAACCACTGCCTATGCTTTAATTGCAATTGCAAAATATTGTGGAAAAAATCCATCCGGTGCTAAAATAATTGCTTCCGGAAATATGGATGGCAAATCCACAGAAATTAACTCGGCTGCCTATATTCGCCAGATGCCGGTTGTTTTCAAAAAT
>JAYVUL010000314.1:0-12937 GCA_043787935.1 Chitinophagaceae bacterium | reverse complement strand
TCCGGAAATTTTAAACAGGCAGGCCAGGTGTTTCCTTTAAGCCTGTCGAGAGAAATGGTGGAGAAGAAAAAAATATTGCGGCCACAGGAACCGGTAAAGCCTTATCCATATCATACTGAAGAGATACAATTTGAAAATAAGCAGGCACACATTACTTTGGCAGGTACGCTTAGTTTTCCCAACAAGGAAGGAATGTTTCCTGCCGTTGTTTTAATTACCGGCAGTGGCCCGCAAAACAGGGATGAAGAATTGCTGGGGCATAAGCCCTTCCTTGTTTTATCTGATCATTTAACACGCAACGGTATTGCGGTGTTAAGATTTGATGACAGGGGAACAGCAGCATCCAAAGGGAATTTTAAAACCGCCACTTCAGCAGACTTTGCAACCGATGTGGAATCAGCAGTACAATACCTGGCAACAAGAAAGGAAATCAACAAAACGAAAATAGGATTGATCGGCCATAGTGAAGGTGGCATAATTGCACCAATGGTGGCGGCCAGATCTGCAGAAATCAGCTTTATTGTTTTACTGGCAGGCACCGGCATCACAGGTGACAAAATATTATTGCTGCAACAGGAATTAATAGGAAAGGCTTCCGGAGAGCGTGATGATGAATTGCAAAAAACAAAAAGAATAAATAAAGGGGCATTCGATATTGTTTCTTCAGCAGTTGATACCGTTAAATTGAAAACAGATTTAACCAACTACCTTAAACTGGCATTGAAAGAAAATCCTGCTGCCAATAAACCCGGAGGAATGAGTGATGATGCGTTTATTCAATTGCAGGTAAGCCAGTTAACAAGCCCCTGGATGAAATATTTTATTTCATACGATCCGGCCGTAAACTTAGAAAAAGTAAAATGCCCTGTATTGGCCATCAATGGAGAAAAGGATTTGCAGGTGCCACCCGAAATTAATTTAGCTTCAATAAAAAGGGCGCTCGAAAAAGCAGGAAATAAAAATGTTACGGTAAAAGAATTACCCGGCTTAAATCACCTGTTCCAGGAATGTAAAACCGGCTCACCTGATGAATATGCCGAAATTGAGCAAACCATTTCGCCTATTGCGTTAGCCACTATCACCACATGGATTTTGGAAATAGTAAAGTAATACTACTTCAAAATATTATTTCCGGCCATCAGCCTGGTGAACAGGTAAACGATATTGTTTCTCTGGTAAAGGTAATTCCGTTAACGAATCCTAAACAGCAAATGCGCTTAACTTTCCATCAATATAAGCTGGTCGCAAAGCCCAATCTTGAGCAGTACTTTTTTTATTTATTAAAACTATCATGACTTTATGAGTGACATTAATGAAACCATCCAGGAGCCTATTGAGCAGGCATCCAAAAGCAGGATCAATTCCCTGGTGGCGCTTTTTGTAGCTATAACGGCCACCTTTATGGCACTGTGTAATGTTAAGGATGGCAACATTGTTCAGGCCATGTCGCAGGCCCAGGCACACGCTATTGATGCCTGGTCGTACTTCCAGGCCAAAAGCACTAAACAATCCATTGCAGAAAATTCTCTCGAAATATTAAAACTGCAAAATACGCCTGCCGGTGCAGACATCATCAAAAGATATGAAGCGCAGATCAGCCGGTATGAAAAAGAAAAGGCAACCATAAAAGCACAGGCAGAAGGTTTTCAAAAAGAATATGATGACATAAATCTTTTTGATGACCAGTTTGATATGACAGATGCTTTATTGACCATATCAATTGCTATGTTTGGGATTACTTCTCTCACTCAAAAGAAATGGTTGCTGTATTTTTCCGGTATTGTAAGTTTGATAGGCATCATTTTAGGATTGGCTGCTTTTATGAAGATCAGCCTTCATTCTGATTTGATATCAAAAATACTGGGCTGATTTTGAAATGCTTTGCTGGTTTGCACTAATTAGTTTTTTAGCCACTCTTGTCAGGGCCATGTTTATTCACTTCCTGAAAAAATTAATTCTGTTTAACTTTGGCTAACAAAAGAAATTTTTATGAAACCAGTTATAACATTTTTACTGTTGAGTTTTTTTACAGTTGCAGCATTAGCTCAGGACAAAAAAGCAGCTATCCACCAAATTGACCCTTCAAAAAAAGTACAGCTGGTGGAAACCGCCTGTGGTGAGTGCCAGTTTGGTTTGCCGGGTAAGAGCTGCGACCTGGCTGTACGCATTGATGGTAAGGCATATTTTGTGTCCGGTACCAAAATAGATGATCACGGTGATGCTCATGCAAAGGACGGGTTTTGTAATGCCATCAGGAATGCTGAAGTACAGGGAGAAATAAAAGACAACAAATTTGTAGCCACTTACTTTAGTCTGGTAGACAAGCCTTTGAAAAAGAAAACAAAAAAAACCTGATCAGATTAATACACCTGGTCTTAGCCCTTTTTTCAACAATTAGATATTATTGAGACCGGTTATTCCACTGTTAAAGAAAAGGAGATCATCCGGGAGTTGATCTGGTCAATATTGCTGGAGTATTTCAGCACCTGGTTGCGGCTGTGGAGGTTAGACAGGCCCCAGGTTACTTTCAGTTCGGGTGTCAATACGAAATAGGGAAAATAAATATGAAACCCGATGCCGCCTTCTATGCTGTAGTCAAAGGCTTTCAGTTTGATGATATCGTCTGCATTTTTTTTGCCTGCATTGGATGCCAGGTCATAATCGAACTTGGCACCGGCAATGGTATATACTTTCATGTTGCCTATGCGGTCACTGCTGAATTTGATCAGAAAGGGAAGGCTCAGGGTGATGGACTGTACCTTTTTTAAAGTTAACCGGCTTTCACCATACAGGGCATCAAATTTTGTTAGGGTATATTCAAAAGCTTTTTCACTAAAGGTAAGATTCAGGGGATAGGTCCGGATATCCCAGTGGGGGTTCAGGTTGATGTTTACCAGCCAGGCAAGGTTGATACCGGTACTGTTTACACTTTCAATAACGGCAATACTGTCGTTGATGGAGCCATTTAAAAATTGCGGGTTATGTGTAAAACTGAAATGCGATTTATTAAAACCAAGGTTGATCCCAAAATGGTATAATTTATTATCATGGTCCGGAAGGTTGGGGCCCATGCGCAATTGTGCCAGCCCGATAACCGGGCATACTACCAAAGCAATGATGATTGTTTTTATTTTGTTCCGCAATAGATGCTGCATATTCCTAAACTCTGGGGTTTACAATAAGTATTCCGATAACCGAGGTTATCTAAGATTTGTGTAAAGTTTTTGCCTTCAGGAAATTTTTTAATTGATTCGTCAAGATATTTATATGCGTTGCGGTTTTTTGAGAACAATCTGCCCATGCCGGGCGCCACTATTTTCATGTACACATTATACACCTGCTTTACCACCGGAGCTTTGGGTTTGCTAAACTCCAGCACTACCAGTTTGCCCCCCGGCCTTAAAACCCTTTTTATTTCACTGAGGCCTTTTTCTAAATGTTCAAAGTTTCTTACGCCAAAGGCCACTGTCACTGCATCAAACGAATTGTCATCAAATTTTATTGTTTCACTGTCGCCGTTCACCAGTTCAATGGTGCTGCCAAGGCCCAGCTTATCAATTTTTTTCCTGCCAAAATCCAGCATGCCATCGCTGATATCAATGCCAATTATTTTATCCGGTCGCAATATGCCCGTTGCCATAATGGCTACATCGGCAGTACCCGTAGCCACATCCAGTATTTTTTTCGGGGCAATATCCCTTAACTGCTTGATGGCATTCTTTCTCCACGTAACATCTATACCGGCACTTAAAAAACGGTTGAGGAAATCGTACCGGAAAGCAATGTTGTCAAACATATTGGCCACCTGTTCTTTCTTGGAAAGTGCAGACCCTTCTACCGGCACCACTGTGTCATGATCAAATTTTGCCATTCGGGCAAAGATAAAGGGTTTCTATTTTTGGGAAGCTGTTTGTTTGAGTTTATTAACAGGGTTTTAATTGGGGTGTTTTGGGGCTTTGGGCAATGGTAACAATTGGCGTCAGCAGTTCCGGCTGTACATTCCAAATCCGGCACAGAAGCCCGACACAAATCCTCACCGTGTTTTCCATTACCATCCGGCAGCCATTGGGCAGGTTATCATTTCTCAGCAGGTTTGGCAGGTGTCTCTGGTTTTATTTGAGTAAGTTCAGTTTTTAGAGTGGTGTATATTTGAGTATTAGCTGAAATGACTGAAGCGTATAAATAAACCTCTATTATGAAAGTGGGACTTATTGCAGTTTTTATTTTTAGCATTCTGATAGTTTTAATATTATTAAGTTCGCAAACGCACCTAACAAAATCATCAATTGATATTCATATCTCCGACACTTATTTTGTTGAAGATCATTGGTGGTCCTTATTAATCAAATGTTTTATATTCTTATTATTCATATTTGGAATGACAACTTCGGTCAGTTCAAAATTTAAAAATAAATTGCACAATCGAATACTGGCGGCTGGAATTTTTGGGTCATTAAGCTGTTTTGTTTATTACTATTTATTATTCAGTAAATCGTAATGTAAATTTTATCGACGGAGAAAATTTCAGCTAACAAAGCGCTTGTCAATTTCTTGCACCAGCCTGCTGGCTGTGCAAATAAGTGCCGCAGGCTCGATTTGTAATTTGATAAAAAAGCCGGTTCTTCAAAATAAATACTCCCGATCGAGAAACGAATAACAAGAAACAAACAAAGAGAAACAAAAGCGAACCGAAAAAAACCAACACCGGAACAATTACCTTTGCCAAATGCAAGTGAAGTCAGCCAAATATATCATCAGCAGCCCCGAATTTGAAAAATGCCCGCCGCCTGATAAAAATGAATATGCGTTTATTGGTAGAAGTAATGTGGGCAAATCTTCTTTGATAAATATGCTGTGCAATAATGTGAAGCTGGCAAAAACTTCGGGCACACCGGGCAAAACACAACTGATCAATCATTTTGAAATAGCCAGTGTGCCGGATGAAAAAGATGGCGGGGCAAAGCCTGCGGTGAAAGAAACAAGATGGTACCTGGTGGATCTGCCGGGATATGGTTTTGCCAAAGTGAGCATCCGCAGCCGGAGGAGATGGGAGCAAATGATTGAAGGCTATTTGAGAAAAAGAGCAAACCTTAAAATGGTTTTTGTATTGATTGATGCCCGGCATACCCCACAAAAAATTGACATTGATTTCATCAACCAGTTAGACAAATGGGAAATACCGCTCACCATTGTTTTTACCAAAGCGGATAAAGAAACGCAGGCCATTGTGGCTAAAAATGTAAAATTATTTTTGACAGTACTAAGAAAAACCTGGCAGTTTTTACCGCAGCATTTTGTAAGCAGTGCAATAAAAAAACTGGGCCGGGATAAAATTCTGGCGCTTATCGATGAGATAAATATGGAAGAAGGATAAGGGAGACATATTTATGCTTCGTAATTTTTACAATACGAAAGGGTTAACGTAAACCACTAAACTTCTAAACACCTGAACCAATAATCAGTTCACCACTTTATTGGCGCAACTACTGCTGGCAAAGGCTTCCGGCTTGGCTTTGAAGGCAAACCCCATACCCAGGATGTAGCCCATTGCTTCCCGTAAAGCTTCATTGCTTTTAAAACTTGGATTGGTGTTAATGTCGGCATGAACTTCCATATCTACATCATACAAAGTAAACAGGTCGCAGAGTGCATACGCAATCTCAATGCTCTTCGCCACTTCCACCAGCATGCGTTCCTTGATGCTGTACTTCAATAAAGTTTTTTCATTGTGGATGAACATAAATCCGCCGTGGCCTTCCCGTAAAAAAACAATCACGGTGGCAAATTCAGTTTCTTTTCCTTTTACCTGGCTGTCGGTTCCAATGCAAACTTTGAGATGATAGCCTGCTGCTGATTCCCTTTCGATGGCGGCTTGTACTGCCTCTTTGATGGGTAGTTGAATGGGGTCTCCATTAAATTTTCTCCATAACATAAAAATGGGGTTTTCTAAAGTTACGGAGAAATATAATATAACCTGCATCAATAGGCGACAATGAAGGAGGATTAATACAAAATTAATTCGTTTCAAAAAGGGGCTTTTCAAACTTTAATGCATTCATTCATAGTGCACGAGGGATAAAAAGATTTTAAGCAGACCTTAGTAGAAAAGAGATTGTTTTCTAATACCCTCCACCTTATTACCTTATAAATAATTAATTTAAGTATTACTATCAGACCAGGTAAGGTAATAAGGTGGAGAGTATTAAATGCGGTAGTTTCTACCAAGGTTAAAAAGCTGCCTAATACCTTATTCACTATTTTATTCCCTGCATAGTATCCATTCAAACAACAGCTTATCAAGACTGGCAATGCTGCTAAAAAAAGAAGAGGCAGTTCATTAGGCTGCCCCTCTTTTTTACGTGTACATGAACTACTGTCTTACTGTTTGATAATTCGTTCGGTTTGTTGTTGGTTGTTGCCTGCCAGGTGCAGCACATAGATACCACTTGCTTTTCCTGCCAGCTCAATTTTGCTGAAACCTGCTTTGCTACTGCCTCTGGTGATACTGTTGCCATTTATATCCAGTAACTGGTATTGAAAATTTTCTGCAGCATGAATGATGATTGCATTGCTGATAAAAGTGGATACCATAAAGTTATTTGCACGATTAGCATTTTTCAACAGGATCACATTGGAATAAGCAATCTTGCCGGAAACAGATGCTATTTTCAACCGGTAGTAAGTATCATTGTATGACATGGGGGCATAACTAAAACTATTTTGCCTGTTACCAGCAGTGCCGATGCTGTTGAAATTGTTGCCGTCTGTTGACGATTGTATGTTGGTATTGCTGATGGCTTCATTACAAATGATGCTCCAGTTCAGTTGGTGTTTGTTTTGATTAATGGTACCGGAGAGCTGTACACTGCAAACGGGCAGCACACCTGAAATGCCGGTGATAGTGTACGAACCGATGCTGCCATAATCACTGGTGTTGTTATTACCGGTGCCGTCTATAACTAAAAAATAGGTGCCTGCATTTAAAATGCTGTCAATCGTTACACTCATTGTATTGGCAGGGTTATATGTCTTTATTAAATTTCTGTTGGCATCATACAGGGAAATTCTGATGTCGAGGTCTGCACCTTCATTGCCGGCATTCACGCCAAATGGTTTGGCATCTAAATGAAAGTTGGCGTTTTGGGATAGCGTAAAAGTAAAGGCATCTTTATCGGTGCTGGTGCTAATAAGCCCGTTAATATTGATGTTTGAGGGGTTGATGACAGCCGGCAGGTTGTTGATATCATCGCTGAAGTCATCCATCCTGTAGGTGAAGCCATTTAGCGAAGTGATGATGGAGAGGTTATCCTGCATATTGCTGCAACCGTAAGGCGTAGGGCCATTATTCCAGCCGCTCATATTACGGTAATAACTGTTGCCCATGATGGGAGCCCAGGCTATTTCACCCGTGCCGGTTCCTTCATTATAAGTAGCAGTAAGGTTGCAGCTTCCGTCGTAACTCGACTGATGTGATAACCCTAAGGTGTGGCCGCTTTCATGTGAACAGCATTCTGCTACCATTTTTGCACTGTTGGGGCCAAGCCTGTCGCAAAATACAAAGCAGGGTGTATCATCTCCCCAGGTAAATGAACCAAGATAGCCAACACCGCCCACGCCTGCATACCACCCGCTGGTAGGTGTAACGATCACCCTTATCCTTTTATCAAATGGGGCAGCAATAAATGTATTGATATCTGTTGTGATATTAATATTGAACGGACGGTAATCTTCTGACACCCGGTTAAAAATTTCCGTTATTTGTGCGGTATTTAAACCAGCCGCTGCACAGTTGATGGTGCCACCATTATTCCAAACCGGGCTGTTTACTTCTTCACCGTCAAAGTCTAAATAAATCGTGGCTGTGGCCGTGGGGTAACTGTTTAATCCTGTTTGGCTGTATGCTGAAGAAGTTGATAATACAACTTGTAAAAATAGTATCAGTATAATTTTGTTTTTCATAAAGCGGAAAGGTTGTTGGATAATTGATCAGGCGCTTTACTGTATTACTGGTTGCAGGTGGGTAATAGTTTTGCTGTTTCTACTTTAACAAACTGGTAAGTATTGTCTGTATTGTGCTTCAGCTGGTAACCGTCTGCATAGTCAGTATTTAAGAGATAAGCTGTAAAAACAGGCTTTTTCCCTGCATCGTCTCTTTTGGTGGCTGAAAATAATATATTCCTGAATGCAGGCAGCTTCACGGCAACTGTTTGCAGGCTGTTATACCTGGTAGCCCTTTGAGTGATCTCTCCCTGCAACGTAAGATTACCTGGCAATGATAAACTTACTGTAATGTCATTGCCTGCAGCAAATAAACTGTTTAGTTGCGCTTCAGTACAATCGATAACAGCGGGGTAATTAGTAAACAAAAAAGGTTTTTTAGCTGAAGTCTTTTGTGCAAAACCGGTTGCAGTAGACAGCATCAGCAGGGTTATGCACAGACCGTTGGTAATAGGTTTCATAAGATATATTTTATTGGATAATTACTGCAACAGGCTGGATGATCCTGTGGCAACACCAATGATAACGAAGGGAAGTTTTTTTTATTGCCTTAAAGAATGACCGGATTAATACTGGCCTGTACTCAACAGCACCAATGTACAGGCTTCCAGCACTTTAATGCCTTTTGACAGGGCCAGTGCTTCCAGTTCATCATTTTCTGCACCGGGATTAAAAATGATGCGTTTGGGATGAAGTGATAAAATATAATCGTAGTATTCTTTTTGGTGAAGCGGATTAAGGTATAGGGTTACTGTATCAATACCTTCAATGGGTTTCTTTTCTGTTTCAATAATGGTGCTGCCAATGGTTCCCTTTCTGGCGCCCAATGCCACTACAGGATGCTGATGGGCAATTAATTTATTTACTGCCAGGTTACTGTAGCGGGCAGGGTTTTGTGAAGCACCAATGACCAATGTTTTTTTCTTTTCCATATACTTTCCTTTTTCGGCACCTCATCCGGGCCTGAGTGTTTTATAAAAATCTTGTCTTCGTATCGGGTGTGGGAATCATACATTCCTTCTTTTGGCCAAACCATTTGTACCGGTTTTTTGCTATCCAGTCATAGATGCCATTGCGAATGAAAGCAGGCACAATAATGAAACCATAACATAGGGGCCAAATACCTTTGAGGTACCTGCATACCTTTAATGCGGCGGTTGACCGGTTGTACGCCATACCATTTTCGATAAATATAAAGGAACGCATGTCACCGGCGGCCATGCCAAATTGCGCTGCCAGTTGCCTGCCGGTTTCACTTTGTAGGGGCGTGAATTTTATGATCGCTTTTTTATCTCTTTTGATAGTAAAATTAACTGCACCATTGCAGAAGTTGCAAACACCGTCGAAGAGAATGATTGGCTGAGTGGTCATTTTTAATGCTGATAAGACGAACTAATACTGATTACCTGAATTGAAAACCCGGAACAAATTAAACGGCTTAAGCGTTTTCAAAACCATAAGCGATCCCGGTACAAAATTACAGCAATTCACTGAACAGCTTTTTTAATTGGTTGGTTAAAACAAATGATACTTTTTCCTGGGTGTTTTGCTGATAATGTTTTTCATGGCCTCTTCAAGTATCCCATATTGGAATTGAAAGCCGGATTGCAAAATTCGTGTTGGTAATACCCAGCGGCTTTTTAGTATCAGTTCTGTTTCGGTGCCGATCAATTTGGCGCCAATTTTCAAAATCCATGCAAAAGCCGGTAAAGCAAATGTTGTATTGGTAAGCTTTCTTAATGTTTGCATAAAAATTTTATTGCTTACCGGGTTTGGGCTGCTGCAATTGAAAGTGCCTTCCAGTTCTTTATGTTCTTCCAGCCAGTCAATCATCCGGCAGGTATCTTCTGCATGCACCCAACTATACATTTGTTTGCCATTACCCTGCTGGCCGCCCAGGCCAGCTTTTAATAAATTAAAATAGGGTGTCATTACGCCTCCCAGGCCAAAAGTAATGGCCATGCGTAAGGCCACTTTCCTGGTGAAAGGTGTACGGTGATCATAAAAAGTGTTTTCCCATAGCCGGCAAACCTGTACAGAAAAGTCATTGGAAAAATCAGTGAAACTTTCATCTCTTGGAGCATCCGTAGCATTTGGATAGATCGTAGCAGAAGCAGCATTGATCCATAATTCAGGAGGGTTCACAGCCTGCTGAATGGCCATTCCGATTGCTTTGGTGCTGTTGATCCTGCTATCAATAATTTCCCGTTTGTTTTTTTCGTTGTAGCGGCAGTTCACGGTTTTTCCGGCCAGGTTGATCACGATGTCAGCATGATCAAATTCTTTCATCCAGCTACCCGCATGGATACCATCCCATTTTACATAGCGTATATTTTCCATTACTTCTTTAGCAATATTATTTTCTCCAAAAGTATTGGTTTGTTGTTCGGGCAATTGGCGGGTAAGGATGACGATGCTGTTGTTCCTTCCAAACCAATTGCATATTTCCTGTCCGATAAAACCGGAGCCACCGGCAAGGATTATATTTTTATGTTTCATAAAACTGGTTTAACTCTTTACTTCCCTATTGTTTTACCTGGTTCTCCATGTATTGATTGACCAATCTTTCTTTCAACTGTTTTTCATGCACTGCTTTTTTACGGAGACTAAAGAAAATGTAGAGGTTAAAAAAATGCATGCCGCCCAGTATCAGGATGATGAGGCCAACTTTGATGCTTAATTCTTCAATTACCTGTTGCACATTATTGATGCTGCCGGTTACCTGCAAGGTATACACGGCGTATCCAAGATTAATGAGGTAGAAACCTACCAGCAACAGGTTGTTCACACTGTCTGCCAATTCTTTGTTGCCATGAAAAATATCTATTAAAAATACTTTGCCGTTTTTAAACATTGTACGTGCCACCCAGATGGTAAGGATGATGGTAATAATAAGGTAGCAACTGTAGGTGATGATAATGTAGTTCATACAATTTATTTTTAAGTGGTGATTGTTGTTATATTTATGCTGAGGTAAATAATAAATGCTGCAGCAGTGCAGTAGAAAGGGCACTACAATATTTCCGGCCTTCTTTATTCACCAATCCTTTTTTAGCAAAGGCATTGGTGCAGGCGGGGCAACTGTTGATGCAGGTGATAATTTGGGTATTCACGGCCGTGATTTTATTTTAATAAAGCTAATGGACGCTGCATTTTTACCTGAACTTCGTGATAACACAGGTAAGTGTAGTACACTGCCATGAAGGGAGCTGCAAACAGAAGGACGTATTCAACATAGAACAGTATCTCCTGTAACACAAATCCTGTTGCCGCAAGCGTAATTAATATCCACACAAGGGTATGATACCTGAAGCGGTTTCCACGCCTGTTTATAAACCAGGAATGATATGTATGTACCAACATGCTGATTGCCTGCCAGCCACCAACAACAAAATAGCCGGTAGTAACAGGTCATTTTTTGTAAATAGTGCTGTCAATGCAAAGCCCGTTATGAGAAGGATGCTTACCCGGTAATCAATTATTTTTATTTTTTTCATAACCGTATATTTTAAAAGTTCAGAAAAAATTGAAAGTTAAGTATTAAATAAAAGCCGCAAAACGGCGGTTGCTTCCGTGCAGGAAGCGCTATTTAAACATTTTCATCAATCCAGCCAGAAACCAACTCTCGTCTGCCCTGATCATCACCTCCAGCGTTTTATCTGCCTGCAGGCCTAGTTTCTTTATGCTGCTCACCGTATCCACAAACTGCTTTATTGCTTTGTCTTTCTTATCGCCTTCAATTTTTTCCAGCTGTCCCAGTAGTTTCAGCATGGGGTCCAGTTCTCTTTTCTTTCTTTCTTTGATAATTTGAGTGGCTACCTTCCAGATATCCTTTTCGGCAGTAAAATATTCTCTCCGTTCACCGGGCAATATCACCCTGTCTACCAGGCCCCAGGTGATCAGGTCCCGTATGTTCATGTTTACATTACCACGGCTGATATCCAGTTGTTCCATCAGGTCATCCTGTGTCAGCGGGTCGGGGCTTACCATCAGCAGGGCATGTATCTGCGCCATGGTGCGGTTGATACCCCAATGGGTACCAAAGGCGCCCCAACTGCTGATGAATTGTTGTTTGGCTTCTGCTAATTTCATGCTGTTTTGATTACCACTCAAAGATAACTAATGTTTTGAACTTTCAATAGATATTGAAAGATAATTTAAAATTAACAGGTAATGTTTAAAACAGCTATAGTTTTAAAAAAAGTAAAAGTGGAATGAAGTGCGCCAAATCTTTTTGAAAACCGGTTTTTCAGCTGATATATTTATGCAATGCCATCCGGCCATTAGCCTGCTTTTCGGTGCAGCACCTAAGTAACAACCTTTGATGTAATATGGTGCCGGTATAATTTTTATTATTCCATTTAACCATACAAAAAAAGCGGGTTAAAGGCCTGTTGAAGAGGAAACGATGTTAACCTGATTATACTCCTTTCCAAAAAAGTAAGGCCATTTTTTTTAAAGAGATTAATTGTGCAACTTTGACCTGTCATTGTTTGGATTTTCCTGTCTAGCTCAGTAAAATTGTTACTCACCGGGGCATATCCTTACCAATAAAAAACAGCAATCAATGATTTTGCAATCAAAAAAATATAAAAACTACCTTATGCTCAAATTGGTCTTCAGCCTGTTATCTGCCGGTTGTATCTCTTTTGGATTTGCTCAAAGAACCATACCTTCTGCTCAAACCAATGGTATTTACCCGGTGAGATTGCCCTCTTCCAACCAGGGGAATATACTGGCATCAGCTTTTGAAGGAGAGCGGTTCAGGGTAAAGGCAGGTGATGAGGTGGAAGGCAATCCCTTATTATTTGAAGATTGGAGAAGCGGTGAAGTAATATTGGTAAATGATGAAAAATACTTTGTAGATAAAATAAATTTAGATGCATCCAATAATAGATTTATCTATTATAAAAATGATACGATGTATGAATTTTATAAC
>JAYVUL010000313.1:0-3040 GCA_043787935.1 Chitinophagaceae bacterium | reverse complement strand
AATGGCCACATCGGAATGAATGAGCCGGGAACTCCTCCCGGCATACGATCACATGTTTCCACGCTGGCTCTAATAACAAAAAATACAGGGCAGAAATATTTTAAAACACAGCAACAATTAAATGAAGGCATTACTGCAGGATTAGGAACCTTAATGGATGCAAAACATATAATGCTGTTAATCAGCGGCCCTCATAAAGCTGCCATCGTTCAACAGGTAATTGAAGGAGAAATCACAGAAAAAATCCCCGGCAGTTTATTCCGCCATCATCCCGGGCTAAGCATTTATTTAGACAAAGAGGCTGCACAATTTTACAGGCATGAAAAATGAAATGATATTGGGCATCGATATGGGCGGCACCAATATAAGGGCAGGAATAGTGGCAGATGGAATTGCAGCTCCTGTCATTTCACAACGGATCAATGCAAGGGGCAGTGCAAAAGAAGTGCTGGAGGAATTATACGGTTTTACAGACCGGATAATGCAGGAAGAGGTAAAAGCAATCGGGATCGGGTTCCCGGGATTGGCAAGCAATGGGATCGCTTATGATCTGTATAATATTCCTTCCTGGAAAGAGGTACCATTGCAGCAACTGATACAGGAACGTTACCATCTCCCGGTGCAGATCAACAACGATGCAAATTGTTTTACATTGGGTGAGTTTTACTTTGGAAAAGGTAAAGGGTATGATTCAATGATTGGCCTTACTGTTGGAACCGGATTGGGCTCCGGTATCATCATCAATAAAAAATTACATGCCGGCAAAACAGGTGGGGCAGGTGAGTTTGGCATGATCCCATACCTGGATAAATTTTATGAATATTATGCCAGCGGACAATTCTTTAAAAATATTTATAACATTGATGGTGAAACCGTTTTTACAAATGCCATGCAGGGGGATGCTGCATCTATAAAAATGTATGAAACATTTGGAAAGCATTTTGGCAATGCCATCCTTACCATTTTATATGCAATGGATATTGAGCTGATCGTATTGGGAGGATCAGTCCGGCATGCATTTCCCTTATTTGCCAAAACAATGTGGGAACAGGTTCGAACCTTTGCATTCAAAAGAGGATTGACCGGTTTGAAAATTGAAGTTTCTGCATTAGAGAACAGTGCAATCCTCGGCGCAGCAGCATTGCATTATGATTGACATCAATAAGTTTTATTAAAAACCGGAACATGAAAGTATTATTCTTTTGCCCCCGCTGGGGAAGTGATGACCTGGACTGGGATAGCTTTTGTAAAAAAGTAAAAAATGCTGGCTATAATGGTATTGAAACTGCTGTGCCCTTTGAGGAAGCAGAAAAATTACAACTGAAAAAAGCCATTGAAAAAAGCCAGCTGCTGCTGATCGGACAGTACTGGCATTCGTTTGAAAATGATTTTGATCAACACCTTGCTTCTTACAAAAAATACCTGCATAATATAGCCACCATGCATCCGGTTAAAATAGACTCACAAACAGGAAAGGATTATTTTTCTAATGAGCAAAACAATCAACTGTTTGAAGTGGCAAAAAACTTTACAGTATCAACGGGTATAGCAGTGGCACATGAAACTCACCGCAACAAGGCATTGTTTGCAGCGAATGTTGCCAAACAATATTTATTACAAAATCCTTCTTTGCCCATTACTGCAGATTTTTCTCATTGGTGCACCGTGTCTGAAAGTTACCTGGAAGACCAGGCCGAAGCGATTGACATTGCTGTACAACATGCCATTCACATTCATGCAAGAGTTGGCCACCCGCAAAGTGCCCAGGTAACAGATCCCCGCTTGCCCGAATGGCAGGAGGCATTACAACAACACCGGCAATGGTGGAGAAAAATTTACCGGCATCATGTTCAACAAAACCAACCTGCACTTACTATCACTCCTGAGTTTGGGCCAGCACCTTATATGTTGCATGACTCTGTTACCAAATTACCAATAGCGGATCAATGGGAAATTAATTGCTGGATGATGGGTTATTTGAAAGACCATTTATACACTATATAAGAACAACCATGACATTACTATTGGTTCTGTCACCCCCTTTACTCCTCAGTAATAAAATCAGGCACAGCATTGTGTGGTTATCACAATACAATCCGCTTTTTAAAAAAATGATTTATCCTGCGCCCCCGTGATGGCAGCTGAAAATAAAAGATACAGGAGGATCAATTTTTTTCAAGAGGTGAACCAAAATAGCCCATTATTTAAAAAACCAATGTAGCGATGGAATGTGGCAATGCGTTCAGTTCGGCAGCCTTGCCTTTTATCCACAAAAAATAAGGCGTTGCAGCATTGCCCTGGTTCATTACTACCACTACAATTTTACCATCCGGGTTTTTGAATGCAGTTGTCAGCAACTGGCTGCGGCTTGCAACACTGGTAATTCTTTTCGCTCCCGGTGCAATGAATTTTGAAAAATGGCCGATGTAATAATAAGAGTTGGTATAAGTCAATTCCCCGGTTTTAGTATCGCCATGAACCGGGGCAAAACAAAAATTACCCACATGATTGGGGCCACCGGTTTCATCAAGCAAAATATTCCAGTCGGTAAACCCTACCATCCCATTGTTAAAATCATTGATCATAGACCTGCCATATCTTTCACCCAACTTCCAGTTGGATAAACTATCATGGTTAAACCTTTCTACGCAACCTTCAGTAAAAAAAATATTCTTCCCCGGATAAGCTTCGTGTACCCGTTTTACATTCTCATACATTGGTTCTCCGCCACTCCAGTTTTCATACCAGTGAAAGCCAATGCCCCAGGCATATTTAGCAGCCTGTGGATCATCAAAATAAGTTTGTGCCCGCTGAAACATCAGGTCACGGTTATGATCCCACACAATAATTTTTTTACTTTTTAATCCGGCTTTTTCCATTGTAGGGCCAAGATTAAATTTTAAGAAATCCCGTTCTTCTTCTGCGGTGTAAATACAACTTTCCCATTTTTGTTTTGCCATTGGCTCATTCTGTATGCTGATGCCCCAAACAGGCATCCCTTCTTTTTCATAAGCCTTAATAAATTTAGTAAAGTGGTTGG
>JAYVUL010000312.1:0-2974 GCA_043787935.1 Chitinophagaceae bacterium | reverse complement strand
ACATCTGGGCCGGGCCACACCATTTATTATATACAGCCTTACCAAACTGGGCACAATCGCTTGGTATAGTTTTTTCCGTTATGCTTATTTTTCCAAGCTGCGGTGGTATGATCAATGGCTTGCTTACCCTGCGTGGCGCATGGGATAAAGTAAGGGATGATGTGATTTTGAAATTTATGGTGGTAGCTGTTACTGCTTATGGTATGGCCACTTTTGAAGGGCCAATGTTATCACTAAAAAGCGTAAGCGCCATTAGCCACTACACCGACTGGATTATTGCACACGTACACGTAGGTGCATTGGGCTGGAACGGTATGTTAACCTTTGGTATTTTGTATTGGCTGATACCAAGAATTTTTAATACACCGCTTTACTCAAAAAAATTAGCCAATCAGCATTTTTGGCTGGGTACTCTTGGCATTGTATTTTATGCAGTGCCTATGTATTGGGCGGGCTTTACGCAAAGCTCCATGTGGAAACAATTTACCGAAGCAGGGCAGTTGAAATATACTTTCCTGGAAACAGTTACTTACATGAAACCATTTTATGCCATGCGTTCTTTGGGTGGCACTTTGTATTTGATGGGTACTTTGTTTATGGTGTACAATATTTATAAAACTGTAAAAGCAGGAAACCTGGTAGCGGATGAAGCAGCGGAAGCAGCCCCTCTTGAAAAAATATATGTGGCCCACAAAGGCGAACACTGGCACAGGTGGATTGAACGTAAACCGGTACAACTAATGGTGCTGAGTTTGGTAGTTATACTAATTGGTGGTGCGGTTGAAATGGTACCAACCTTTATGATAAAATCAAATGTGCCAACCATCAGCAGCGTTAAACCCTATACTCCACTTGAATTACAGGGCAGGGATATTTATGTAAGAGAAGGCTGTTACACCTGTCACTCACAAATGATACGCCCTTTCCGGAGCGAAACAGAACGTTATGGAGAATACTCAAAAGCAGGCGAATTTGTGTACGACCATCCTTTTCAATGGGGCAGTAAAAGAACAGGGCCTGATCTTGCCAGGGAAGGTACCGGCAATCTTAAAAAAACGGATGGGTGGCACTTCCGTCACTTCAGGGAACCATCAAGTATGAGCGAAGGCTCCATCATGCCTGCCTATGAATTTATGTTAAAGGATAATCTTGACACCAGCTCTACCATGGCTAAAATAAATGCCATGAGAACTTTGGGTGTGCCTTACGAAAAAGGATTTGAAGACATTGCCAATACTAACCTGATGGAGCAGGCCACCAGCATTGCCAACAACCTTAAAACAGACAGCATAAAAATTTCACCCAACAAAGAAGTTATTGCCCTGATTGCCTATATACAGCGGTTAGGAAAAGATATTAGTAATGAACCTAAAAATAAATAGCCATGTATAAATTTATAAAACAGTATACAGAAAAAATGGACCATGCAACCATTTACCCCATGATCTCTTTGTCGATTTTCTTTTTATTTTTTGTTGTACTGCTGGTACTGGTAAAAAAAATGGATAAGTCAAGAATTATTGAATTATCAAACATACCATTAGACACAGAAGAAACAACAACTACAACCAATTAAAACCCTTTTATGTTTTTACAAAATTCTATGCATAAAAAGATAATAGCTACCGCCTTGTTTTTACTAACGGGTTTTACTTTGCTGGCACAGGATACTGCAGCACCAAAAACAGTAAACTCAGAAAATAATTTATTGGCCATCCTGCTCATCATTACAACTTTTGTACTTGCTTTTGTTATCTGGGGTATGGGGCAGGCGCTGATAGCATTATCCCGGCAGGTACTTGATAAAAATAAAGCCTCTGCAAACGCCATTAGGCTCACAATACTTGTGTTATTATCAATGCTTTCACAAAATGTACTGGCACAGGATGCTGCTGAAGCAGTTAAAGTGCTGCCCAATTATGGCGGCCTGTCTGCCAACACTTTTTATTTTTTAGTATCAGTTATTGCAACAGAAATCATTGTTATTCTATTCCTTGTTTTTTCTATCAGTAGAGTATATGCTGAACTGGTTCCTGCAAAAGCTGCTGCCGTAGTAAAAGAATCTACACTGGCTGCCTTGTGGTCAAAGCTGGATAAAAAATTATTTACCAAAGCCATCCCGCTGGAAAAGGAAGCAGATGCATTGTTAGACCATAATTATGATGGCATACAGGAACTGGATAATGCTTTACCTCCATGGTGGAAATATGGGTTTATCATCACCATTGGTTTTGCATTTGTTTACTTATTGAATTTTCATGTATTGGGCAATGGCAAAAACCCTACTGAAGAATACGCTGCAGAAATGAACAAGGCCGAGGTTGAAAAAGCGGAATATGAGGCAAAAAATAAAGACCGGATTGATGAAGCAAATGTGCCGATGGCCAATGCGGCAGGTATAGAAAAAGGAAAAGAATATTATACTGCTAATTGTATTGCCTGTCATGGAGCCAGTGGTGAAGGTGGCGTCGGGCCTAATCTTACAGATAACTATTGGCTGCACAATGGTTCACTAAATGATATTTATAATACCATTAAAAAAGGGTATCCTGATAAAGGCATGCAATCATGGGCAGTAAAGTTTAATCCTAAGGAAATAAGTGAACTGGCCAGTTTTGTTAAAAGCATAAAAGGCACCAATCCCCCGAATGGCAAAATACCACAGGGAGATTTGTACAATGAAACAGCAGGCAACGATTCTTCTGCAATTAAGGCCACTGCTGATTCAATAAAAATAATAAGTCCGGCAACAACTAAGTAATTAAATAAAATAATGTCGTTACAACAGGAAATATTGGTAAAGGAAACTTTTAGAGATTCAGTAGCAACCATCACAAAAGATGGTAAGCGCAATTTTATACATCCCAAAAAACCGGCAGGTAAATTATATAATTTACGTACCTGGTTCAGTATTTTTTATCTAATAGTCTTTTTTTCTTTGCCTTTCATAAAAGTAAATGGGGAACCGTTGCTG
>JAYVUL010000311.1:0-12743 GCA_043787935.1 Chitinophagaceae bacterium | reverse complement strand
TAAAACCGGTGTAAAAAAAGCCAGTCTAACCTTAATGGTAAGACCGGCTTTTTTGTTGTTATTCAATGCGGCAAAAATGTTAACCCGGCTTGTCATTTTGTTTTTCAAATACAGAAAATATTTTCAGTACAGTAGGTATGCCTGCTCCGAGGGCGGCGAGATAAGTAATTACTTTTGAATAAGACTCTTCCTGTGAGGTTAGCAGAAAGGCAAGGATGGCCAGGATCACCATCAGCAATGGGTTTTTCAGTTTGTTCCAGTTGCCATTGTCTTTGATCTCGTTTTTAATTTTCATTGCTTCCGTGTTGCCGATGGCAGTGAGTATAAAATTCCGGAACCCTTTGTTGAATAATTTTAATGTGCCATCGGTGGGGATGATGATACCTTTTCCGATCAACATGCAGAGGTTGTAATTATCATAGGAATTTACCAGGTTATCTTCTGCCAGGTCGTACAATAAAAATTTTTCTTCTTTGGTTAAAGACTGCCAGATATACATGTAAAAGTAATGTGAGGTTACCTGCAGCTTAAATGCCAGTTCATCCGACTTGGCCATTCTCTCCAGGTGGTTAAGGGGAGTGGTTACGTCTATTGCCGCTTGCTGCATCCGGTGAAGGAAGTGGGTGTAATGGGTTTCTGCCCTTATCCTGTCTTTCCAGTTATAGAAGGCTTCTTCCAGTGTTACAACAATTGTTTCATTGTTCTTTTTTATGGTGACTTCCTCTGTAATGTAACCAACTGCCTGTATCACCAGTTTAAATGGCAAGCGATAATGGGTAGCAAGCGTAAAGCTCCCGTCGGCAAGGGTTTCGGTCATTGAATCAGTAGTATTTTTTACGATCACGGTTGCTTTGGGTAAGGCCTTGCCTTCCACATTCAATACCTGCCCGCCGGCAACAGACAAATGTTTACTTAGTTCTTCGGTTGGTATTGCTGGTTCAATGGGCAACAGTACTATCCTGTAATGCCCCAGCAGGATGTGCCATCGCTCCAGGTCTTCTCCAGGCACAGTATTAGTAATGGTATTTTCTTTCTTTTTTGTTGACTGGGCCATGGCAGAGTCAAGAAAAGCAACGGGGTGTATGGAAGAGAGTATAATGATCTTACAATTTTCATCCAGCATCAGCCTTTCAAGGAAATTTAGTTTTATCCTGTTGGTTAGCGGGTCTTGTATGTTGTATTCAAAATGGTTAACGATGATGAGCCTGTTCTTTTCGTCAAATACTTTTTCTATATACGCTTTCCATTGTTGTTGATCTGATTCGTCGCTGCTGGAGTCGGGTATATGGATGAGATCGGCTATGAAAACATTATTATGTGTTTTATCTGTTTCATCGTAAACAAAGTTTTTACCCAGTTTCTCATCCCTGATCTCCCCATTGTATATTTTATTGAGGATGTGGTATTTTTTCCCTGATCCGGGCAGGCCAATTACAAACACCAGTTGATTTAGTTTTTCTTCAGTAAGTATTTTGTTGTCCAGGTCTTTCCACCCGGTAAGATTAGGCAGGTACAGTGAAAATAGTTCCTTGATGATGCTGCAAATCAAAAAATAAAATACTACCAGGGATGCCAGTAAAATGCCCCAGAACAGCATTCCTTTTTTACTGTTATCCTTCTTGAAAATATCTGGGAAACGGTAGTTTAATTCACCAGATTTGGCCTGGAGGTATTTTCCTGTGTGTGCAGTTTGTATACACGACATCGTGCCATTTTGATTTGTACAGGCACTATCCAGCAAATGGTTAAAATAAAAAGAAGAATCCCCTGCCCCGGGGGTATAAAAATTTTCTTCTGCAACAGCCAGGTCAGTTATCCCCAGGTGGAATAATTTTAAATAGTCTAACGTGCTGCTGTGCTCTGGTGTGTAAGGTTTGGAATACGTACTTGGAAAAGCAGCGGAATCTATTTCAGACACAGTTGTTATCCAGTTACTGTCTGTATACACTCCGGGAGGCAATGTGAAAATATTGCCCTTTGACGGCGCAGGCATTTTATTATACAGCTTGTTTAAAAAATCAATATGCTTGTAACGGATAATTAAATTCTGTTCGTAGTTGTAAGAAGAACAATAAAAGAATACTATAGGAATTCCACTGGTGGCGATAAGCCGGGTAAGCCCCATAAAAGCAAAACTGCTTGCGTAATCCCATTTTTGTAACAGGCGCAGTCCCGATTGCAGCCGGATTCCGGCAGTCAATATTTTTTCTTTGAAATAATACAGTATTGCCATCAGTGCAGCAAGGCTTATTTGATACCACAGTACAAAAGTATAATGGCCATTGCTCAGCAGCAGGGGTGCGGCAATGTTGATGAGTACAATCAGGATGCCCAGGCTCCACAGCGCTGTTTTTTTGTATTGAAGGGCATTTCTTTTTTCATGCCAGTACCGGATGGCAAAAATGCCATTCAAAAAAAATGGCATCACCGTACATGAAAAAAGCAGGATGAAAAAATACTGTAAAAAAGTGCAGTAACCAAAGGAAACAAACAATGCAATGATGATAATGATATTAAAAACCGCTGCGAGTACATATTCTTTTTGGCAGGATATTTTAGGGCCTATCCAGGTGGTATCGAAGCGTTGCTTTTTAAAAAACGACTGCCGTGCAGAAACTAAAAATACCACCAGCAACTGCAATACCAGGAAGGCAAAAAAGAGTACCAGCATGGAAATGGTGAAACTGTAAATTTCAGCATCCCTTGTTTCTTTAAAAGCGGTGTCTTCAAAAATTACCATTGAATAGGGAAGTTCAGCCAGGGGCTGCACCAGTACAGTATATTTTTTCCCGGAATATTTTGTGCTGAAAACGTCGCCGGTCTTGGCCTGGAGACAGCTTTGTAAATGGGTTTTATCAGAAAATTCTTCCAGCAGGTTTTCATTTAAGTTCCTGTATTTTTCTGAATGGTACAATACCCTGCCCAATCTATCAACAACGGCAAAAAGGTAGCCTGCCGGCAATATTACCGAATCAAGGCTTTGGATATTTACTGATAGGGCAGCCACCGCGTGGCTGTTGTCGTTCGACAGCCGGGAGGGTATGGAAACTACTGAAGTGAAGGACCCGCTGGTCCAGGAAATTACCTGGTCTATGTAATATTTTTTTGCCACATTGCGGTTTAACAAATAGGGCCTGTTGTTGATGATATTGATGAAATATTCCCTGTAGGGAAAATAACCATGCGGTGCATTGGCTTTGTCTGTTGTCCAGTTAATAAGTTCACGCCCGGCACTATTGAGCCAGAAAGCCTGTTTAATGCCGGAGCCTTCGCAGGTAGCTGCAATGAGTGAATCGGTACCTGTATTTTGATTTGATTTTTTTAGTAATGCTATTGATGTCCGGTCTGCATTTATTGGGATGCCCTTTTGTAGGGTATATTCTTTCTTTATCAATGAATCAAAGACATTGATCTTTTTATACAGGGATTCCATTTCGTTATTGAATGCTTTGCTGATACTGTTGGCTAAAATTGCTTTTGAGTCTTTTATTTTCCCGGATCGTAATGGCAGGTTGTATTTAAAAAACACAAAAAATAACAAAGACATCAGGAGCATGGAAATAAAAATGGAAGAAATGCCATCCGTTTTGGTAAGCCTGTCTTTACTTCCCATCTGGTATAGCTTTATCAGTGGAAAGGTTACGAGGATAATCAGCAGGATAGTGACCAGCAGCAATATTATTGTTGTTGGTAATTCGTTTTTTTCGTGCTGGTACCTGGTATTGGTAAGCAACCCGCTAATCATCCATTCACTGCCAGCCGCAAGGGATACCGGGTGCAGGAAAATTTTGTAATCGGTTCCGCTGACATTCTGATTAATAACAGGTGTAGTGCTGGTTTCCTTTTTTACAATGAACAGGGAATCGTTGCCGGGATAACTGATGCCTGAGGGAAAAGTTTCATATACCGGTTTGGATTGACTGAATACGATATACTCATCAAAAACATTTTTGGGCAGCAGGAGCTTGATAAATTGTTCAAAGCTAAATACCATCCCTATGCGGGAACTGCTGGTTTCTTTATCACTTAGATTTTGCTTTACTAAGAAAAGGGTGATTTGCTTGGTATTGTTGTTTACAGTTATCTGGTAGCCGCTGTCTAAACTGTTTTCGGCAGAATCGCCTTTTTTATAGCTTTCTGAATCTGCCTGCAGCAGGGTAAAATTAGTTTTGGAGTACCCTTCAATATACTTTTTCAGGGTATCCCTTTTTCCTGCATTACCCGTTTGATATTCAGTTAACAGGTTATTCAGTAAGGCTACGCTGTTTTCAATTTTTGCATGAATATTACGGTCAATATTTTGCAATGCCCTGAACCTTTGGGCCTGCAGGGTTTTTTCATTGGCAGGCAAATAAATAAAGAAATAAACGGATGCCAGCATAATAAGTACCACCAGTGTGGTTAATACGGCCACCTGGTTTTTGCTGATAGAAAAGAAATTTTTAAGCATGTATTACAATTGGGTATTGCTGATACCGCCGGTTAGGGCAGTGATGCTGTTTATTTTTCTGTGGTGAGAGCGGTATGCCGAAAAATATTTTTACCGCCTGGTATCACTATTGGCAAAAGAAGTAAAACGTATACCCGGTACCGTGGAATAATTGCCGGGATAATATTATTTCCTCAACTGCAATACATTGTGTTTGGCGATATCAATATTATTACCAAAATAATGTATTGTAAGCGTAAATGCAAAACAATTGTTCAGTTGATTTAAGGATAGTATTATTTTTGAAATCCTGACCGGAGAAACACCTTTTTCCTAAAGGGTGATTTCACCCTTTTTAATACATAATGTAACGGTATTTTACAACATCATTTGTTCAATTGAAAACAAGGGAGTAGCTTGATAATATTATTAAAACGTAAACTATTTTATTATGCCACAACAAACCACCATTAAATGGTCAACCCCGGGCAAGAAACTTAACCTTGATGCCAATGGAAAGTTACCCGATGAAAAAGAGCCGGTTAAAGAAGGCACTGTAGACATTACAGAAACAGGCAACAGTTTTTACCTGCCTGATATGGAGCAGCCTGCCATAGCTGGTATACCTATAGATGCCAACCTGGCCGTCTACCTGGTAAAATGCCTGTTTGATAAATTGGCTTCCATGCCCGGCAAACCCGAAAATGTTATTGAAAATGAAAAATGGCTGATCAATTTATTGTTACAATCAAGGGCGATTACAGTCGATAAAAATGTATTGTTGAAAACGATCAGCCAGCCAGGTTGTGAGGGGGTAAGATATTATTTGTGCACAAAGCCAAATGAAGCGGCAGCAGAGGGAGAGCCCGGAGAAATTTTGTCGTTTGTAATGGTGGGTGTTGACAAGGATGGGAAAGACCTTGGCTATACATTTGAAACGGATAAGGCTGCTAACATCGTGGACAACATTTTTGGCATAGAAACAACATCATTGCTGAGTGAATATTCATTTCCACCTCCGCCCAGAACTTTTACGAAAGCTTCCGGTATGGAAACTTATATATTGGGGGGCTATGCATGGCCGGACAATTTTTGATAAACCGGATCTATGGGCATATACCTGGTTACATATTACAGTTTAATTGTATTGTCAATCGTATTATCTTTTGTGGCTGTTTATAATGGCTACAAAAGATATTTGACGTTACTGCTGGTTTTGATCTTTACACAACTGGTTGAATTGTATGCCCAGTTGTCAATTTTGAAAGGCCTTTCTTTTGTGTGGATGTATCACTCTTTTGTACCTGTAGAGTATGCGCTTTTAGCGTTATACCTCAGGCGGGCGATCAATATAAAAATAATCGGGAAGATCATTGTCGTTACTATACCGCTGTTTATTATTTTCAGCCTGCTTCTTTCCCGTTTTTTTTACCGGTTCCAGGATTTTCCGGGGATAAATATCAGTACAGAAGGGCTGTTGCTGGTTATATTTTGCACGATACTGTTATTTAACCTGGAAGTGGTAGAAGCCGAAAGTGTTTTTTCAAACCCGGATCTATGGATTGCCCTTGGTATTTTGATATTTGAGGGGGGGACTTTTTTTTATAACTGTGTTTATACAAAGCTCTTATCCATGGACCCGGATAAAGCGCTGCAACTTTTTGGGATCATCAACAAACCATTAAACATCTGTTTATATACGCTAATTAATATCGGCCTTATATGTTTGATAAAAAAGAAGAGATATATTATGCAGTAATCATTACCAGCGCCTTTGTTTTTATACTGATTGGTATAATTATTTATGCCTTGTTCCTTTACCTGCAGCGCAAGAAAAATCACCTGGTAGACAAGGCGGCATTTAAAAATACCTTACTTGCTTCGCAATTGGAAATAAGGGAGCAAACACTGCAGTATATTGGCAAGGAACTGCATGATAACCTGGGCCAGGTGGCCAGCCTCATAAAAATAAATCTGAACACCCTTCAGTTGAACGACCTGCAAAAAGCAACTGCTAAAATTGAGAATACCAGGGAGCTGACCCGCCAGTTAATAACAGACATCAAATCATTATCCGTAAGCCTGGGCGGAGACAGGATCATACAAAAAGGCCTGCTTAAAGCAATTGAAACCGAGGTGGACCGCCTGAACAAAACCGGGCAGTTTGCAGCCAGCTTTTCAGTGCAGGAAAATATCCCTGCTATAGGCAACGATACCTCGGTGATCCTTTTCCGCATGGTACAGGAGGTGCTTAACAATATGGTAAAGCACAGTAATGCAAAGCATATTGATGTTACTGCGGGCATAACAGATAATTTATTTATATTAGCGTTGAAAGATGATGGAGATGGCTTTGCTGTAAATACCGAATTGAATAACGGTGGCGCAGGCCTCAGCAACCTGCACAACAGGGCCAGCCTCATTAAAGCAAAGCTCAGCATCAGCAGCACTATTGGTAAAGGAACCAATATTTCGATTGCACTGCCACTATAAATAAAATGCTTATGCCTGAAAAAATAATTACCAGGCTTGCCCTGGTAGAAGATCATACCCTGTTCCGTAAAGGGCTGATAACCCTTATTGAAATGGTGGGCAGTAATTATGAAATTTTATTTGAGGCGGATGACGGGAACGACATGCAGCGCAAATTAAAAAAGAATAACCTGCCGGATATTATCCTGATGGATATTAATATGCCTGGTATGGATGGTTTTTTATCCGTGCAATGGCTGAAAAAATTTTATCCTCAAATAAAAATACTGGTGGTAAGTATGGTGGAGAATGAGGATAGTATTGTACGGATGCTTAAGTTGGGTGTGAGGGGATATTTAAGCAAAGACGTAGAGCCGACAGAGTTGGGAGAAGCCCTGCAGGCAATTATGAACAAAGGGTATTATTATACGGATTTTATTACCGGTAAACTGGTGCATTCCCTGCAGCAGGAAATAGGGCAGCCAAATTTTAAACGGGAAGATTTGAACCTGATGTCGGAAAAGGAAAGAGCTTTCCTGGAGCTGGCCTGCACCGATATTACCTATAATGAAATTGCTGCTAAAATGCATTTAAGCCCAAGAACAATTGATGGCTACCGGGACACTGTATTCGATAAACTAAAAGTGAAAAGCAGGATAGGCATGATCCTGCATGCAGTTAAATACGATCTGGTACAACTGTAAGGGTAATGATTTTGTCCAGGTAGTGGTAGGAATATGTAAAAGGGTTGGGGTGGTTTCAATATTATTGCCGGTTGCACCGGCTTTGGAAGCAGCACCTGCAAACTGCATGGCGCTGTAAATCGCCGGGAGGTGGAAGGTGAAACAGGTGGCGGGCCATAAAATTGACAGGGCAGTTGCTATGGGGGTGGAAAAGAAATAATGGGAACGACTTACCCTATAAAATTTTGAGCGCTGTTGGATGTATTTCCTTAATGGAGAAGTAAGAGGTATAAAAAAAGATGAAATGTACCTACAACTTACCGGGGTGAGTTTATGTAAAGTACATTTCAGTGATATCAGATCAATGGACGAAAGGAAAAATAACTGGTTTACATGCATAAATTTACACTTAAACTCTGGCTTCCCTTCTTATAGATTCGTTAAAAAAACCAGGTTTCTTTTTGCAGCAACCAGTATTGAAAAAATGGCTTAATGACTACTGAAGAATTATTTCGGCAACGAAAGCCCCGGTAAAAAATTACCGGGGCTTTCTTTATAATAATTTTTAGTAACAGGCTATACGCCGGTCAGAAAATTGCCATGGATATAATCAACCACATCAACCAGGCTTTTGGTTTGTTCAAATACTTTCAGCTGCCGGTCTGCACCGGTGCCTTCCTCCAGCATTTTATGTACATGGTTAATGGCGTGCCTGCTGCCGAGATGGGGTACCACATCATCCACAAAATCCAGCAGTTCATATATCAGCACCCGGGTATTTACTTCGCTCTCTTTACCAAAGTCAATCATGCTGCCATCTATCCCGTAACGGCTTGCTCTCCATTTATTTTCGTTTAACAATGCCCGTGAGTACATCATGAAGTTAAGGTTCTGGCTTTTCAATTTATACAGTTTGGCACACAGCGCCTGGAACAATGCTGCAATGGCGATGGTTTCCTGCACTGTCATCGGGATATCGCAAATGCGGAACTCAACGGTATTAAAGAAAGGGTGCACCCTCAGGTCCCACCATATTTTTTTTGCATTGTCGATACAGTTGGTCTTAACGAGCAGCTTTACATAATTTTCATACGCTTCAATACTTTCAAAATAATCGGGTATGCCGGTACGGGGGAACTTATCAAATACTTTGGTCCGGAAAGATTTATATCCTGTCATCCTTCCTTCCCAGAAGGGGGAGTTGGTGCTGAGTGCATAGACATGCGGTAAAAAATACCGGGCAGAGTTGGCGATATGTATTGCCAGCTCCCTGTTTTCCATACCCACATGTACATGCAGGCCGAAGATGAGGTTGCTTCTGGCGGCCTCCTGCAATTCATTTACAATTTCGCTGTATCGTACATGGTCTGTAATTAACTGGCTTTCCCAGTGGCTGAAGGGGTGGGTGCCGGAAGCCCCCAGCTTAAGCCCAAGGCTTTCGCCGATGCCGCTGATGGTTTTGCGCAATGTGGACACGTCTATAAATGCTTCGTCCACATCCTGGCAAATATCGGTGCCTACTTCCACTACTGCCTGGTGCATTTCGGCCTTTACTTTATCTTTAATGATTTTCTGCCCTTCCTGAACAATTTTCTGTTCATGGCTTTTCAGTTCCCTGGTTACAGGATCAATCACCATGTACTCTTCCTCTACGCCGATAGTAAAATTTTTGTATGAAATGTTTCCCATGTTTTTAATTGATAATTTAAAAATTGATCCTTGATAATTTTTTCAAATTACAGGAGTAATACTATTTGAAAAGCTGCCCGGGGTTAAAAGAATTTTCAATTAACCCCTGCCGGAATGCTATTCAGGCGGGCATTATCAATTATCAATTAAACCAACGATTGCTTCGCAGCGCTTCTCTTGATATACTCACCCCAGGTAAGGTTATCAGCACCGTCTACATTTTCCTGTGCTTTTTCAATGGCATAGTTTGCAGCTGTTTCCACCACCCATTCAAAGTTTTCTTCCCCCACACTGCTTCTTTCTGCATCCGGTGCGGGGTTACAGAAATCTATTGCGTAAGGCACGCCATCCCTCAGTGCCAGTTCTACGGTATTAAAATCATACCCCAGGTAATGATTGATGCGCAATACCAGGTCTGTCATCATTTTTAATTTTTCTTCGGAAGGTTTAAAATCGGCAACATACCTCAGGTGGTGTGGGTTACGGGGCTCATAGCTCATGATGCGAACGTATTTGCCGCCAATGCAGTAACAGCGGTAATACTCTTCAAAAATAATTTCTTCCTGCAGCATCATCACCAGTTCACCTGTTTCTGCATGTTTTTCAAAAAAATCATCAATGCCGGTTAGTTTGTACACACTCTTCCAGCCTCCGCCGGCAAAGGGTTTCATGTAGGCAGGAAAACCGATGTAATTAAAAATACCACCCCAGTCCAACGGGTAGGATAAATTGCTGAACGATTCGGCAGTAGTATCCACAGGCAGGTCTCTCGATGGAAGGATAACCGTTTTGGGAACCGGTACATCTATTTTTGTTGACAGGCAGTTGTTGAAGAATTTTTCATCTGCACTCCACCAGAATGGGTTGTTGATAACAGCTGTACCGCACAAAGCGGCATTTTTGAGGAAAGCCCTGTAAAAGGGTATATCCTGCGAAATCCGGTCAATGATCACGGCATACCCGCTGCTTTCACCCTGCACTACTTTTTCAATATATACCGGCTCGGCGATGATGCCTTCAATATTTTTACTGTTTACCCTGGCTACAAAAGCTTCCGGAAAACTTCTTTCCTTTCCATGGAGTATCCCTATTTTTTTCATACTTGTAAAATTGTAAAATTGATGAGAATGTTTTTGCTGTTGTTCAAATATATTTTCATACCATCTATTTTCCAAATATAAATTCGGTTATGGTAAAATGTTTCCTGCTAATCTGCGTTTTAATCTGCAGTACGTTATCAACAGCCCTAAACAAGCACTGAAACTGTATTCAACTTTTCCTAATTTTGAAAATATGCTTCAACACAAGATTGCCACGATTTCTGTAGAACACCACATCATTCACTCAAAATTCTTGCACAGGGAAGTTAAAACAGATTTTTACCTGCCGATTAATGTACATGAGCCTTCCCGGATGAGCCTGTTGCTGATCAATGACGGCCAGGACCTGGTGACCATGAAGTTTGAAAAAATCCTGGATACCCTCAATCACCATGATGAATTGACCCCATTGCTGTGTGTGGGGTTGCATTGCTCTGAAGACAGGAAGAACGAATATGGTACTGCACAGATACTGGATTATAAGGGCCGTGGTGCAAAAGCAGACCTGTACACACAATTTGTAATGAAAGAACTGATCCCTTTCATCAGGAAGAAATACCATGTGCCATCATTTAAAGAAAAATCATTTGCAGGTTTTTCCCTGGGTGGCCTCAGTGCATTGGATATTGTATGGAACAATCCTTCAGACTTTAGTAAGGTTGGGGCTTTCAGCGGGTCCTTTTGGTGGCGCGACAAAGCCCAGGAGGCGGAAGATTTTGATGAGGAGCAAAACAGGATTATGCACCGGATGATAAGGGAAGGAGGTCATTACCCCTGGCTGAAATTCTTCTTTGAAGTGGGCACACAGGATGAAACGGCAGACCGGAACAACAATGGAATCATTGATGCGATAGATGATACCATCAGTTTAATTGCAGAACTGAAGAAGCATGGATATGCCGACAGTGATATTGAATACCTGGAACTGCAGGATGGCAAACACAATGTGCCTACCTGGGCAAGGGCCTTCCCCGATTTTTTGAAGTGGGGCTGGGGGAAATAATAATTGTTTTACTGGTTGCTAAAAAAGCAAAGGTCATGGTTTTGAGCCATGACCTTTGCTGTATTTGTACATTGCTGTATTAAAATCTCATCCCCACTTTTGCAAAATACATGGCACCACCCATGCCCATTTGTATTGCTTCAAACCTGCTGCCGGTTTCAGTTAAGCCCGGATCAGCACGGTATTCAGGATACACATCAAATATATTGGCGCCACCAAGGGTAACCGTTACTTTTTCACTGGCTGAATAAGAGAAAGACAGGTCTGTAACTGTCCTTGCTTTAAACTGTTCCAATTTTGGATCATAATCAATTAATTCAATGGCTGCAAAATTGGTAAACCTTAAATTGGTAGAAAACTTATTGATCTTGTATTCAAAATTAAAGCTCAGTTTATGTTTTGGGGCGGATGCCTGTAAAAAATATTTTTCCCTGGGTGAAAAATAGATGTCTTCTTTGCCTGCCAGTTGTGGAACAGTTTTTACAGCGCTTATTTCAAGTGAATTAAAGTTAGCAGCAAAAGTTGTATTCAACCTGCCTTTACCTAATTTCATTCCATAGGTGGCAATGATATCAAGACCGGTCGTTTTGGTATCTACTGCATTGGTAAAAAACTGTGCTGAACCAATATGCAGATCCTGGAGGAGGCTGCCTATTACATCATCGGTCTTGTCGAAATACCCGGTCAGTACAACCCTGTCCTTGATATTCACTTTGTAGGCGTCTATTGTAAGCGTAAGGTTGCGTACCGGTTTGGCGGTAAACCCTAAACTACCATTAAACGATGTTTCCTGCTTTAATGCAGGGATACCTACCTGCTTTGCCAGGGAGCCGGAGTTTGGTGCAATCACTACTTCAGAAGTTACGCCTGCGGCCACATTGGTAAAGGTATTGCTGAAATTAATTTGTGGTAATGAAGGTGCCCTGAAACCGGTACTGACGGAACCCCTTACGGCAAACTTATCTGAGAATTTTAAACGGGAAGCCAGTTTCCAGTTGGCAGTCCAGCCAAAATCGCTGTACTTTTCAATCCTTACCGCAGTACTGAACATCCAGGTTTTGGTAACATCCAATTCACCATCAGCATAAGCACCCCAGTTGGTCCTTTGTTTATTTGTTTCATCCGCTGGCTGAAAACCCGGGAAACCCTGTGAGCCTCCCGGAGCGTCATTCGCATTGGGATACTGTTTGTAGGAACCTATTTCACCGGCAAATATTTTATATTGGTCCTGGCGGAACTCTGTACCTAAGGCAACGTTGGCTCCTTCCAATAATTTGAACGCTTTTGAAAGGTGTACACCGATCAGGCTTTGTGCCAGTTGAAAACCACCGGCTTTAAATGAGGTTTTGGAAGCAGCACCAAGCGAA
>JAYVUL010000310.1:0-28164 GCA_043787935.1 Chitinophagaceae bacterium | reverse complement strand
GGGTAAATCGTTTTATCGGCAATATCCAGTTAGACTATAAGCTTCATTTTTTCCCAGATCTGCATGTGCTGGTCAATTTAGCACAGGATCATGCTTTTGGAAAAGGCGATGATATCAGAAGCCCTGACCTGGTAACTGAGGTGCAAAGCAAATCAGTAAAAATTAATGATGTGCAGCAAACGGTGATCACTTCTTTAGGAAGATTTAACCATTATGCCCAGTATAAAGAAAATCAATTAATTGAGACCTCATTGTTCTATAGCAAAGACATCAAATCAATTAATACCAAAGTGGATGTGTTGGCTGGCCATACCTACCAGGATTTTACCACTGATGTTTACAATTATGCCAGTTATTCTGCTGCACTCACTGAATTACCCGGAACTGCACCCACCTTTCCAACTGATAAGCAGCAAAACAGGCTCGAATCTTATTTGGGCAGGTTAAACTTAACGGTAAATAATAAATATTTATTAACAGCTTCCATACGCCGTGATGCCAGTTCTAAATTTGCTGAAGCCAACAGGGTGGGTTATTTTCCTGCATTTGCAGCAGCATGGAAATTGAGAGAAGAGTTCTTCGGTTCAGGCTCATCAATAAGCGAATTAAAGTTAAGGGCAGGATGGGGTATTACCGGCCAACAGGATGGAATTGGTAATTATGGATACCTTCCGGTTTATTCCAGGAGTAATATTTCTGCCCAATATCAATTTGGAAATACTTTTTACAGTTTTCTGCGCCCGGGAGCCTATGATCCGGATTTAAAATGGGAGACTACAACCACAGAGAACATCGGGTTAGATTTCGGATTCCTGAATAACAGGATTTCAGGTTCGGTAGAAGTATACAGAAAGAAAACCAAAGACCTTTTAAGTGTGGTACCGGTTGCTGCAGGCGGCAACTTTGATATTCAAATTTTAACCAACGTAGGTAATGTGGAAAACAAAGGGGTAGAATTCACCCTTAACACTACACCCGTAAAAAGAGGAAAATTTACCTGGGATTTTGGATTTAACGTAACCTATAATAACAGCAAAATCACCAACCTGCTAAAGCGAAATGATCCAAACTTTAAAGGAATTGAAACAAGTGGAATATCAGGGGGTACCGGAAATAATATCGGAAGGCAACTGGTGGGTCATTCACCGTATACCTTTTTTGTTTACAAGCAGGTGTATGATAATGCCACAGGAAATCCTATTGAAGGATTATATGAAGATTTGAACCGTGATGGTATTATTAATGAAAGCGACAGGTATTTTTACAAAAAGCCGGCAGCTGATTTCTTGTTTGGCATCAATACCCAGTTTGCTTACGGGCCATTTACCTTAGGCCTGGCTGCACACGGCTCTATCGGAAATTATATGTATAACAACTATTTCTCAAATGCAGGCGTATTAAGGGCAGCTAAAAACCCGCTTAATTTCATCAGCAATGTTTCCCGTAATTACCTGGAAACTAAGTTTAGTAATAACCAGTATTTGTCAGATTATTATGTAGAAAACGCTTCTTTTTTCAGACTGGATAATATCAATATCGGCTATACCGTTGGCAAAGTTTTAAATAATAAAGCCAGTTTGCGTATTGCCGGTAGTGTTCAGAATGTTTTTGTAATTACCAAATACAAAGGATTAGATCCTGAAAACTCAGGCGATTCCCAGGTTGATAATACAATTTATCCTAGGCCAAGGGTATTTTCACTCGGATTTAATTTAGATTTTTAATTTTTAAAAAATTAGTTTTTATGAAAAATAGGATAGTAAGATGCTCATTGATCACATTGATTGTAACGGTTGTTGCAAGTTCCTGTGCAAAAAAACTGGATTTGTTTCCTCAAAATGATTTAACGCCGGAGAAGACATATTCTTCAGCCGCAGGTTACAAAAGTGTATTGGCCAAAATTTACGGAACAATGGCTACCTCTGGTAATACAGGCCCGGCAGGTTCTGCAGATATTAGTGGCGGCCTGGATGAGGGTGCTCAAATCCCCTTTATCCGTATGTTCTTTAATTGTCAGGAATTACCAACGGATGAAGCTGTAGTTGCCTGGAATGACCAGACCATAAAAGATTTTCATAATTTAAAATGGAACGCTGAAGATCCTTTCCTGAAAGGGATTTACGCAAGGCCCATTTACAACGTTACCCTGATTAATGAATATTTAAGGGAAAGTACAGATGCCAAATTAAGCGAAAGAGGCATTACCGGTGCGGATGCATCAGAAATAAAAAAAACGGTAGCTGAAGTAAAATTTTTGCGTGCCTTTAATTATTGGGTGATGATGGATCTTTTTGGAAAGTCTACGTTTATTACCGATGAAAACAAAATTGGGGCAGTATTGCCAAGGGAGGTTTCACGGAAAGAGCTGTTTTATTATATCGTGGGTCAGTTAAAAGAAATTGAAAATGACCTGGCTCCGGTAAAAACAATTGAATACGGCCGGGTAGACCAGGGTGCTGCATGGGCTTTACTGGCCAGGGTGTATCTGAATGCTAAAGTATATATCGATACAACTGATGCTGTGTATAAAGACGCCGTTACCTACTCTTCCAAAGTAATTAATGGAGGGTACAGTTTATACCCCGGATATTCAAGGATGTTTATGGCAGATAATGATAAGGCGAAGGATGAATTTATTTATGCAATCAACTGCGATGGGTTAAAAACCACAGGGTATGGCAATACCACTTTCTTTGTTCATTGCGCTTCCGGTGATGACCACAATGATTACGGCGTAAGTGGCGGATGGAATGGCTATAGGGCAACTTCCGAACTGGTAAACAAATTTGAAGACAGAACTGGGGCAACAGATCAACGGGCATTGTTTACAACATCCCTTTATGGTACAAGCGACGCCCAGTTAAGAATTACCGATATTGCTGATTTTGGTACCGGGCCCCATGTAAAAAAATATGTAAATATCCGGTCTGATGGTGGTTCTATTTCAGACCCGTCAGGCACTTTTTCGGATGTGGATTTCCCTGTTTTCCGGCTTTCAGAAATGTATTTGATTTATGCAGAGGCAGCACTTCGTGGCGGTGCATCTTCAGGGGGTAACTTAATCCTTGCATTGGAATATATTAATAAAATAAGAGCAAGGGCCTATGGTACCATTAACCAGGGCCAGGTGAACCCCAGTGATTTAAACCTCCAGTTCATTTTAGATGAGCGGGCAAGAGAATTATATTGGGAAGGACATCGCAGAACAGATTTAATCCGCTATGGCCTGCTCACTACCGGCACTTATGTATGGCCATGGAAAGGTGGAGTGTCTTCAGGCTCTGCCGTTGATTCCAAATATAATTTGTTTGCAATACCTGCATCCAACTTAATTGCTAATACTAACCTGTCACAAAATCCGGGGTATTAATATTAAAATTTAAAAATGATTGATATGAAAAATGTAATAAAACTTTTTTTGGTTTCCTGCTTATTTACAACTTTCTTATTCTCCTGTAAAAAAGAAGAAAACAAAATAAACTTCGAAGGAGGAACAGCCCCGGTGCTTGCTGCCTCGTCTACAGCGGATTTGATTTTAGACAGTTCCCAAAAATCCAGGTTGATAATGACATTTACCTGGACAAACCCTGATTATAAATTCAATACCGGGGTAAATTCGCATGATGTGAGTTACACCTTGCAGGTAGATACCACAAATTCTAATTTTACCAGCCCGGATATTCAGGAAGTATCCATTCTTAACAGCGCATTAAGGGTTGATCTTACAGTAAAAGAAGTAAACAGTTATTTGAATAAACTGGGCTTGCAGAATTATATGCCCCATCACATGGAATTCAGGATGAAATCATCCCTGGAGAGCGGCTCTGTTCCATTGTATTCAAATGTAATTAAAGTTGTGATTACCCCGTTTTTGGATGTTGCTTTACCTATTCCGGCTAGTGGCGAACTGTATATTACCGGTAACGGTGTGCCAAGTGATTGGACAAACGCTCCTCCCGCTAATCAAAAATGTACAAAGGTTTCAATTACGGAGTATAATATAACCATGAATTTTACACCCGGAAAATTCTACAAATTTCTTAGCAACCTTAACAATTGGCAACCACAATATGGTTTAAAATCAGGTGGAGGTAACGGTGATGGATCCGGCGGCCTATTAGGCCTTAATCCAGGAGGAGGAAGTGACCCTGATGCTATCCCTACCCCGGCACTTGCCGGCAGATATAAAGTAACGTTGAATTTTATTACTGGGAAGTACAAAACAGAAAAACTTTAACGAGCATTTAAAATTATACAAATGAAAAATATTTCAAAATTAATACTCGCTGCAACAACCCTGGTTGGTTTTCTTGCTGCTTGCAGTAAAGTGGATAATTTACATAAATCAGATCCACTGCCGTTATATCAATTAGGCGTTTCTTCCGTGCTGAGTACATCCACAGCTGTTATTTCGACAACACTTGCCGACTCAAATAACAATATCGCAAAGTTTACCTGGACAAATCCAAAGTATGCCAATGATTCAGCTACTACCAAGTATGTGTTGGAAATTGACACTGCTGGCGGAAGTTTTGCCAACCCTGCATCTAAAACAGTGCATGGAACATTAAATACTTCTTTAACAGGGCGTGATTTAAACGCCATACTGCTGGGTTACGGTGTTCAATTAGGCGTTGCAAAAAGTTTTGATGTAAGGCTTATTTCCTCTTACGCTAATAATAACGAACGGTATGTAAGTAACCTGGTTAAAATAACCGCAGCTCCATTTGCTGACCCTTCCGTATTAGCCGGCTCCGCTACTTCTGTGGTTTGCGCCTTAAGCGGTGCTGCAAGTAATGCAATAGACTTTTCATGGTCCCGCTCATTTACAGGATATAATGGTGGCACAACCTACACTTTTCAATATGATTCTTCAGGAAAGGGCTTTGTTTCGCCATTGGATATAAGCCTTGATGCATTAAACCCTTTCACTAAATCATTAACCCAGGGGCAATTAAATGAGGCAGCTATAAATTTGGGAATATCAGGGGGCACATCGGGACAGATGGAATTCCGCATCAAGGCAGTTACAGCATCGGGTGCAGTTGCGTATTCAAATATCTTCCTGTTAACCGTACAAACTTATTTCCCGGTAAGGCGTTTTTACATGCCCGGAGGCTATCAATCCTCCACCGGCAATGGCAACGACTGGGATCCTCCAACAGCTCCTGAATTTATAAGGGATCTGCGTCCGGGCTTATTAAATGATATGTATTACATGTACATCTATATGCCTGCCGGCCTCGAATTTAAATTTACCCAGGGAAGGGCATGGGATATTAATTATGGCGGAAATGGAGCTGGTGATTTAACGCTAAATGGTGGTTCAAACTTTACTGTACCAGTCTCTGGATTTTATCGCATTACCATTAATGCCTCAACTATGAAATATGATATCAGGGAAGGAAGGATGGGATTTGTAGGAGGAGCTACAGGTGCAGGTTGGAACCCTCCGGGTGTGTTCCCCAACTATGCTTTGGGTAATTCCGGAACTAACCTCTTTGTTGGATTAACAGATTTTACAACCGGTGGCTGGAAATTAATAGACAACGATAGCTGGAATGGAGGTAGCAGTACAAACGAGGTATTTGAAACAAGAAGCTATGGCGCTACTGGCGGAGATGGCAGCACATTAGGAATAAATGGTCCTAACTTTCCTGATATTACCACTGCCGGAAGGTACAGGGTTATTTGGGATGGCCGCGACAGGGATAATATTAAATATTTCATAAGCCCTGGTGCCGAAATGAGAGTGGTGGGAGATGGCATTAACCAGGCTGGAGTTAACGATTGGGATCCGGGTACTTCTCCACAAATGACCTATATGGGAAATGGAGTATGGACCATAGCTATTAACTTAAAGGCAAATAAAGACATCAAATTTTTGGCAGGGAGTGCCTGGGGAGCTTTTGACTACGAAGATAATAGCGGCGGAGGCCAGACAACAGGTGTTGTGCGTGCTATTAAATGGGAAGGAGGCTCTAATTTTAAAACACCTTCTACCGCTGGCAGTTATACTATTGTTTTAGACGAAAATGCCCAAACGGTAACGATAAATTAAAATAAGCATAGTAGAATTCTATAAAAGGCTGGTCTGGTGACCGGCCTTTTTATTACCCGGCAGTATAAGCAGTAGCCAATAAAAATGGTATGGTCAATCGGTAGGAGATAAATTGTACCCCTTTACGCTGTTCCCTGAATGGCTGGTAAAAATAAATATTGTCAAAATTTTATCTGGTAATCAATGTTTTATGGAGGTGCTATAAAAATAGTTGCTCTTTTTGTAGGAAATGAATGCTTATCCCGTTACCTTCGCCGTCCAAAATAAATAAGTACCCGGGATAGCGGGTACATCACTT
The DNA here is from genome assembly GCA_043787935.1 of Chitinophagaceae bacterium. Classification (GTDB taxonomy): domain Bacteria; phylum Bacteroidota; class Bacteroidia; order Chitinophagales; family Chitinophagaceae; genus Ferruginibacter. The sequence goes on along the minus strand of JAYVUL010000310.1, from coordinate 21,805 downwards.
AAAAGATTATACAATGAGTAAACTACATTTCACCACAAAACATGCGAACGAGGCTACCGTTATTCACAACTGGTATGTGATTGATGGTACTAATCAAACCGTTGGCCGTATGTGTTCTAAAATTGCATCAGTTCTTCGTGGAAAGAACAAGGCGTATTATACTCCCCATGTTGATTGTGGAGATTTTGTAATTGTAACCAATTGCGAGAAGATAAAGCTGACCGGTAATAAAATGGATGAAAAGATCTATGACAACTTTAGCGGATACCCCGGTGGACGCAAGGAAGAAGTAGCAAAAGACCTTTTAAAACGCAGGCCGGAAGTAATTATCGAAAGGGCTATAAAAGGGATGCTGCCTAAAAACAGGTTGGGTAGAAAGATGTACAAAAAATTATTTGTATATACCGGTGCTGCACATCCTCACGGGGCACAGCAACCAAAAGAATTAAAATTTTAAAAATACAGCCCATTAGCCTCAAGCCATTAGCCATCAGCTAACGGCTAACGGCTAAAAGCTAAAAGCTAAAATAAAAATGGAAAAACAAAAAAATGCAGTTGGCCGCAGGAAAGAAGCAGTAACCCGTGTTTTCTTAAGCAAGGGCGATGGTAAAATAACGGTTAACGGAAAAGACTATAAGACTTATTTTCCGCTGGTTTATTTGCAAAACCAGGTAGAAGCTCCATTGAGAACAGCAGAAGCTTCAGATAAGTTTGATATCATAGTAAATGCACAAGGAGGTGGTGTTAAGGGCCAGGCCGAAGCTACAAAACTGGGAATAGCCCGTGCCTTACTTGAAGTAAGCGCAGATTACCGCCCGGCATTAAAGGCAGCAGGACTCTTAAAAAGAGACCCACGTTCTGTAGAGCGTAAAAAACCAGGGCGTAAGAAAGCAAGAAGAAGCTTCCAGTTCAGCAAACGTTAATACAAGCAAGCTGTCAGCTTTTAGCCTTAAGCTATTAGCAAAGTACAGCAGGATAATTACATTTTTTAAACGCTAACGGCTAACAGCCAACAGCTAAAAGCTATAAATACAATGGAAAATAATACTTCCTTACAACAGCAGCTACTTGATGCAGGTGTACACTTTGGACATTTAAAAAAGAAGTGGAATCCAAAAATGCTGCCTTACATTTTTGCGGAGAAAAAAGGCATCCACATTATTGATTTGAATAAAACAGTAGAAGGGTTACACGAAACCGCTGCAGCGTTAAAATCAATTGCAAAAAGTGGAAAGAAAATAATGTTTGTAGCCACAAAGAAGCAGGCAAAAGAAATAGTATCCGACTGTGCAAAGCGTATCAACATGCCTTATGTTACAGAACGCTGGCTGGGTGGAATGCTGACCAACTTTAATACGGTTCGTAAAAGCGTTAAAAAAATGCAGAGCATTGAAAAAATGCTGAATGACGGAAGTATTGACAATCTTACCAAAAAAGAACGCCTTACGCTGACCCGCGACAAAGAAAAAATGGAGAAAGTATTGGGTGGTATCGCTCAGATAAGCCGTATCCCGGCTGCATTGTTTTTAGTTGACATTGGGCACGAACACATTGCACTGGCTGAAGCCAGGCGTCTGAACATCACTACATTTGGTATGGTGGATACTAATTGTGATCCCAATAAAGTGGATTTTGCCATTCCTGCAAATGATGATGCTACAAAATCAATTGCCATTTTAGTTAATTATATCACTGCGGCAATTGCGGAAGGATTGGCAGAACGCCAGGCCGAGAAAGATTCAGACGATGAAGGTGGAAGCGATGCTGATGAAACAGCAGAAGCTAAAGCGGCACGTTTTGAGCAAAAGGTTGATTCCGGTGATGACAGGAACAAAAGAACAAGAGGCGTTGCTCCGGCAAAACGCAGGGTTCCGGGACCAGCAGCTGGTGGCAGAAGGCCGGCAGGAGGCACAGGCCCAAGGTAAATAGCCCAAAACAAGTAATGCAAATGGCTGGTTTGATTTGACCAATCAATTAAATAATTTAAAAAAATTCCCAGGCAACTTGTTTTATAAACAAGTTGTTTTTGGTAAAACGAATACTACAATGAGTATAACAGTAACAGCAGCAGATATCAATAAATTACGCCAAACTACCGGCGCGGGAATGTTGGATTGCAGGAAAGCATTAACCGAAAGCAATGGCGATTTTGAAGCCGCAATAGACTGGCTGCGTAAACAAGGCCAAAAAGTAGCCGCAAAACGCAGTGACAGGGAAGCAAAAGAAGGGGTTATTTTCGCTAAAACTACTGCCGATAATAAAACAGGTATGATTGTATGTGTAAGTTGCGAAACAGACTTTGTAAGTAAAAATGCAGAATTCGTTGCGTTTACCAAAAGTATTGCAGATGCAGCTATTAGCAATAACGTAAAAAGCGTGGAAGAATTAAATGAGGTGGCTATTAATGGAACAAAAATCGCTGAACTGATAAATGATAAACTGGCAGCCATTGGCGAAAAAATTGCCATTAAATTTGAAAGGGTTGATGCGGAATTTGTAGCAAGCTATATACATGGTGCAAACAGAATGGGTGTGCTGGTTGGAATGAATAAGGCAGCCGCCGAAGCCGGAAGGGACGTTGCAATGCAAATTGCGGCTATGAATCCATTAGCTGTTGATGAAAGTGCTATTGCACCCGAAACAATTGCCCGGGAAAGGGAAATAGCAATAGAGCAAATTAAGGCGGAAGGAAAGCCGGCTGAAATGGCTGAAAAAATAGCTGTAGGTAAAGTAAACAAATTTTTAAAGGAAAATACCCTGCTTGCACAGCCCTTTGTAAAAGATAATGCGAAATCCGTGGCTGAATACCTGAAAAGTACAGATGCTGAATTGAAAATAACCGAATTTAAAAGAGTAGCACTCGGGTAAATAAATTGAAGATACATTGTGATAAAGGCGGACCGAAAGTTCCGCCTTTATCATTTACATCTAATGGTTTCTTATACTGAATTTTGATACAGCGGTTAAGTATGATTTTGAAGGGGTGGTTACGAGTTTTGAAATACAAATTTCTTTATTGAAAAGTGCCCAATATTATAACCTGTATAAGGTTGTTTCCTTAAAAAAAAGGGGTACTTTTGCGGCAAAAATTAGTTCGCTGAAAGTTTTTTTATTGCTGAAGCTTAAACTAAAAAGAATCAAAAATAAGTTTAAACAACTTTAATTTGCTCAGGGTTTCAGGATACAGATTACGATACTTTTTCCGGTCTTACTAAAGTATCATAAAGTGGAAGGATGTTAACCGGAAAAATCACTTCAGGTTTATTGTAAAGGGGTATACCAGGGAGTTTAATATTCTTACATTATTAAGTTTTATAAATCACAGTTGGTCTGCAATCCAGGAAAGGCAAGGGTTTAAAAATTCGCCTGCTCACTTTACTCTTTTATGCAAATGTGACTGAGGCAGGCGAAGCCATGAATGGTCATTAAACAATAGAAAAGGTGACTTGTACCATTCCGGGAGTGACCAGAGATACATTCTGATTTAATCTTACTGGTTCGATTTGCTTTACGTTATTGAAAATACATCAATTTAAATTTTTAATTGTTATGGGCCAATTCTTAAAATGCCGTTTACTTTATGCCGTTTTGATCATGCTGGTATTTTTTTCAGCATCCTGTACCTCCACCAAAAAAGTAATCTATTTCAATGACCTAACCGACAGCACCGCTTCCAGTATTAAAAATGCGCAGGGAGCATTTGAAAATCCCATTCAAAAAAATGACCAGTTATGGATAACCGTTGGCGGCAGTAACCCAGCAGATTTAATGGCCCTAAACTCTGGCAGCGGATTAGGTACCGGGGGTAACCCCAGTGCATTTGGAGGAGGGTCCAATTCAATAGTAGGATACCTCGTTGAATCGGATGGGATGATCCAGGTACCGTATATCGGGAAAGTAAAAGCAGAAGGAGCAACAAGGATCCAATTGGAACAAACCCTTACTGAACTATTTAAAGCATATACAAAAAATCCCATTGTGAATATCCGTTTTCTGAATTATGCATTTTCTGTATTAGGAGAGGTTGCCCATAGCGGCAGGTTTAATATGCCAACAGAGCGAACCACCATTTTTGAAGCATTAAGTATGGCAGGCGATATGACTGAATTGGGTAAACGTGACAATGTTACGGTAGTGCGGGAAGTAAACGGGCAAAGAAACTTTGCCAGGGTAAATCTTTTATCAAAGGATATTTTCAACTCTCCCTATTTCTATTTAAAAACAAATGATGTGGTGTATGTAGAGCCGGTAAAAGCAAAATTTATTTCGAGATCAGGGATACCTCAGTATCTTACTTTAGTTGCAGTGGGAATTTCATTATTGATTACAGTAATTAATATTAAAAAGTAAACAACCATTTTTGATGCCAACCAATCCACAGGAATTTAGCTTACAGGAAAAAACAACAGACCAGGGAGAACAGATACAAAGGCTCCTGTACAGGATATTGCCTTTCTGGCCTTTGATCATTCTGGCAATTGCCCTTGCGATTGTGGGGGCCCGCATCTATTTACGTTACCAGGTGCCCATATATGTTGCCAAGGCAAGGCTGATAGTTAATGACGAAACCCAGCAAAAGAGTGCCAACCTGCAGGAAATAATAAAGCTCGATACCAGGAACCTGTCTTCTGAAACAGAGAGGGAAATGCAGGTGCTTGTTTCAAGGGATCTGTTAACCAAACTGGCAGCTAGGCTCCAGCTCAACGTGGTGTATATACAACAGGGTTTGGTGAGAACCTCCCAGTACCTTGCTGGTAACCTGCCTTTTAAAGTTGAACTGCAAAACCCCGATTCTGTAAAGGCAACAGTTTCCGGTGAGGCTGAATTAAAAGGCAACACGGTGATTTTTGATGGCATTACTTTTCCATTGGATTCTTTTATTGAAAGCAGGGCCGGTAATATCCGCTGGGTTAAAAACAAAAATTACAAAGGCCAGGCAAACGCCAATAAATTACAGTTAACGATAATGCCTGTATCCGCCGCCGCCGGTCAGTTAAAAGGAGCATTAGGTGTTGCCCCAATTTCAAAACAATCCTCTATTTTGGATTTAACCTACTACGATGCGGTTGCGGCGAGAGGGGTAACTATCCTCGATACGTTAATCTACCTGTATGGATCATCGTCGGTTGATTACAAGAGCCGTATTTATGGAAATGCAATAATTTTTTTAGAAGAAAGATTGCGGCTGATATCGGATGAATTAAACGGGGTAGAAAAACACTTGGAAGCTTTTCAAACATCAGAGGGGATCGTGGATTTAGGAAGAGAGGGCGAACTCTACTTAACACAGTCTAAGGAAAATTTAAGAAAACTTGGTGAATTGCAGGTGCAGGAAATTGTACTGAAAGAAATAGAGCGGTATGTAACACAGCGCAATAACTCAAACAGTGCAATACCCGCCACTTTAGGTATCAATGATCCGGTATTGGTTAATTTGCTGAACCAGTTATATATGAGCGAGGCGGAGCTGGAAAAAATAAAACAGGTATCAGGAGAAAAAAATCCCCAGGTGGAAGTGTATGAAGACCTGATAAAAAAACTGAAGCCCAGTATTTTAAAAAGTATTGAAAACCTTAAAATAAATCTTTCTGCAAGCAAAGCCCAGTTGCAAACTGAGATTAGCCAGATGTCTGGTTCATTGAATAAAATTCCGGTGAAACAACGGCTGCTACTGGATATTACCCGTGAACAGGCAATTAAAAATGCGATTTATACCTTCCTGTTGCAAAAAAGAGAAGAGTCTGCCATTGCCGCAGCCTCTGTAGTGCCCAATTACCGGGTAATAGAAAGAGCAGAATCCGGGGGTATCATTTCCCCGGAGCCTAAGAAAATTTATACCGTCGCAGTTTTATTGGCAATTATTACTGTAATGGTGTATATCTATCTTAAAGAGTTTGCCAGCAAACGGATACTGTTCAGGGCACAGATAGAAAACACCTTACCCATACCCGTTATTTCAGAATTGATATTTCAGCCCCATGACCCGTTATCTCCTATAGTGGTAGGTGCCGGAAAGCGATCATTGATTGCAGAGCAGTTCCGGGAATTAAGGACCAATATTAATTACATTACTGCCGTTTCGAATGAAAAATGTAAGGTAATACTTACCACCTCTTCTATTCCCAAAGAAGGGAAGAGTTTTGTAGCCATCAACGCTGCCATCAGCCTGAGCCTTACCGGGGACAAAGTTGTATTACTTGAATTTGATCTAAGGAAGCCCAAGATCAGCAAACCGCTGGGCATTGCCAGGGACCCCGGCCTGAGTAATTATTTAATTGGCAAGGCTACTGAGGAGGAGATTGTAAAGCCCCATGCTACCATTACAAATTTATGGGTGGTTCCTTCCGGCCCCATCCCCCCAAACCCTGCAGAACTTTTAACCGGCACAAGGTTAACTGAACTCATTGCCTATTTGAAAGAAAGGTTCGATTATATCATTATAGATTCCCCTCCGGTAGCAGCCGTTACAGATGCCAAAATACTGGCCGGTATTGCTGATGCCACAATCTACATTATCAGGCATAATTATACCAACTATGTATTCCTTAATTTATTAAATGATATTTATCAGAAAAAGGGGTTGCCTAACATTAATATTGTTTTTAATGGTATCGTAAACAAACGGGTACTTGGCTACGGCTATGGAAAGGGTTATGGCTATGGCTATGGCTACGGCTACAGCTACGGCTATGGCTACGGGTATACAATGGAAGATGCCCGGAAAAAGCCAACGGTATTTGCGAGGGTAAAATCATTTTTGTCAAGCCTTATCGGCAATGGCTAAAGCAGCCTGAACAGAACAATAACTGATAAAGAAAAAAAAGTGAATAAGGTTAAAAAGCTGCTTTATAAGTACCTCGAAAATTTTGCCTACTTCTACCATTATCTCCGGTACCGGGTTTTCATTGTAGTTGGGTTAAGTATCCTGGTGGGCATATTGGATGGCTTTGGGCTTACTATGTTTTTGCCGTTGTTGCAAATGATAAACAACAGCAATGAGGTGAATACAGAAAAATTAGGCAACCTGAAATTTATCGTAGAGTACCTGCAGGCATCCGGTTTTAGCCTTACCCTTGTTTCGGTACTGTTATTTTTATGTTTTTTCTTTTTGCTGAAAGGAGTAGCCACTTTCTGGAGTGGCGCATATACCATAAAAGCCCAACAGTATTTTATCAGGAAAGTGCGGCTCCGTATGCTGGATTCATTGAATACCATCTCCTTCAAATCTTTCATTACTGCTGATGCCGGCCGGATACAAAATACCATGAGCGGGGAAGTGGACCGGGTGTCAAGAGCATTCGGCTCCTACTTTAAAGCATTTGAACAGATTATACTGGTGGTAGTGTATATGGGTTTTGCATTTTTTGTGGATGCCCAGTTTGCCATACTGGTAAGTATAGGTGGGTTGCTCACCAACTTTGTATATAAAAAGTTAAACAACAGCACCAAAGAAGCCTCCAGGATATTAACCAGTGATGCCAATGATTTCCAGGGTCTTATTATACAGTATGTAGGCAATTACAAGTATTTAAAAGCTACAGGCCTATTGCAGTTTTTTGGATCCAGGCTAAAAACCAGTTTGCTGAAACTGGAAAAAGGCAATAAAAAAATTGGGGTACTCGGCGCCGTTGTTTCAGGGGCCCGGGAGCCTTTATTGATTTTTGTGGTGTCTGCAGTGATTTTAATACAGGCTCATTTCCTGGGGGCTTCATTAGGGCCGATATTGATCAGTTTACTATTCTTCTACAGGGCATTGGCTGCATTATTATTAATGCAGGGCGCATGGAATTATTTTTTAGCGGCTTCGGGATCCATTGAAAATATGGTTCAATTTCAGCAGGAACTGGACAGCACAAAAGAGACTGCAGGAAATATCCCCCTGAATGGCTTCAAATTAAAGTTTGAGCTGAAGGAAGTATCACTGCAATATGGAGAAAGAACTGTTTTAAGAAACATAAGCCTCACGATCAATAAAAATGAAACGGTGGCATTTGTAGGGGAAAGCGGCAGTGGCAAAACTTCATTGGTAAATATGCTGGCGGGGCTGATACCACCGGATTCAGGCCTGATGAAAGTGGACGAAACTAACCGGTTGGAAATGGATACGGTTTCCTTTCAACAAAAGGTAGGTTATATCACACAGGACCCTGTGATATTCAGCGACACTATTTTTAATAATGTTACCCTTTGGGCCGAACCAAACCAGGAAAATACAATACGCTATGCCGAAGCAATAAAAAAAGCGGCTATTAATGATTTCATTTCCGGCTTGCCGGAGCAGGGAAATACCATGTTAGGCAACAATGGAATCAATTTGAGTGGCGGACAAAAGCAACGCATCTCTATCGCAAGGGAATTATACAAGGATATTGATATTTTAATTATGGACGAGGCCACTTCTGCACTCGATTCAGAAACTGAAAAATCCATACAGGATAATATTGACGCCTTAAAAGGGCAATATACCATTTTGATTGTGGCACACCGGCTTTCTACTATTAAAAATGCAGACCGTATTGTATTGATGAGCAACGGTAAGATAGAACAGACAGGCACTTACCAGCAACTCGTTGATAACACGTCGTTGTTTAAACGGATGGTATCATTACAGGAACTATAAATTTTCTTTAGAAATAAATAAACCATAACATGCTGAACGGTAAAAGCATTCTTATTACAGGTGGAACAGGTTCACTTGGTAATGCATTGACAAAACATATTTTTAAAAACTACCCCGATGTTAAGCGGCTGGTCATTTATAGCAGGGATGAACAGAAACAATACCAGATGGCACAGGATTTTCCTGCTGATAAATATCCCCAGATACGTTTCTTTATTGGAGATGTGAGGGATTACGACCGGCTGAAAAGGGCAATGAAAAGTATTGACTTTGTAATTCATGCAGCAGCAATGAAGCACGTGCCCATTGCTGAATACAATCCAAGTGAATGTGTAAAGACAAATATCAATGGCGCAGAAAATGTGATCAACGCATCTTTGGAATCAGAAGTAACAAGAGTGGTGGCACTTTCAACAGATAAAGCAGCGGCCCCGGTAAATTTATATGGGGCTACCAAACTGGCAAGTGATAAGTTATTTGTTGCGGCCAATAATATCCGTGGATGGAATAACATTGTATTCAGTGTTGTTCGTTATGGCAACGTAATGGGAAGCAATGGTTCTGTAATTCCTTTCTTTTTAAAAATGAAAAAGACAGGCGTATTACCTATTACAGAACCAACCATGACAAGATTCAATATTTCACTGCAGGGTGGTGTGGATATGGTGATGCATGCATTGGAACATGCCTGGGGAGGTGAAATATTTGTACCTAAAATACCCTCTTACCGGATAATGGATGTTGCGGAAGCCATCGGCCCGGAATGTGAAAAAAAGCTGGTAGGGATACGGCCTGGCGAAAAAATTCATGAAGAGATGATCACAGATTCCGACTCCTACTATACCTATGATTTAGGTAAATACTATACCATTTTACCCTCCTCCCATCGCTGGAACCTGGAAGAGTTTTTACAACGCTTCAATGGCACAAAAGTGCCTTTTGGATTCAGGTATAACTCTGGTGAAAATACGGAATGGGAAACCATTGAAGGCATGAGGGATTTGATCAGGGAACATGTAGACCCAACTTTTAAAATCTGATGATGAATATCATTCCTTACGGCAGGCAACACATCACCGAAGAAGACATCAAAGCTGTTACAGAAACCTTGTTGTCGGACTATTTAACCCAGGGCCCGAGAATCAAAGAATTTGAAGATGCTTTTGCTGCTTACATTGGTTGTAAATATGCCATAGCTGTAGCAAACGGCACAGCAGCCCTGCATTTGAATGCGCTGGCATTGGGTGTAAAACCCGGCGACAGGGTTATTACCACGCCAATCACCTTTGCAGCTTCAGCCAACTGTGTAAAATATTGCGGAGGCGAAGTGGTATTTGCAGATATTGACCCCACAACCTATTTGCTCGACATCAATAAAGTAAGGGCTTTACTGCAGGCTGCACCAAGGGGTACCTACCAGGGAATCATCCCTGTAGATTTTGCAGGAAGGGCAGTGGATCTGGAAGCATTCAGGAAACTGGCAGATGAATATGGTTGCTGGATCATACAGGATAGTTGCCATTCTCCCGGTGGTTATTTTACAGATAGTAAAGGGAACAAACAACATTGCGGCAACGGTAACTTTGCCGACCTGGCAATATTCTCCTTTCACCCGGTAAAGCATATTGCCTGTGGCGAAGGCGGCATGATGACCACCAACAATGAGCAGCTCTATAAAAAACTACTGCAGTTGCGTACGCATGGCATTACAAAAGAGCAGGGAACGTATACCAACGATATCAGCTTTGCGGCAGGGCAGCCAGCAACAGGCGATACCTATCCCGGCTGGTATATGGAAATGCAAACCCTGGGGTACAACTATCGCTTAACAGACTTCCAGGCTGCATTGGGTACCTCACAATTAAAAAGAGCTGAGGAGGGGTTGGCAAAAAGAAGAGCTATTGCGGCAGCTTATGAAAAAGCGTTTACTGGTAAAAGTTATATTAAAGGCCAGTCCGGTGCTGTTGAAGGGCATGGCTATCATTTATACATTATTGAAGCAGCCAACAGGTTGGGCTTATACAATTATTTAAGGGAGCAGAATATATATGCGCAGGTGCATTACATACCAACCCACCTGATGCCTTACTACAGGCAGTTTGGCTGGAAGGAAGGCGATATGCCCAATGCAGAACAATATTACCGGCATTGCCTCAGCCTGCCGATGTATCCAACGTTGAAAGACGAAGAACAGCAGTATGTAATTGATTGCATTGATAATTTTTATGCGCAATCATAAACTGGGATTAGGAACCGTACAGTTTGGCGTGCCTTATGGTATTGCTAACACAGCCGGGCAAACGAAGCCGGAAGAAGTCAGTAAAATTTTACAGTATGCCGTTGCAAATGGCATTACCGTTCTGGATACAGCATCCGCTTATGGAAATGCAGAACAGGTATTGGGTGAAAATGACCTGGGGCCATTCCAAATTGTTTCAAAATACATAACGCCATCGGCTGGCAAATCAATAGCACAACAATTACAACATACGCTGGCTGCTTTACAGGTAAACAATGTATACGGCTATTTGGCTCACCGCCCTGCGGAAATACTCGAAGACCCGTCTCAATGGAAAACCATCAAAGAATTTCAGCAAAAGGGGTTAGTGGAAAAAATTGGATTCTCTTTAAATGCACCTGGTGAATTACAGGCATTAACAGGTAAAAATTTTATTCCTGACTTGATCCAGGTGCCTTTCAATTATCTCGACAACCGTTTTGAAGAGTTAATGAAGCGGCTGAAAGACAAGGGTTGTGAAATACATACCCGGTCTGCATTTTTGCAGGGTTTGTTTTTTAAAGATGCCAATACATTGCCTGTTTTTTTTGATACAGTAAAACCAATCATTAAAAAAGTACAGGCACAAACAAAAAATATTTCCGGGGCATTGTTACGCTACGTGGTTGAAAAGCCGTTTATTGATAAAGTGATTGTTGGAGTGGAAAATGTGCAGCAGTTGGCAACAAACGTGCAGGAACTAAACCTCGATATTCAATTGGAGAAAAATACCACCACCATTCCTGACCAGATCTTAATGCCATCCAATTGGCCGGGCTAATGAGAAAATTAAAATTGGGAGTGATCGGGATGAGTGAAGGGAATGGCCACCCTTATTCCTGGAGTGCTATTTTTAATGGGTACAACCCGGATTATATGAAGGATTGCCCCTTCCCTGCTATTCCCGGTTACCTTGCTAAACAAAAATTTCCTGAAGATGGCCTTGGACACCTGGGGCAGGTAACACAGGTGTGGTGCCAGGAAAAAAAAATGGCAGAACACATTGCGGCTGCTTCCAGCATAGGAAATGTTGCAGCCAATATTGAAGATATGATTGGGCATGTGGATGCGGTACTGCTGGCAAGGGATGATGCGGAGAACCATTATGAAATGGCCTTGCCTTTTTTAAAAGCAGGCCTGCCAATTTTTATTGATAAGCCACTGGCTGTAAAAATAAGTGAAGCAGAAAAAATTTGGGAAGCACAGCAATACGATAACCAGGTATTCTCCTGCAGTTCGCTTCGGTATGCAAAAGAGTTGATGCTTACAGAAGAAGAGAAACAAAAAATTGGTGAAATACAATTGGTGGAAGGAAGTGTTATGAAGAAATGGGAAACTTATGGTATTCACATTTTGGAATCACTGGTAAGTCAACTGCCGCGGAGGGGCAAAATGAAAAATGTGCAATCGCAGTACTCTCAAGAGATGAGGCAGGTGATGGTACAATGGGAAAATGTAAGCGGCTATTTTAAAACTACCGGCAATACACCTGCACCTTTAGAAATAAAATTTTTCGGAGAAAAAGGAAATATCACCAGGACATTTTTCGACTCATTCAATGCATTTAAAAATTCATTGGAAGTATTCATTGAGGTGATTCATCACCCGGAAAAAAATATTACCAGGGAAGAAACACTGGAGTTGGTAACCATTTTAGAAAAGGGGCTGGCATGAAAATGTTGATTGTTGGTTTGGGTTCTATTGGTAAGCGCCATGCGGTTTGCCTGCAGCAATTTGATGGCGTGGAAATAGCTGTATTGCGTACAGCAAAAGGAACGCTGAAAGATAAAAGTGTATTCACTGAATTTTACAGCATTGAAGATGCATTGGCTTATCAGCCCGATGGCGTTATCATTGCTAACCCCACATCGCTGCATGTGGAAACAGCATTGCCTTTTTTAGAAAGTGGCATCAAAACCCTGATTGAAAAACCTGTTTCAAATACGGCTGCAGATTCGGAAAAATTAGCCGCTTTCCAGGATAATTTACTGGTAGCCTATTGCCTCCGTTTTCTGCCGCTCACCAATTTCATTAAGAAAATTGCAGCAACAGAAAAAATATATAAGGTTGGTTTTAAGCGTTCTTACTATTTGCCCAAATGGCATCCTTATGCTGATTACAAAACAGAGTATACTGCAAAGGCTGCATTGGGCGGCGGCGTTATAAGAACCCTTAGCCATGAAATAGATTTGATGTTGTATTTATTTGGGGAACCGGTAAGTACAACCGGCGTGGTGGATAAAATTTCACCCCTCGAAATTGACACGGATGATTTTGCTTTCTTTACCTGCAAAACAGGCTCAGGAGCAAGAATTAATTTTGAACTCGATTTCTTTTCGCCAAAGAATGTAAATACTGGTGAACTGTTTACAGAAAAAGGAAAGTACAGTTGGGATATGAATGAATTACTATTCACCGCTTACGAAGAAACAACACCAACAAAATTATATGGTGAAGAACTGTTTGATTACAATAAAATGTACAAGGATCAGATCCATGATTTCATAGGTTTTATCAATCATAAAAATAGCAACAACGCCACGTATACTTCCGGCAAAAAGGTATTGGATATAATTGAATCGGTTTCACATAACGGAACCAAATAAGATAAATAAGGGGTAGTGCACTTTGTGTTCTTTTTATACTTTGTGTGAAACAATACCCGGCAAAAACAAAAGAAAGACGTAGTGTACTTTGTATTATTAGTACACTTTGTGTGAAACAATACCCGGCAAAAACAAAGGAAAAACGTAGTGTACTTTGTATTCTTAGTACCCTTGGTGAGAAACAATACCTGGCAAAAACAAAATAATAACTTAGTGCACTTTGTGTGAAACAAAAATGAAAACAGGTTTTTTAATTACAGCAAGGCTTAAATCATCCAGGCTTACAAAAAAATTGTCATTGCCTTTTGGCAATGAAAATTACATTACCCAATTGGTAAGGCGGTTAAAAACGTCGCCTCATTTGCAGGAGATCGTGATTTGCACTTCAGTGGATGCTGAAGACGATCCGCTGGATGAAGTAGCTAAAAAAGAAGGTATTCATTGCTACCGTGGCGACAGGGAGGATGTAATTTCAAGGCTGAATGAAGCAAGGATAAAATACGGGCTGGATTATGTGATCAATATGACAGCCGACTGCCCGCTGGTGCCGGTGGAGTTAATTCCATTCATGATAGAGCAGTTCAAAAGTACAGGTGCCGATCTCATTCATATTTTTGATATGCCCATTGGCTTATATCTCTCCGGGCTCAACCCTGCAGCGATGGATAAAATTGTGGCAAAAAAAAATGACGGCCTTACTGAATACTGGTTGAACTATTTTCTTAAAACAACCATATTCAATGTGCAACCGCTGGACGAAAAATATACGGGTAAAAGAGGTTACAAGGATTACAGGCTGGCACTTGATTATCCGGAAGATCATGAGTTTTTCACAACGTTGCATCAGGTTTATGGCGATGGCTTGTTCACTGCTACGGCTGCAGAAATTATCGCCTGCCTTGATAACAATCCATCTGTGGCAGATATAAACAGGAATTGTACTGAACTTGGTAAACGACGTACACAAAACGATCCATCATCTAATGTTTCTTTAAAGCATGAATAAATCATTTTATTTTTATACCGAAACTGCCTTTATACACCAGGGAGATGTTGAGTATCTCATCAACCTCGTTAAGGAGTCGGCAAAGTCCGGGGCAAACGGTATCAAGTTCCAGGTAATTGGTGAATATGATGCGTTGCTTTCAATAGTGAACCCTAACTACGAACCCTTTAAAAAGGCAATGATAGTGAAGAAAGACTGGGAGAAAGTTTTTCTGCTCTGCAGGGAGTTGAACCTCGATATCATTTATATGCCATGCGATACGATGGCAGTAATATATGCCAATACGGAATGGCGGCACTTTATTAAATATATCGATATCCATCCGGTTAATTTTATTTACCAGCCAACACTGGAAAAAATAAAAGAGGGAGGCATTGATATCATATTGGGCATGGGCGGAAGATCAAAAGCGGAAGTAGATGAGAAGCTGGAATTTTTTGGTAGCCAAATAAAAGTATTGATGTTTGGACACCAGGCATTCCCTACCCATTTGTATCAAAGTGCCCTGGGGAAAATTGCTTTATTAAAGCAGGCTTACCCTGACCTTGCAATTGGATATGCAGACCATTCGCCTTATCAAAGTCATTGGGGCAGGCAGTTACAATCAGTGGCTTACATGCTGGGCGCAAGATTTTTTGAAAAACATATTGCGCTGGTGGAAGGAGAAGAAAGGTTTGATTATATCACTTCATCTTCACCGGAATCATTAGCTGCAATGATGAGTGATATCGTTACTTTGAGTGAACAGAATGTTGAGTTTCCCGATCTGGATGTATTAAATGCAAGTGAGATAAAATACACAGCACGTCAGTTAAAAGCGGTGGCAACAAGGGATATGCAGGCAGGTGAAATTCTTGCTGTACAGGATATCGCATACAAAATGATTGAAAGCGAAGCCGGCTTGCCTTACCTCAATGATCCGGCAGGGAAAAAAATATTGGCAGACGTGAAAAAGGATCACCCATTTTTAGAAAACGAAATAGCATAAGTGAAGGTATCTGGTAACCTATCGGATTTTTCAACCGCAATGTCACCCGAACAGCAAATGGTTGTGTCAGCTTATTTAATTGATCCTTCAAATTGGAAGCAATCAAAGCACGGAGATAAAAAAATATTGACAGAAAATATCTCTGTAGTTTTTATTGCAGCCCTTTGCAATGAAGATAATAAAAATTTACTGGAGGCACACCGTAAATTTTACGATCTGCATTGCACATTGGAAGGCAACGATACCATTGCTGCAAAACCGTTGAGCCTGTGCAAACATGTTAAGAGGGCCTATAGCGAAGACGGTGATTATATATTATTTAATGAAGCTCCCTATGAAACAAAAGTGTTGCCTTCCGGTTTCTTTTGTTTGATACCTCCTGCAGATGCACACATGGCACTGTATGGCAAGGGCGGATTTGTAAAAAAGATTGTATTCAAGATCCCCGTATAATTGCCGGATAGTTGGAAGATGGTAAAAGGTAAAATATATTTCAGGGCAGATGGCAGTACTACTATTGGCCTGGGGCATTTGATACGCTCTCTCGCTTTGGCACAAATGCTTTCAGATCATTTTACTATTATCTTTTGCTGTGCAGCAATACCGGCATCCATCAAAGGGAAAATACGTAAACTTCACTTTGAATTTATTGCCATTGAAAATGATGCAGCATTTACTGCGTTGCTTTTTAAGGGAGATGTTGCTGTACTGGATGGCTATCATTTTCCGGAAAAATTACATGCTGATATTAAGCAGAAAGGTTGCAAGTTGGTATGTATAGACGATCTGCATGAACAGGTTTTTTTAGCAGATTTGATTATCAATCATGCACCAGGGATCTATCCATCAGACTACAAAGCGTTGCCGGAAACGCAATTTGCGCTGGGGCTCGATTATGTATTGTTGCGTCCTCCCTTCCTGCAGGCAGCAAGGTTAAATAAAAAAAGAGCTGTAGCTGAAAATATATTTGTTTGCTTTGGTGGTTCTGATGTTAAAAATTTTACCGCAACTGTAATTACAGTGCTGAAAGAATTCAGGCAGTTCAAAAAAATATATGTTGTTACTGGTGCTTCTTATTTATTTCTTGATTCATTGATTCCATTGATAAAAGAAGACAAGAGGATAAAACACTATAAGGATATTGATGAGTATGAAATGAGCAGGTTGATTACAGATTCAAGCTTGGCCGTTGTACCCTGCAGTAGTATTTTGCTGGAAGTACTGGCTTGCGGTGTGGCTGCTGTTTCATCTATGTATGCAGATAACCAGCAATTTTTTTATACCCGTTTAAAGCAGGCTGGAGTATTTGCGGATGCAGGAGATTTTTCTGCAGCAGGTATTAAAAACGCAATTGACGATTCTATCAAAAAGAAAACGGAATTGCCAAAGCTGATTGATGGCAACTCACCCAAAAGATTGCTGTCAAAATTTTTGAAGTTGCATACACATTTGCGGCCCGCTGCTGCAGAAGATACATTGTTACTTTTTAGCTGGGCCAATGAAGCATTGGTAAGAAGCAACTCCATCCATACAGAGCCCATTGTATGGGAAACACATGTACAGTGGTTTCAAAAAAGGCTGCAATCTGCCACCTGCTTTATTTATATACTTGAGTTTCGTGATATCCCGGCCGGGCAGATACGCTTAGATGAAGAGGAAGCAGGCAACTGGTTTATTGATTACTCTGTTGATGAACAATTCAGGGGCTTTGGTTTTGGAAAAATAATTGTGGAACTGGCATTGGAAAAACTAAAAGGGAAAAACATTATGGCTGCAGTGAAGGAGAAAAATATTCCTTCAAAAAAAGTATTTGAATCACTGGGTTTTAATACAGCAAGCAGGCAGGTGGCACCAGAGGGGTTGATCAGCTATTCATTTTATAATAAATAAATATTTTTCATTTATGGAAATTAAAAAAATTAGCATTGGTGAAGGATCGTGGTTTGTGGGAGAGAGATTTCAGGCGGGAAAAGAATTTAAAGTAGGTAAGGATACCATCATCCGGGCAAGAAATTTTATTGCCGGTGATTATGTTACCATTGGCAACAATAATAAAATACTGGCAGGAGAGAAATTTGAAATAGGCAACTGTGGGTTTATTGGTAACAACAATGATTTCACAGGTATCAGCATTGAAATGGGAGAATACATTTTTTTAGACAGTAATGTGCTGATAGGTCATGGCGGAAAAATGAATTATTCTTCTACGATAAAAATCGGCAAGCACTGTATGGTATGTGCCTTTGTTAAACTCAATGTGAATTACCCCATTGAAATAGGTGATGACGTTGGTATAGGTGAATATGTGGATGTATGGACACATGGTTCTTTTCCTCCGGTGTTGCAGGGTTTTCCTCACCAGTTTGGCCCGGTAAAAATTGGTTCTAATGTTTGGTTGCCGGCTAAAAGTACCGTAATGCCAAATATTACTATTGGTGATAATATTGTAATAGCAGCCAATAGTGTGATAATAAAAAACCTGCCTTCGGGGTCTTTATGTGGCGGGGTTCCTGCAAAAGTGATAAAGGAAAATATGTACCCGCAGGTGCTGGATAATGAAAAAAAAGCAGCTTTGATCAGCAGCGCAATGAGCGAGTATGATAGATTAGCAGCTTTTAAAGGACTGCAGCCTGCTTACACATTTTATGCAACTGAACTTGTTTTGAAACTGGCAAACGCCTCCTTTGATTTTAATACGATGACGGTTACCGGCGAACTGGATGAACAGGATGAAGACCTGAGGGATTTTATCCGAAGAAGGGGCTTTAAGTTTTTTACCGGCAAACCCTTCAGGTCGATAGTACCTCCGTTGTACCAGGATTTACTGAATGTTAAAATATAGAATTGATGAATAAAGAAATAAATATTGGCACCTTCTCTTTAAAACAGGATGGCCCTGCATTTATTATTGGGGAGCTATCAGCCAACCACAACCAGGATTATGAATTGGCTTTGAAAACTATTGATGCCATGTATGAAGCTGGTGTTAATTGTGTAAAACTGCAAACAGTAAAGCCTGAGTCGATTACCATTGATTGCGACAATGAATATTTCGTAATAAAAGGCGATACGCTTTGGGATAACAGAACATTGTACGATTTGTACAAAGAGGTGTATACACCATGGGAATGGCATGAACCGATAAAAAAATATGTTGAAGAAAGGGGCATGATATTTTTCTCTTCCCCTTTCGATTTCGAAGCAGTTGATTTTCTCGAATCGCTGAATGTACCAGCTTATAAAATTGCATCCTTTGAGATAACAGATATTCCCCTGATAAAATATGTGGCGCAAAAAGGCAAGCCGGTAATTATTTCCACCGGTATTGCAGATGAACAATATATTGACGATGCAATCAATGCCTGTATAGAGGTTGGCAATAAAGAGGTGATTCTGTTAAAATGTACTTCATCTTACCCAACACCCTTATCGGAAGTAAATCTTCGTGCAATAAACACCATCCGTGAAAAATATGATTGCCTGGTTGGTTTATCAGATCATACAATCGGCAGCCTTGTTCCACTGGGGGCAAGGGCTTTGGGTGCCTGTGTAATAGAAAAGCATTTTATCCTAGACCGTGCTATCGGTGGGCCTGATGCAGCATTTTCTTCTAACCCTGCTGAGTTTAAAGAAATGATCGACAGCATCCGCAGCCTTGAATTGGCCCTGGGGAAATCCACCCTCGATCTGTCGCCAAAAGTGATGAAGAGCAGGCAATTTCAGCGCTCCTTATTTGTAGTGGAAGAAATTGCTGAGGGAGAAGTATTCACCCTGAAAAATGTTCGTTCTATCAGGCCGGGGCAAGGGCTTCTGCCCAAGTTCTTGCATACGGTGCTGGGTAAAAAAGCAAAGCACAATATTAAAAGAGGTGTTCCTTTACAAAAAGCAATGTTCGAATAAAATGATAGAAGCGTTACGCAATAAAAAAATTATGCTCGTGGTGGCCCATCCAGATGATGAGTTATTGGGGCTTGGAGGAACAATGCACCGGCTTATCAGTGATTACGGAGTGACAACACATGTGGTGATATTGGGTGAAGGGATTACTTCAAGAGCAGATACAAGGGATGTTTCAAAATGGGAGAAGGAACTGGCCACACACAGGCAAAACATTAAAAACGCACAGGCGGCCATTGGCTACCATTCTGTGAGTGTGCATGATTTTCCCGACAACAGGTTTGATACCATTGCGCTGCTGGATATTATTAAAGTAATTGAAAAGGAGAAGCAATCCTTTCAGCCCGAAATAATTTTTACTCACCACGGCGGCGATGTAAACATTGATCACCAGCGAACATTTGAGGCAGTGATCACTGCCTGCAGGCCATTGTCAGGGGAGTTGGTTAAAACGATCATTACCTTTGAAACTCCATCTGGTACTGAATGGAGGGCTGCAACAGACCCAAGGCATTTTATCCCAAATTTTTTTGTAAGGGTATCCGAAAAAGATATGGATGCTAAAATATTGGGTATGGAAAGTTATGAATTTGAGAAAAGGGATTTTCCGCATCCAAGGTCACCTGAAGCCTTAAGGATACAGGCAAAAAGGTGGGGTGTTGCAGTAGGTGAAATATATGCGGAAGCTTTTTGTATAGTTAGAACGATTAATAAGTAATGATGAAACTGGAAGGAAATTCTTCAGCAAATATATTAAGCGCCTTTTCTCCAGAAAGGCAAAGAATGCAAAGTGAATTGGTAAAGGAATTAGTATTGGTGCTAAACAGGCTGCATAATGTAAGCCACTCAGAACGTTTTTGGAACATACTGGTTATTGACTACGCAGCAGTAGCTGTTACCCGCCGGGAGCAATTAATGCGTTCCAGGGTATATGTAAAGCCTGGTATGCTGGTTATTAATGGAAATGATTTTCCAAGCCCAAAAGAAAAGTTCAAGTTCTATTTTTTTATTTTCCTTAAATATATTTTGAGTCTGAAAAATCTCTTGATTTCAAATAAAATTCTTAAAGAAAATCAAAATATAGCTATCGGATTTCCTGATATGGAGGCTGTAAAATCAGACCTTGGACATAGTATCCCACATTACTATCCTTTTTTTTGGGGTGGCGGCAATAAGAAGAAAAGGAAAGTACTCAAAGAAATTGCTGCTGAATATAAAGATGTTTACCTGCAGAATATTATTTCATTGATCCCCGAAATCTATGTAGAACATTTTGATACATTGTATAATGATGTAAAACTGTATGAACCGCAGAAAAAAATAATTAATGTACATATATCTCCTACCGTTTTTACCAATATTATAATTGCTAAATATTCAGATAGCGGGTCAAAACTATATTGGTATCAGCATGGCGCTTTTTATGGTGAAATGGTTGCCGGTGGCCAGGTAAGGGAAAGGGCCATATCCGATGGATATAAAACCTGGGGGTGGAAGATTGAAGAAAAAGATATTCCTTGGAAATCTTACCGGCTGGAGAATTTCCGTTTGATGTATGAAAAGTTTCCGGCAGAAATTAAGTTTGATATTTTTATTTGTTACCCGGAAATTCCTTCCGGAAATGACAGGCAATTCTATATAAATCTTACTTCAAACCTGCTTGAAAGCCTTAAAGATAAAAATGTAAGGATACTGGCAAGGCCAAGGCCTGTTAATAAATTATACAGTCAAAAAAAACAACTGGACTTCATTAATTCTCCCCTGGTTACGATTGACAACGGATTAACAAGAATGGAATTATTAATGCGGCAATCTAAACTTGTTATTCAATTTTCAGTACCCGGCACAAATTTTTTAGAATGTATTTATGTTAATCACCCCACGGTTGGAATATTAGTAAATGACCAGCCTACAGCTATTATTCAGCCTTATTACGATTTCTTTTTAGAACAGGGTGTGCTGCATTATGAATTTGAAACGCTGATTAAACATATCAATTCAGTAGACATTGATGTTTGGTGGCAGAACTTATTGAAGCACCCGATGTATATTAAATTTAAAAACGAGTTTACCCACCCTGTTTAAAGTTTTTTAAGGCTACATTAATTTCCTGATAAAACAACATGATATATATAGTTAATTACGGCTTAGGTAACCTCAACTCTATAAAAAATATCATCAGCAAAATTGGCGGTGAGTCAAAAATTATTGATGAGGTAGGAGAGTTGAAGGACGCCCAAAAACTAATACTGCCCGGCATAGGGGCATTCGATCATGGTATGAAATTTTTAAATGAAAAAGGCTGGATCGGGGCACTGAACGAAGCAGTATTGCAGCGCAAAGTGCCGGTGCTGGGCATTTGCCTCGGGATGCAACTGATGTGTAAGGGAAGTGAAGAAGGTGTGTTGCC
>JAYVUL010000309.1:0-2557 GCA_043787935.1 Chitinophagaceae bacterium | reverse complement strand
AGATGGGTGATGATCACAGAATCACAGCCCAACCATGTTGTCAAAGTATCATAATAGTTTCCGGTTTCGAATTGCCAGTTTCCCTGCGCATAATAACTTTCGCCCCTGCAGCGGGATGTATCAATAAGTGTTATTTTTTTTGGATTAACTATCAGGTGTAAAGTTCGGGTGCTGTCGCAGCCATTATTAGCCGTAAGAATATCAATGTAAGTGCCGGTTGTAGTATGCCCGCCATACGCAAAACCCTCACAAAGGGTGGTATCCATAGTAGAGTGAAAAACTGGTTTTACTGTCAGGTGCAAAGTCCTCGTACTGTCGCAACCGGTAATGGCTGTATAAATATCTACATAGGATCCTGGTGTTGTATGGCCAGCATAATTCTGCCCCTGGCAGATAGCCGTTGTAATAGTAGTAAATACAAGAGGGTTAACCGTAAGATTAAGCGTTCTCGTACTGTCGCAACCGTTAGCAGCCGTAAAATGATCAATATAAGTTCCGGCAACTGAATTGCCCAGGTAAGCTTGCCCCTGGCAGACACTGGCATTAATTGTGGCAGAAGCCAAAGGCCTTACTGTAAGGTGTAATGTGCGCGTACTGTCGCAACCATTGGCAGCAGTAAAAACGTCAGAATAGGTTCCGGTAACCGTATGGCCGCCATAATTCTGTCCCTGGCAGATTGATTGAAAAATAACTGAACTTGCAACGGGCTTTACAATAAGATGTAAAGTTCTTGCGCTGTCACATCCATTGGCAGCCGTAAAATGATCTATATATGTTCCGGTGGTTGAATGGCCTCCATAATTTTCTCCCTGGCAAATTGCAGTATCTACCACACTTGCTGAAAGGGGAAGGACAATAAGGTGCAGGGTTCGGGTACTGTCGCAACCATTGGCTGCAAAGTAACTTGCCACGTAGGTTCCGGTGCTGCTTTGCCCGGCAAAGGATTGCCCCTGGCATATAGTTGCATTTACTACAGTATTGAATACAGGTTTAACAGTAAGGTTCAGTGTTCTGATACTATCACATCCATTTAAAGCACTGGCCAAAGTATCAATATAAGTACCAGCAACTGTGTGGCCGGTATAGGCTTGTCCTGCACAGATAGATGCATTTACAGTTGTGCGGTTTGAAACAGAGCTGATAGTATTATTGAAATAACTGAGTTCCGGCAGGGGCGTGTTTGGCAATACAACGGGTATTGAAATAGCAGCGTCATTAATCACAAGATAAACCACGTCAACATTAAAGTAAGCAACATTCAGGATATGGGTATAGCAAACGTAGCAATTCCCGCCGGGTGCGTTGAAAGGTAAAAATACTGTTGGAGAGAGCAGGTGGGCTGCCGGGTTAGCAGGGTTGGCATCATAAAAATTAACCGGTGTGCCTGCAGGTATTGGCGCATAACCATAGTTGGCAATGCAAAACTGTACTTTTATCCGGTTCAGGGCATAACATTGCAATGTCATTCTGAATGGTGCGCCATCTGCGGTTGGATTATCCACATGTACGCTATACGCTAAAGTAGTATCTGAACAGGTTCCGCTAGTAGCCACAAGCCTTATCAGGTAATTGCCAGGTACGGGAAATACATAGACGAGGTTTGTGTCTGTGCTTACTACCGTTTCCACCATTCCCACATCATTGCTTATCAGCCATTGGTATGTTTGTGCATTCTGGGAAGTATTTGTGAAAACAATACTGTCTTCAAATACATTAAGCAGCGATGCCAATGCCTGTTTATTGGCAAAAAACCTAGCTGATACGCCGCAGGTAACAATAATATTATCACTCATGGATCCAAAACATCCGGGGGTGTTAAATGCCTTTAATGTAACCTTACTGCTTCCGATTGCGGCAAAGGTATTACTAAAGTTAATGGTTGTGGCAACAACAATATTATTGATAAGCCATTCATAGCTTGAAGCGCCTGTAGATGTATTTGTAAAAGTGATCAGGTTTCCCGGTATCGGGTATGCGATATCTCTTGTAAATGATGCAGTAATAATATCGGCACAGGGTGCTGTACATTCATTCTGAAGCAGTCCTGTTCTCTGTGTATTAATAGCGGCCCGCATCCTGTCTGCCTGCCCCTGTGTAAGCTGGTTACTGCAGCCCGCATTGCTGTAGTCCATAAAATTTGCAATCTGATCAGGCACATCAACAGGAAAGTTTCCATTGGAATAGGCGGACAGGGTATCAGTAGAACATGAATTCTCCGGACTCGCACAGGAAGCGGAAGCTCTAACACTATTATCCGGAGGGGTATCACAAACCATATCACCCTGGGTAGCGCAATTAAAATTAGCGCAGCCTCCCTGGAATGTATGGTAGAGCCCCAGGTAATGCCCCATTTCATGGGCCAGTACCTTTCCAAAACCTGCTATTACAATCCCATCCGTATTGCCGCCGCCGGGAGGTAAGGTTGCATAGCCGCCCACTCCCAGCCTGAACCATGCCCCGCAACGGAAGTCTGCATAAGCCTCACCATGAATATTTTTTACCAGCCAGATGTTTACATACCTTGATGGATCCCAAAGCACCAGGTTTTTTAACCGGC
>JAYVUL010000308.1:0-3577 GCA_043787935.1 Chitinophagaceae bacterium | reverse complement strand
CTTGTAGTGGAAGCTCCCCGTCTTGGAGATTCATAAGGGAACTTCATTTGCTGGCTTTGCTTTGCAGGATCAAAAAATGGCCCGGCCTCCAGCATTAATACTTTAACACCAGCATTGGCCAGCACATAGGCAGCCATGCCACCACCGGCACCCGAGCCAACAACAACAACATCATAAACGGTGGCTGTTTTTTTAATCTGTAATTCACCCATATAAAATGTATTGATTTTTTAAGCAATCGTTCTGTAATAAAAAGATTTATGTAGTATGAAAATGAAGTTATGTAAAATAAAACATTTGATAATACAATTGTTAATTTTTAATACAAGATGACGCCTCATTCCTTTTTACGTCAGTCAATCTCATTAACTTAAATTCATTAATTTTCTTAAAAGGTGGTTTACCTTTTTCAGGTTCCTTACATTAAATTATAAGTGAGGTGAACTATCTTATAAGGTATTAATGGCATTGCCACTTCAGTAATCTTTTTTAACAGCTCTTCATCTACAAACTTTTATTTACCTTCCCTTTTTTTAAATATATTTTTATGATTTGCCAAAAACTATCAGTTGCAATTATTTTACTTTTTGTTGTATCCTTTATTCAGGCACAGGAAAAAAAAGATGCTAAAAAATGGGATGTCTCTAATCCTGAAGGACCGTATAAGGATGTTGCTTTTAAGGTAAATGAAGGCACCTGGATGAATGTAGATGTGTCGCCGGATGGCAAAGAAATTGTGTTTGATTTGTTGGGAGATATTTATAGTATTTCCGCTGCTGGTGGTGAAGCAAAAGTTTTAAGGGGTGGCCATGCTTTTGAAGTGCAGCCACGTTTTAGTCCTGATGGAAAGAAGATATTGTTTACTTCTGACGCAGGTGGAGGCGATAATATATGGGTGATGAGCCGGGATGGGAGCAATGCCACTCAAATTACCAAAGAGAGTTTTCGTTTATTAAATAATGGTGTGTGGTCGCCGGATGGTGAATACATTGTAGCCCGTAAACATTTTACCTCCGGCCGTTCATTGGGGGCAGGAGAAATGTGGATGTATCATATCAGTGGGGGCAACGGCCTGCAATTGACCACAAGAAAAAATGATCAGCAGGATGTGAATGAACCTGTAGTATCACCTGATGGGCGCTATGTTTACTTTAGTGAAGACATGTATCCCGGCGGATACTTTCAATACAATAAAGACCCCAACAATCAGATATTTGTTATCAAAAGATTTGACAGAGAAAAAGGTAGTACAGAAACCATCACTGGCGGGCCGGGTGGTGCTGTACGGCCGCAGTTATCGCATGATGGCAAGCTATTATCTTTTGTAAAAAGAGTAAGAACAAAAACGGTTTTGTATTTACATAATATTGAAACGGCAGAAGAATGGCCCATCTATGATCAGTTGAGTAAAGACCAACAAGAAGCTTGGTCGGTATTTGGTTTATATACTGGTTATTGCTGGACGCCGGATGATAAACAAATTGTGATATGGAGTAACGGCAAGATCATGAAGGTAGAAGTGAATAGTGTGAATAAGGCAACGGAGATTCCTTTTACCTGCAATGTAAAACAACGCATTTATGATGCCGTTCGTTTTCAACAAGATATCAATCCTGCTACCTTTAATGCCAATGTGATCCGGCAAGCCGTTACATCTCCGGATGGAAAATTATTGGTGTTTAATGCCGTAGGATATTTATGGAAAAAAGATTTACCATCCGGTAAACCACAACGTATAACAACCGGAGCCGACTTTGAATTTGAACCATCTTTTTCACCCGATGGCAAGGCTTTGGTTTATACCACCTGGAATGATTCTGCCACAGGTGCTATTTGGAAAGTAAATATGCAGGGTATTGCAAAACCGGTTAAGCTTACCAAAACAAAAGCCACGTATCGCATGCCCTCCTTTTCTCCCGATGGAAAATTAATTGTATTTAAGAAGGAAGATGACGATGTGATATTGGGCCCGGCGCATACAGCAAAGCCTGGTATATATACTATTGCTGCTGATGGCAGTAAAGAAACCTTTGTAACAAATAAGGGCGATCTGCCAAGATTTAATAAAACTAGCGACCGTATCTTTTACCAGGTAGGTGATGGTATGAACCGCACCTATGCCAGCAGCCGCTTAGACGGAGAAGATGAACGCATTCATTTAAAAAGTACGTATGGCAGCCAGTTTACCATATCGCCGGATGTAAAATGGATTGCCTTTGTTGACTTGTGGGAAGTATATCTGGCGGCCTTTCCTAAAACCGGTAAGACAATAGATATTGGCAGCGGCACAAAAGATTTCCCAGTAAAAATCGTTTCCAAAGATGCTGGGATTAACCTTGAATGGTCGGCTGACAACAAACAGTTGCATTATACATTGGGCAGCCAATATTACAGTATCAATTTAGATGAACGATTTGATTTTATTGCCAACAAAGCCGATTCATTATTTAAAGTGCCGGAGAAAGGAATTGATGTGGGCCTTGAAATAAAGGTTGATAAGCCATCCGGTGCAATTGCTTTTACCAATGCCCGGATAGTTACCATGAAAGGGGATGAAGTGATAGAAAACGGAACCGTTATTGTGGAAGGCAATCTTATTAAAGCTATTGGAAAAGAGGTGACCATACCAGCCGGTACCAAACAAATTGATTGCAATGGCAAAACAATTATGCCCGGCTTTATTGATGCACACGGTCATGCTGCTCATTTCCGCAGCGGCATTACCCCGCAAAAGCACTGGCCTTATTATGCCAATCTTGCTTATGGTGTCACCACCATACATGATCCATCTGCCAACAGCGAAATGGTATTTGCACAAAGTGAACTGGTGAAGGCTGGCTCTATGGTGGGGCCAAGAGTATTTTCAACAGGCACTATTTTGTATGGCGCTGAGGGAGATATTAAAGCAGTGGTCAATTCTATTGACGACGCAAGAAGTGCCTTGCGAAGAACAAAAGCCTATGGCGCCTTCTCCGTAAAAAGTTATAACCAGCCAAGGCGTGAACAAAGGCAGATGATTATACAGGCAGCCAGGGAACTGAATATGGAAGTAGTGCCCGAAGGTGGCTCTTTCTTTTATCATAATGTAAGTATGATACTTGATGGACATACCACCATTGAACACAATATACCGGTAGCACCGCTATTTAATGATGTGGTGGAGTTATGGAAAAATGCAAAGACTGCTTATACGCCAACACTAATCGTTTGCTATAATGCACCCAGCGGTGAGTACTATTGGTACCAGCATAGCAATGTATGGGAAAATGAAAAACTGCTTCGCTTTACACCCCGTGGTGTTATTGATACCCGTAGCCGCTTTCGTACCATGTTGCCCGAAGAAGAATTTGAGAACGGGCATATCCTTGTTTCAAAAAGTTTAAAGAAACTGATGGATGCCGGGGTGAAAATAAACATGGGTGCACACGGACAGTTACAGGGCCTTGGTGCCCATTGGGAAATATGGATGATGCAGCAAGGCGGCATGACCAATCATCAGGCATTGGAAACAGCCACCATTAATGCTGCTACCAGCTTGGGGTTAAATAAATGGATCGGTTCACTGGAAATAGGTAAG
>JAYVUL010000307.1:0-7198 GCA_043787935.1 Chitinophagaceae bacterium | reverse complement strand
AAGTTTAACAATAATAAAATTTTTCAGCAATAAAGCTATTTATATCTTCGTACACTAAAAATATATACCGTTAATTTATGGACCCTGACGCTGAAGTTGAGCGGACAACTTCAAAAATTTTAAAAGCCCTGTTAATTACATTTGTTTTTGCCGCTTGTGAAAACAAACCTTCTGAAACAAAAACAACGACAACTGCTGATCAATCAACCCTGGCGAAAAAATACTCCCTGGTTGCAAAGGTTGATACCAGCAACCGCCATTCAAAAACCATTTACCTTACTTTTGATGATGGGCCAAACAGGGGAAGCTCTCATATATTGCAGGTGGCTAATGAAGAGAAGATTCCCATTACCATGTTTCTTATTGGTTTGCATATAACCGGAAGCCCCGGCCAGGCAATAACTTACAGCCATATTACCCAAAGCCCTTTTGTAGAAAGACAGAACCATAGTTACACGCATGCCCACAACCACTTTGATAAATTTTATCAGCATGCAGATGTGGTGTATAAGGATTTTATCCGCAGTGCCGACAGCATGCACCTTACATCCAAAATAATCAGGACACCCGGAAGGAATATCTGGCGTACCCCAAATATTAGTTTTACAGATGTAAAAAAGACTGCTGCTGTTGCAGATACCCTGCAGCAAAAAGGGTTTACTGCAATTGGCTGGGATGTGGAGTGGCGGTTTGACAATCAACTTCATTTGTATAAAACAGATGACCAACTGATTCAGCAGATAAATAATTTGTTTGAAAAAGAAGAAATGAAAACCCCCAACCATTTGGTGCTGCTGGCGCATGACCAAACATTCACTGACAGCACTAACTTTGCAAGCCTGCGCCGGTTAGTGCAAAAACTCAAAAAAACAGGGAAGTATAATTTTGAAGTGATTTCGCATTATCCAGGAATAAAAAATGATATCCCTGAAAAAAATGATGCTGCCGTTTTAAAATAATTTAATTTTAAATACTAAACAATTACAAATATGTCTTTATTCAAATCGGGTAACCCCGCCTTATCTGAAAAATCTTTTCAGAGTGTAACCATTACCAATTATGCAGAAAGCATGACATTAAGGGGTACACTCAACAAGTTTGGTTTTATGCTCATTTTACTAATGGGCAGTGCGTATTATTCATGGAAAGAATTTGCCGGGGGAGGGCAGGTACAACCATTGATCTGGACCGGGTTGCTGGGAGGATTGGCAGTAGCGGTTGTAATAATATTTAAAAAAGAATGGGCGCCTTACCTGGCACCTGCTTATGCTTTATTTGAGGGTTTGTTTTTAGGGGCTATCTCTGCAATGTATAACGACGCATTTGCTGCAAAAG
The DNA here is from genome assembly GCA_043787935.1 of Chitinophagaceae bacterium. Lineage (GTDB taxonomy): Bacteria > Bacteroidota > Bacteroidia > Chitinophagales > Chitinophagaceae > Ferruginibacter. The sequence goes on along the minus strand of JAYVUL010000307.1, from coordinate 5,863 downwards.
CTCCCGGGATCGTAATGAATGCTGTAGGTTTGACTTTTGGAACAGCTATTGCCATGTACCTGCTGTATAGTTTTAAAATTATCAAAGCCACGGAAAGGTTTAAGTCTGTAATATTTACCGCAACTGCCGGTATTGCCATCTTTTACCTGATATCGATGGTACTTGGATTTTTTGGAGTACCCATGGCTTTTCTTCATGAAGGATCTTTAATGGGCATTGGCTTTTCTTTGGTAGTAGTTGCCATTGCAGCATTAAACCTCATTTTAGATTTTGATATGATAGAACAAGGCACTGCAGCAGGCGCTCCAAAATATATGGAATGGTACGGCGCTTTCGGGTTGATGGTAACCATCGTGTGGCTGTACCTGGAAATAATAAGGTTGTTAGGAAAACTGAGCGACAGGAAATAAAATATTTTACTGTAAAAAGTTTACACCTTTTTTGAAAGGTGTAAACTTTATTTATTGTAACGACTCAATTAACTGTTTTACTTTCTCCCCAATAAAATCCCGTACTTCATTAAACTCCTTACGCTCCATGTGTTTGGGGTCCGGGATCTGCCAGTCAATAAATTCCCTGGCAGGCATCCAGGGGCAGGCATCGCCGCAACCCATAGTTACCACTGCATCAAAGGGTGCAAATGCTTTTACTTCGGCTAAGCTTTTACTGTCATGAGTACTTAAATCGTAGCCCAGTTCTTCCATCGCCGCGATGGCTTTAGGATTTACAATACCGCTGGGTTTGCTGCCGGCGCTGTAAGCCTCCACCTGGTCGCCGCCAATTATTTTTGCAAATGCCTGGCTCATCTGGCTGCGGTTGGAATTTTCGATACAAACAAAAAGCAGTTTCTTTTTCATCATTACTCTTTGGACTTTATGTTATTGGTTAATTGTACTCATTGTTTTGCCGGGGTAATATTTTTTACGTAACCAAAAGGCTACATTTACCAGGGCAATTAATGCCGGTACTTCTACCAATGGTCCAATAACACCTGCGAATGCCTGGCCGCTGTTGATACCAAATACACCGATTGCAACTGCAATGGCCAATTCAAAATTATTACCGGCAGCTGTAAAAGCGATAGAAGCATTAGTGGAATAATCCGCTCCCATTTTTTTACCAATAAAAAAACTCAATGTAAACATGATAGCAAAATAGATGACCAAAGGAATGGCGATCCTGATTGCCGCAAAAGGAATTTGAACGATTAATTCACCTTTTAAACTAAACATTACCACAATGGTAAATAGCAATGCAATAAGCGTAACAGGCGAAACAAACGGGATGAACTTATTTTGATACCACGCTTCACCTTTCATTTTTAGTAAAATAACCCTTGTTAAAAATCCTGCTGCGAAAGGAATACCCAGGTATATGACCACACTTTTTGCAATCTGGATGATCGTAATATCTACTACTGAACCGGTAATGCCAAACAGCGGAGGGAGCACTGTAATAAAAATATAGGCATATACACTATACAGCAATACCTGGAAGATACTGTTCAATGCAACCAGGCCTGCAGCGTATTCTCTGCTGCCTTCTGCCAGTTCGTTCCAAACAATTACCATGGCAATACATCTTGCCAACCCGATAAGAATTAATCCAATCATGTATTCCGGCTGGCCATGTAAAAAAATAATCGCCAGCAGGAACATGAGTATAGGCCCGATTACCCAGTTGAGAAATAAGGATACCCCTAAAACTTTAGTGTTCTTAAAAACGGCTTGCAGCTGATCATATTTTACTTTTGTAAAGGGCGGATACATCATCAATATCAGGCCGGTTGCCAGAGGGATATTGGTAGTACCCGTAGAAAATGAATTAATGAATGTTGATGAGGATGGAAAGAAAAAGCCAATGCCGACACCGATTGCCATTGCTGAAAAGATCCATAATGTCAGGTAACGGTCTAAAAAACCAAGCTTCTTTCTTTCATGTGCCGGGGCACAGTTATTAGCACTCATAAAAAAGGGAATCAATTTTTTAAAAGGCAAGCCAGGGTTTTATAACCCGGCTTACCAAAATAATCAATTAACAGCAGCTGCTTCCGGGCTCGCAGCAATTCCTGTCATCTTTTGGCAGCTTTTCTGCATAAACTGTAATACTGGTGATCTTTGTTTTGCCATTTTTATATTCAGCAATTTCTTCGGCACTTAAATAGTTGGCTAAAATGTTATCAGGGATGATGATGGCTTTATCTTTTTGCAGGGTGATGTTTTTAAAACCAACAGCTTCTATAATTTCGAGGTACACATGTTTTTGAATGGCACCGCTCACACAGCCAGCATACAGTTCTGCAATTTCTTTCCATTTGGCAGGCAGTTCCCCTTCCAGTACGATATCTGAAATAGAGAAATGCCCGCCGGTTTTTAATACCCTGTATATTTCGCTGATCACTTTGTATTTATCAGGTACCAGGTTCAACACACAATTGCTTACGATCACATTGGCATAGTTACTGGTAACAGGCATCTCGTCAATATCACCCAGCCGGAATTCTACATTATTCAGACCCAGTTTTTCAGCATTGGCCCTTGCCTTTTTAATCATTGGTTCAGTAAAATCAATGCCAATTACTTTGCCAGTTTCGCCCACAAAACGGCGGGCAATAAAGGCGTCGTTACCTGCTCCGCTTCCCAGGTCAATCACCGTTTCGCCTTCTTTTATTTTAGCGAATTCAGTAGGCAGCCCACAGCCCAATCCTAAGTCTGCATCCGGGTTGTAGCCCTCGAGTTGGGTGTAATCATCTGCCATAATATTGTACACTTCATCCCCACAACAGGAGGAAGTGGCCCCGCAGCAGGAGGTGGCATTCTGCATTTGATTTTGTTCGGCTATGGCGGCGTACTTTTCTCTTACGAGTGCTTTCATTTTTAGATCGTTGTTCATGGCTATATTATTTAGTGGTATAAATTTTTTTGTAACCAGTTATTTTCTGCTGTAGAATAATTAATTTAAGCCGCAATACCTTACTCAGCTTTGATAGTCCCTATTTACTTCTTTGTCTTAATACAAAGAAGTAAATAGAAAAATCAAGCCCGCCAGGATGAACACCGTTCGGACGGGTCTTTTTTATGAGGCTGGCAAAAGGATTGCGGTCAATCTTTATTAACCTATTCCATTATTCAATTTCATCGGCATAGTTTACACTAAGGAATGTAATGCACTCCTGTACTTCTTTTAATGGTATTGAATACTTCTTTAACAACAGGCTTTTTTGTTTTTTAATTTCAGGTGATTGAATAAAAAACTGAACTCTGTATTAAATTTTTCAAATGCTTTCCAGTTAATACAGTAGCAACTTCTCGGGCCATCCACGATTCCGTTGATCAACCCTGCATTTTTTAATTCTTTTAAATGTTGCGATACGGTGGACTGCGCCAGCGGCAATATCTCTACAATTTCACCGCAGATGCATTCATTGTGTTGTGCCAATACTTTTAAAATGGCAATACGTGCCGGGTGAGCAAGCGCCTTGGCAAACTCTGCCAGTTCCTGTTCTTTTTGGGTAAATGATTCTTTTTTATGAATGGCCATAATTATGCAATTATTTTTTGAAAGCTGCAGAATAGAAAATGTTGAAGGGTATTAAATGGAGTAATATGATCGGTATGGATACAGCGGATTTTTGAAAACCATTTTTTTAATGTGGTGCTTAACCTGTTTTCGTCGTATTGCTTTACAGGCAATCCGCTGCATCTATCCGGCCCATCAGTAGAAAAAGTTCCTATTATCATTTTGCCCGATGGGCTGATATGCTGTTGTGCTATCAACAGGTAGTTTTCAATTTCGGTTGGGGTGGTTAAAAAATGAAAGGCCGCCCTGTCGTGCCAGCAGTCGAATTGTTTACCGGCTTTAAAATCCAGTATATCCGAAACAACCCATTTAACTGAACTGGCTTTATCACCCAATCGTTGCCGGGCTTTTTGAATGGCTGTTTCCGAAATATCCAGTATGGTAATATCGCTGTATCCCATTTGTAAAAGATGGTCAACAAAAAAACTGTCGCCGCCACCTATATCAATGATGGCTGCAGTTTTAGGTATCTCAAGTTGCCGGATGAAATCCAGTGACTGTTGAGGTTTTTGCTGGTACCAGCTTACTTCATTCCCTTTTTTGCTGCCGAACACGTTTTCCCAATGTTGTTTTTTATCCATAGCAAAATCTTATATCGCAAATATACGATTAGTAATTTTTTATTCCCCATTTTTCCAATAATTTTTTTTAAAATATTTTTTGTTTGTGGAAAAAATGAACAAATCAACCGGTCAGTTGAAGCATCCTGGTCCATGTAGGTTTCCATTAAGTCTGCGCTATAAAATGTTCAAATGAGGCCATTTTAGTATCATTGCCCATTGCATGGCCAATTATTTATATTTTTGCCGTTACTGAAAAGCAAATTCATATAATGCACACTATCCTAATTACCGGCGGTGCCGGATTTATCGGTTCTCATTTAACCCGGTTGTTTGTAACGAAGTATCCTGAGTACAAAATCATAAATATTGACAAGCTAACCTATGCAGGAAACTTAGAAAACCTGAAAGACATTGAGGAGGCGCAGAATTATACTTTTGTAAAAGGCGATATCACTGATGCTGCCTTACTTAAAGAATTATTCGGTATTCACCGGTTTACTGCCATATTGCATTGTGCGGCAGAAAGCCATGTGGACAGGAGCATAAGCGACCCCCTGGCTTTTGTAACCACCAATGTGATGGGTACAGCAACGTTGTTACATGCTGCAAAACAAAACTGGCACGGTAACTATGAAGGGAAGTTGTTTTACCATATCAGTACCGATGAAGTGTATGGCTCCCTGGGAGAAACAGGATATTTTACTGAAGAAACAGCCTATGACCCCCGCAGTCCTTACTCGGCCTCCAAAGCATCATCTGACCATTTCGTAAGGGCTTTTTATCATACCTATCATCTGCCGGTAAAAATTTCTAATTGCAGTAATAATTACGGGCCATACCATTTTCCTGAAAAACTGATACCGCTTTGCATTCACAATATTATCAACAATCAACCACTGCCCATATATGGTAAGGGCGAAAATATCAGGGACTGGCTATATGTGGAAGATCATATAAGGGCCATTGATGTAATTTTTCATAAGGGAAGCATTGGGGAGACTTACAATATCGGCGGGCACAATGAATGGGCCAATATTGACCTTGTAAAAGAGTTGTGCAGGCAAATGGATGAAAAACTGGGAAGAGAAAAGGGAACATCAGCAAAATTAATTACCTACGTGAAAGACAGGGCTGGGCATGACCTGCGTTATGCGATTGATGCGACCAAGCTCAAGAATGAATTAGGCTGGATACCTTCCTTACAATTTGAAGAAGGTATTTCAAAAACAATTGATTGGTACCTGAACAATTCAGAATGGCTCAACCATGTAACTTCAGGAAATTATCAGCATTATTATGAAGCACAATATCATAAACGTTAATTGAGATACTTATGAAAGGAATTATTCTGGCAGGTGGCAGCGGCACCAGGCTTTACCCCATTACAATGGGCATCAGTAAACAATTAATGCCTATTTATGACAAACCAATGATCTATTATCCGCTAAGCACGCTGATGCTTGCGGGTATTAAGGAAATTTTGATCATCACCACACCGGAAGACCAATCACAGTTTGTACGGTTGTTAGGCGATGGTTCGCAATGGGGCTGCAGGATTGAATATGCCAAACAGGAAACACCAAACGGGTTGGCACAGGCTTTTGTTATTGGGGAGAAATTTATTGGAAATGATAGTGTGGCCCTGGTGCTTGGCGACAACATTTTTTATGGTACCGGCTTCAGTAAGCTGCTGCAGGAGGCTGCTGATCCTGCCGGTGCGG
>JAYVUL010000306.1:0-12339 GCA_043787935.1 Chitinophagaceae bacterium | reverse complement strand
GGCGGTAAAACATTTGTTTACGTTAACAGGGCTGGTGCCAGCTTTAGGTGCCAATACCAAAGTGCTAACGGTAGCCACGGGTGAAAAGGACTGTCCACCCAGGTAGCCGTAGGAATCAGCGAATCCAAAACCATATACCAATACACCTACAGGAAGGCTGCTGGTAACGGAATGCACCCCATTAGTAACCGGCACTTTGGCACCCGAAAAGCCGGTAGCCTGGATAGGAGACCACAATCCTGCAGCTACCGCTACTCCGTCAACCAATACGGTACCTACATTAGATGCAGGTGATGTAATATTTATGAAATTAATCGGGATATTGCTTGTTCCGGCAGATACCACGTATGAGTTAAGGAACTGTTCATTGGGCGGAACCAATGCAAAAAACGGATCGGAGGTTACCCCGTCAGCCTCAGTACTTCTTGAGTATTGTCCTACCAGGATAGGTTGATTTGAAGTAATCAGGTTAAGCGTAGCGCTGCCTAATATTGTTTCTATAAATTCCCCTGCATTAAGGTTGGCCACAACGGCACCATTTACACTTACAGCTGTACCATTTGTTTGTGCCATAAACCTGAACACATCACCAGCCAAACGGGTAGCTAAGGGTACAGTTAAAAAACTTTTACCCCACGAACTCAACGGCGGCATTTGTTCTACCAAATGATCGCAAGCCCTTAAAGTACCCGATATATTGGTGCACTGGGCACCGCCATACACACTGATTGGCTTATCAGCGGTAACTTTTGTACCGGTGTAATCTGCCCCATCTATCAGCGAACGCATCTGGAACACCTCACCCTGCTGTAAGGTTATCGTAGCCGGAACCCCGGCAGTAAATCCACCACTTGTTATTGAAGATGTAATAGTGATTGTAGTATTGTTTTGTGTAGCAAGGAAGGTAGCCTGCGTAGGTATCGCATTTGAAAAATCCTTGTTATAAGCCATTACATAATATTGCGTCCCAATAGCATCTATTGGAAAAGCCAGGTACGCATCTGTAGAAGCATTCTGGGCATTCATACCGTATACAGTTACTTCATTGGTGGCAGTGATATGGATTCCTTTATTATCAGCCACAAATTGAGATTGTACCTGAACGGTGCCAGGAATATCTACCACCTGTAAACCACCGGCCGGTACATTTACTACCTGGTTAAAACCAATCCCCGGTATATCAATGGTAACATCCGATGCTGCTGCGCCGGTGATATACAATTGAGTATTGGGACTTGAAAAGTTTCCCGGAAAACAAATCCAGAATTCTGTGCCTTTGCTGTCTTGGGCAAAAGCCTTGTTGGTAAAGCCGGCTATAATAATTACGGCCAGCAGCCATAACCGGGTGTTTAATAAATGTTTTGTCAAATAATTTTTCATGTTTTTAATTTTTAAAGTTTACTGAGTGATTGTTTTTGATAAATTGCTTACGGTTATTTCTTTAAAGCTAAAGTCAAGTATTTCATTTACGCTAAGCGGGTCAATTTCCCCCGGCAGGATAATATTTTTTTTATTTGCCACATCCGCACAATCCTTTGGGCTAGTGATACCCGGAGCAAGAACCAATTCCTTTTTCCCAGAGTACCCATCTTTTTTTTCTCCTGGTGGTATTTTAAAAACTTCTTTCCAGGTAACTTTTACCCGATAATTATTTTTGTTATTAAATTTCAGAAACACTGCTTTTTTGCCATTGCACACCGTAATGGCATGGTAAAAATCAACATTGCCAACAGATTTATCAAGTATCCATTCTGTAATGGCCGGTTCATTAGCAGTTATTACCAGGTGAAATCCCGGGCCAGTATACCAAGGGTTACCGGAAGGAAATGCCCAACCGGTTGCTGAAAATAAAAATAAACATACTGCAAGTACAACAAAAAATTTCCTTCTGTTGTAATGCCCAAAACCTTTGATCGCTTTCATGATTAAATAATTTAGATTAAAAAAAAAGACAGTTCCGGCAGGTATGAATTTTAATTTCCAGGCGCTAATTGCCTGCACAAAGTGGTATTTAACTGGATAATTGGGTTGAAGGATATTTGAACAGGGTATTAAATTTTTGCCGCATGGGCGTAATAACAGCATACAACAGCAAGCAATAAAAAACATACTGTAATACTACAAACCTGGCAGCAAAAGTCTTGCAGGTAAAATTGATAACCCTTAAAAGAATTAACAGCAACAATGTGGTACAGAAAAGTAAAAAAAGCAGTACGAAAAAAGAGGAGGTTCGAAGGCAGTGGATTTAAAAAAAACTATTGTCTTTAGTAGTACAAAGTACAACTATTTATAATACACTCAAAAAAAAATATTGTTTTTACACACAACTTAGGATTGGGGTATATTACCCGGGGTGCAACACTGCTGATTGTAATTAAAGAAACCGTGTCAACACTTAAAAAAATCGATCTCCTCCTGCAGATTAAGGTAGGGATATTGGGTTTTCAGTTGCATTGTTTTTTGCAGATGGGTGAGCAAAAACTTTTTGTGCTGCTCAGAAGCCGGGTTAAAAGGCTTATGATTTTTTGCCGCATTAATGCTGTTGATCTCCTTCATTACTGTTATCGATTGTTCATCAATACCCGTTTCAATAAATTTTTCCCACACATAGTTGGTGGCTGCATAATTGGGATGCACCATATCTTCTGCGTAAAAACGATAATCCCTCAGGTCATCGATCACCAACTCATAGGCGGGGAAATAAAACAAGCGTTCGTCGGCATCCACCAGTTGATGAACGGCCTGCAGCAATGCCGCTTTGCTTAGGTTATTCTCAATAAATCCATCCCGTAAATGGCGTACCGGGCTGATGGTGAAAATAATTTTTACAGCAGGATTAAAAGCAAAAACTTTTTCCAGCATCATTTCAACAGAAGCAACGATTGTTGCCGGCTGCAATAATTTTTTTTTGAATTTATCTACCTGCACTTTATGGCAATTGGCCACAACCTCCCCATTGTGCCATTCATACACAAATGCAGAACCAACAGTGATTAAAACCCAGTGGGCTGTTTTTAAAAATTGATGTGCAGCCTGCTGTGATTGATTGATCAACTGCAAACATTCCTTTTGCCCGGGATGAGAAAAGCGGCTATGATGTTCCCAACTGTTCCAGCTTTCATTTTGATAAAAGAGATCTTCGGCTGTGTATTGCCTGTTTTCAATATAAGAGGTAACAGATTTTACAATACTGACAGGATTGAAAAGGATACCATTGGGGTTTTCCATCACATCAAATTTTACCTGCTTTAATTTACTGCCTATATTTTCTGTAAAGCATGACCCGATCAGCAACATGCTGTGCCGGTGGCTTATTTTTTGCGGAAACGCTTTTGGATTAAATTCTAAGTGGAAGTTCATTATTCTGTTACCCCTTTTTTATTACACTAATTAATACTGATTACACGAAACTGCCTGTCAGCAGACAGGTTAAAACTACTTGCACGAATGAAATAAATAAACAGTTGCAACAATTCAAACGACTTAAACGATTCAAATATTTAAACAGCTTCAAACAAATATTTCCGAAGCCATCCTGCTGCATTCTCTCAGCGCATCCATATTCAGGTGGTGAAGCATACCCAATTCCTTAAAATAAGGTATCATCAGTTCTGTGTCCATATTACCTACCAGTTCATCATTGGCCATCGGGCAGCCTCCAATACCTTTCAATGCTCCATCAAATCTCTTACAACCGGATTGCAAGGCCGCATCCACTTTTTGCTTCCAATTGGTACTGGTGCTGTGAAGGTGTACCCCTATTTCAGTGTCGCTGTATTTTGGTACCAGCACATTCAATACCGAAGATACCTGTCCGGCTGTTGCCAGCCCTACTGTATCCGCTATAGAAATAATAGAAATACCAAGCTGCACCATTTTATCCACCCATTCCATTACAATGGCTTCGGTATATTCATCTCCATAAGGATTTCCAAACCCCATCGAAATATACACCACTAATTTTTTCCTGTTTTTAATACACAGGTTTTGTATCTCCTCTACCCTTTCCAAAGAGGCTTCCATACTGCTGTTGGTATTACGCATTTGAAATACAGGTGATACGGAAAATGGGAAGCCGAGATAAGTTATTGCCTCATGTACCACGGCTTCTCCGGCGCCTCTTTCATTGGCAATAATGGCCAGCAGCTTTGACGGGCTATTGCCCAATTCCAACTTTTCAATCACTTCCCTTGTATCCGCCATTTGCGGGATAGCTTTGGGGGATACAAAACTGCCGAAGTCGATGGTATCAAAACCAACCCTGAGCAATGCATTAATGTAGGCAATTTTTTTTTCTGTTGGGATAAAATGTTTCCACCCCTGCATCGCATCGCGGGGGCATTCTATCAATTTAACCGTTTGCATAAAAAGATAATTGTATTGACTGGCTGCCGGCAGGTTACCATAATGATTCGTTAACATCCATCCGGGCAAGTGCAAATTATCAAAAAAAAAGCAGCATCCTTTCGAATGCTGCCTCATAAATTTGATTTCCTTTATTCTTACTCCACTTCTTTTATTTTCTTGTCGTACGCAGCCATCTTAACGGCATCTTTTTTTACTTCATAAATATTTTTTAAAATAACCAATGCCTGCTTGTAGTTTACCTTTTCAGAACTTTTTGGTTTGGCCAGTCCTGCAAATATCGTTTCCACTGCTTCTGCAAAAGGAACGGCGTCATTCATTGATTTGATTGATTCTGCTTCCAGTGCTTTCTTCTTTTTAATATCATCCGGTTTGGTGCCTTTGATCTTCCTGCCGTCATCTGCTATATCAATAGCATTATTGTATAAAAAATTAGCCAGCAAAAAATTAGCTTCCAGCGAAGACTTTATTGCAATGGCTTTTTTTGCTGTTTCAACCAGTTTGGATTTGTATTCATTGGTATTTATATTTTTGGCTTCATCGGAATAAATATAATGATACAGTTCCACGCTGTAATTATATGGCAAAGTATAGTTATCCGGGTGCTTTACCATCAGCTCATCATATTTTTGAAATACTGCAGGTTTAGCCACACCATCAATGGCATCTTCAATTTCTAAAGCCATCCAGTATTCTTCATTCTTGGGGAAAAACTTTCTTCCCTTAGCCAATATATCTGCAAAAGCGGCTTTATCCTTCTTTGTTTTATAGTATTCAGCCAGCACCTGGTAGGCATCAATATATTGTGCATCAGCTGCATTGGCATCAGTAATTTTTTTGTAAAATACTGCGGCATCATCTGCTTTTTTTAACTCGCCGGCAGTAATGGCAGCGTACAAGGTTAGGGTAGTATCCAGTGCTGAAAATTTAAAGCCATTTGCGCCTGTCAGGCTATTGGCCACAATATAATCATGTACTTCCAGTGCCTGTTTAAAATTGTCAAAAGCACCTGCAATGTTTTTATTGGTGTAGGCCTTTACGCCAAGGTCGGATGAATAACCAACATACAAATCAAACAAAGGGGAATTGTTTTGTTCCTTCAGCAATTCAGCCTTTGGGTCAATCTCCCGGTATTTTTTTAATGCATCGAATGCCTGGGCTTTTAATGCCCCGCTTTGTTCAATTGTTTTGGAAGTATCTTTTGAGGCCTGGTTATAAATAAAGCCCTTATAAAACCAGCCTTCAGGTTTTTTGGCATTCTTTTCCACGGCAAGAAATTTGTCCACCGCATCTTTTGCTTTTTCCGTCTGGTTGAGAATAGCATATTTTTTTATCTCATCAATATCCTGTGCTGCAACTATATTTACTGAAATTGCCAGCAGGGCTAGTAAAGAAAACTTCTTCATTTTATGTAGATTTTAGTCGTTAAAGGTATTAGTTTGTTTGTAATTTGAAATAAAATCGGGGATAATTTTCATAAACCATGCCATAAAAAAAAATTGAAGAAATTACCGGTAAAAAATATCAATAACCCGCAGCCGGTTAATGCCCTTCCGTACTGTACATTTGCAGTGCATGATTTCACAAAACACCATACAACAGATCCTGAGCCGTATTGATATAATCGAAATTGTGGGCTCGTATGTGAAATTGAAAAAAAGAGGTGCCAATTACCTCGGCCTTTGCCCTTTTCATAATGAAAAATCACCCTCTTTTACCGTTTCTCCCGCCAAGGAAATTTACAAATGTTTTGGTTGTGGTAAAAGCGGCAACAGCATTGGTTTTTTGATGGAGCTTGAAAAATACAGCTATGCGGAAGCCCTGCGCTGGCTGGCCAATAAATACAATGTTGAGATTGAAGAAACAGCCACTTCACCCGAGCAAAAGCTGCAGCAGCAAAGTGCAGACAGCCTTTACATCATCAATAATTTTGCCCAGCATTTTTTCAGTGATTATTTATTCAATACAGAAGAAGGCAGGGATATCGGACTCAGTTATTTGAAACACCGTGGCTTTAACGAAGACATCATCAGAAAATTCCAATTGGGTTTTAATCCTGAAGCGAGAGATGCCTTTGCCACAGCTGCTTTGAATGCACAATACAACATTGAGCTGCTTCAAAAAAGTGGCCTGGTGGTGGTAAGGGATGAAAGGCCAATGGACAATTACCGCGGCAGGATCATCTTTCCCATACACAACCCAAGCGGAAAGGTATTGGGATTTGGGGCGAGGATATTAAAGACCAATGATAGGGCCCCAAAGTACATCAACACGCCCGAAAATGACATTTATGTAAAAAGTAAAATTTTATATGGCAGTTATTTTGCCCGCCAGGCTATAGATAAAGCAGATGAATGTTTATTGGTAGAAGGCTATACCGATGTGGTTTCGCTGCACCAGGCAGGAATTGAAAATGTAGTCGCCAGCGGAGGCACGTCACTTACTCCCGATCAGTTGCGGCTGGTAAAAAAATATACTGATAACCTTACTATTATTTATGATGGTGACCCCGCCGGTATAAAAGCAGCGCTGCGTGGTATGGACCTGGCTTTTGAAGCCAGCCTGAATGTAAAATTAGTGTTGATACCGGATAATGAAGACCCCGACAGCTATGTAAATAAAGTTGGCGCTGCTGCATTCAAAGATTTTGTTGCTGCGAATAAAAAAGATTTCATCCTGTTTCAGTTAGGTGTTTCATTAAAAGATGCCGGTACTGATTCAACAAAAAAATCTGCACTGGTAAACCAGGTGGCAGAAACCATTTCCAAGATCAATAAGGCAGAAGATTTTACCAGGCAGCAGGATTACATCAAACAATGTGCGGAATTATTAAAGATTGAAGAAGGCGGGCTGCATGCCCTGGTCAATAAATTTATCAGGGAAAGGATCAACAAAGAAGAAAACAAACTTAGCAGGGAAGATGCCAATGATGCTTACCTCCAGAGCCAGCAGCCATTTGAAATAGAAGAAGATGCACTCGTACTGCTGAATAAAGATGAGCAACAGGAAAAAGCGATGGTACGAAGTTTACTTGAATTTGGGTTGAAACAGTGGAACGAACAGCAACGGGTAGCCGACCACCTGTTTGCCGAAATAGAACTCAACCAACTGGAAGAATTGATTGACAATAAGAAACTGGTTGACATTTTGAAAGCCTACAAAATATTGTATGATGCAGGCCAGGAACCGACATCCAAAACATTTTTATATCACGAAAACCAGGAAATAAGTTCGCAGGTGGTAAATATTATGGATTACAGTTATGATATCAGCCCCAACTGGAAAGAATTTTATGAAGGTAAAATTTTCACCAGGGAAGACTTATACCTTGATGAAGTATTTTCAACGTTAAATTATTTAAAGTTGAGAAAGATAAAACGCATGATGGATGAAAACCAGCGTGACCTGGAGAAAAGCAGCAATGCGGAAGAACAATTGATGTTACTGCAGGTACACCAGCATTTAAAAAAAGCAGAGATAGAACTGACGCAGAAAATTGGCACCGTTATATTCCGGTAAAGCCCGTTTGCCCTGATAGGCAAATCTTCCCAAAGATTGCCTTACCTGAATTACCCTTACTGAAACTTTCCCCAGCCGGTATTGCAAAAAGAAATATTTGTCTCTATATTTATGGCAGTAAAATTTTCTTCCATGAAATTATTAACTCCCACACTGTTGTTTTGCATCCTGTCTTTTCAACTTGCTGCACAAAGCGACACTGAGTTCCCTAAAGAATTTATCATGCACCTGAAACTGCACAATGGCATGGTAACAAACTTTTCTGATGCCCCTGATGTATATGCTGGCGGGATGCAGTTAATACCACAATACACGTTGCTGAAAAATAAGATAAGGGGTGGTGTTATAATTGATGGTTATTACACCGGTAAAAAATTCCAGGCAGCATTTGGCCCCACTATTTCCTTCAAATTAAAAACGATTAAAGTAGCCCCCTTTGGCAGCGGGGGCAATATTCATATCAATATTGATCACTTGTGGGGTACCAACAAAGAACGGCTGCTGGGTGGAGGAATCAATCTTGACCTTGGTAATAAAATCGTGCTGGGACTTACTGCTCACAGGGATTACAACCTGAATACCTGGTGGTTTCAAAATACACTCGGCCTGCGCATCAGCAAGGTGAAAAAACTATCTGAACTATAATCATTAAATTATTTTTTATGAGCAGGGCATTAGTAATAAGCGGTGGTGGCTCCAAGGGAGCTTTTGCTGTAGGGGTATTAAAAAAATTATTCAATGAATACCCGGATCTCGATTTCGACCTATTCGTTGGAACGAGCACCGGTTCATTGATGGTTCCCCTGGTTGCATTAAAAGAAATGGATATGCTGGAGAATTTATACAGCAATCAAAAAACAGAAGACATCGTATTGACGGGCAGACTGGGCGACCGGATAAATGACGTCAGTATTTTTGATGCCAGCCCGCTCAAAAAGCTATTGGAAAAAAATTATACCGACCAGCGTTATGACAGCATCAAGGCGAGTGGTAAAAAAATATTTATCACTGCTACCTGCCTTCAAAGCCAGGCATTGGTGGTATTTACCACCAGTGGTGCCCCGGGTGAATCAGCCAATTATGAAGTAAAGAAAATCGTAAATGCGGAGCACTTTCGCAGGGCGGTGCTGGCTTCTGCCTGCCAGCCTGTTTTCATGCAGCCTGTTAAAGTGAATGTGAATTTACCCGGTGACCCGGAACAACAATTTCAGTTTGTAGATGGAGGGGTGAGAGAATATGCTGGCATACAAATGGCCATTGATAATGGTGCCACAGAAATTTTTACTATTTTGTTATCCCCGGAAAACGACGCGGGCAGCGATACGGCCGAATTAAAAGACCTTTTTTCCATTTTGAGAAAGACGATTGATATTTTTACAGATGACGTAGGCAAGAATGACCTGGTAATACCAGAGCAATTCAATGAAGCTTTACAATATATAGATGCTGTAAAAAAGAAAATGATCCGCAGCGGCATCACCAGCGACCAGGTAGCGGATTTTTTCACCATCAGGGGAATGGAAAGCCCATATGAAAATAAAGTTCCCATTAAAATGTATACATTCCGGCCCACAGCCCCTTTAAATGGTGGCCCCGGAGGATTAAGTTTTGACCCGGCAGCAATGAAGGATATGATGAATAAAGGGAATGCAGTGGCCAATGATTTTATCGCATCACTGGATGTGGGCGATATTACCTGGGCATAATAAATCCCTTTATTCCGGAAATGGTTAACCGGCAAAAAATCAAAGGGAATAATGAAGCTATAATATCAACCAAATTCTGTTTTAAAACCTTTTTACAAAAACTACTGCCTTCTTCTTTTAAATTATTTGTTATTGGTGATGTGATTTCAATAAAGTTTGAGTACATTTAGAATGGGTATTATTTACACATTCTAAAACGATTGCCCCAATATGAGAAAATCACTATTCTCTGCACGACCTTGCAGTTTGCTATTACCCGCATGCACGCAGGCTGTACTTCTAAAAGCGCATTCTTGTTTTTTAATCACACCGATGTTTCATTGTCGAAGCAATTCCAGCCATAGAAAAACTGAAAGGTATTTCTGCCTGTTGGGGAATCCCGGCAAACTAGCATCCCCGGAGCCACTATCCCTTGTGCAAATTGTAATTGGTTTTTTTACCAGCCCGGTTAGCCAGGGAATCCCTGCTTTACAGGAAACCAGGTAATCCCGGTTTTCAAAACAGGGGGCAATTCTATACAGTCAAACAACAACATCATAACAGTTTAAAACCAATATTTATGAAAAACCAGGTACAGTCTTCATTAGTTCTCTTACTCCTCACCTGTTTCACCATTCCACTGTTTGCTGCAGTACTGCCTCTTCCGGCAGGCGTAAAAGACGGAATAAATTACAATAGCGATAATACCTCGGTGACATTGGTATTGCATGCTCCCGGTAAAACCAAAGCTGTTATTATTGGGGATTTCAACAACTGGACACAAAGTACCAGTTATACTATGAACAAAACACCCGACGGGTTAAAGTTCTGGCTTACCATAAGCAGTCTTACACCTGGCACAGAATATTCATTTCAATATGTAGTGGATAATACTATCAAAATTGCCGACCCCTATTCCGAAAAAATTCTTGACCAGGCCAATGACCCTTATATCAATGATATTTCAGGCTTTACTGTTTATCCAAATCTAAAAGCATATCCAACAGGAAAAACTACAGGATATGTTTCTGTTATTCAAATTGCAAAACCTGTTTATAAATGGACAACCACCAGCTATGTAAGGCCGGCTCAAAATAAACTATTGGTGTATGAATTACTCGTGAGGGATTTTGTAGCAACACATAGCTGGAAAACATTAAAGGATACACTGAATTATTTACAAAACCTGGGCATAAACGCTATTGAACTGATGCCATTTAATGAATTTGATGGCAACAACAGCTGGGGGTATAACCCCAATTTTTATAATGCGCCTGACAAATACTATGGTACAGATGCTGACCTGAAAGCCTTTATTGATGAGTGTCATAAAAGAAATATTGCAGTGATACAGGATATCGTTTTTAATCATGCCTGGGGAAGTTGCCCCCTGGTGCAGTTGTATTGGGATGCTGCCAATAACAGGCCTGCTGCCAACAATCCCTGGTTCAATCAAACTGCCCCGCATCCGTATGGTTTTGGTAACGATTTTAATTTCAGCAGTACGGCTACCCGTTATTATTTTCAGCGGATACTTGAATATTGGCTCACGGAATATAAAATTGATGGCTTCCGTTTTGATTTGTCAAAAGGATTCACTAACAAGTATACCGGCAGCGATGTGGCAGCATGGGGTGCTTATGATGCAGAAAGGGTAGCCAATATTAAGTGGCTGGCAGATATAGTGTGGAATAAGGCAGCATCAGGCTATGTAGTACTGGAACACCTGGGTGACTGGGGTGAAGAAAATGAGTTCATGAATTACAAACAGGGCATGATGCCCTGGCACAGGCTGGATACAAAATTCAATGAAGCAACGATGGGCTGGGGCGGTTGCGGCCAGGATATAAGTGAAGTGTACTACAGGCACAACAATAATTTCAGCAGGCCTTTGAGAATGGGTAATCTTGAAAGCCATGATGAGGAAAGGTTGATGTATAAAAACAATACTTATGGAAAATCAGTTACTGGCTACGATGTGAAAAATGTTGCAACAGGATTAAACAGGATGCAGGCTGCAGCAGCTTTTGATTTATTGATAACGGGGCCTAAAATGATCTGGCAGTTTACTGAACTGGGATATGATTATTCCATCAATGCCTGCTCTAACGGGGCATTGGGCACAGGCGAACAATGCCGTACTGACAAAAAACCAATCCGCTGGGATTACCTGCAGAATACAGACAGGAAGAAATTGTATAACGTAATGTCTGCAGTAATGAAATTAAAGAATAGATACAGTAATGTATTTGCAACTGACCTGGCTGTTGGGTATGATCTTGGCTGCAATACCTATAAGTTCTATCAAATTTCCACTGCTGACTTAAACGTTACCGTTATTGGCAACTTTGATGTAATGGCACAAACCAAAACGATCAATTTCCAGAAATCAGGAATTTGGACGGAGTACATCACCGGCAGTACTTATAATTTTAGCGCTGCTGCGCAAAGCATCACATTACAACCGGGTGAATTTAAAATATTCCTTGATAAAAATATTACCATGAGTAATATTAATGCACCGGTTTCTGTTTACTTTAAAAAACCTGCAGACTGGTCAAGTACCGTAAAAATTCATTACTGGAATGTGCAGCCTTCAGGTTCGCTTGTTGCTACAAGCTGGCCAGGCATTGCAATGACGGCTGATTGTACTAACTGGTTCAAATACACCTTCCCCCCCGCTGTTACCGCTGCTGACATTGTTTTTACTGATGGTGCAGGTAAACAAACTGCCGATTTATTAAATGTAAATGCAACTAACTATTACGAC
>JAYVUL010000305.1:0-19187 GCA_043787935.1 Chitinophagaceae bacterium | reverse complement strand
CATTCTGTTGAAACCATCAAAACCATTCCGGCAAAAGAACTGCAGAATCTGGCAAATCAATATTTCCGGCCGGAGAATTTTTATGAATTGGTTGTTATTTAGAAAAAAATCTTCAATCTTTATTCCCGGAATCATTTTGTATTAAAGGGAAACATGAAATTTTTATTAAAAATATTGATCACTACAGTGAATGTTTTCATACTGGCTTATATATTGCCGGGTATACACATTGAAAACAATAATATTTATACCGCCGTTATTGTAGCTGCCGTGTTGGCTTTATTAGATGCATTTATCAAACCAATGCTGATATTACTTACCCTTCCCGTGACCATACTTACACTGGGTCTTTTTCTTTTTGTAATTAACGCCTGTATTATTTTAGTGGATGCCCACTTTGTACATGGTTTTGAGGTGGATACCTTCTGGCATGCGATGTTGTTCAGTATTTTGCTTTCTTTTTTTAATTCATTTGTACACAAAAGGGCTTTTAAAGAAAATGAACGGGCCGCTTAATTTATTGTATTTGCCTGTTAATTCCATTTTTCCTGCTTCCCGGTTATTTTTTCAATTGCTGTTGCTCTGATTGCCCTGTTATTTACAGCATGGTTTATCATGTCTTCAGAAATGAGGCAAGTTTGCTCCTTTGTTCCTGGGTCCAGTATTCTCTTTTTAAACATCACAGCGGTCAATAGGCAGCATGATTAGTTTTTGTATCAGGCTATTGATAACTTATTTCCCAAAAGAAAATTTCCTTTCAATGTTTCTGATGCGAATACATGTTTTCTTATCAAATTGATTTGGTATAACTTCACAGCCTTAAATTTCAATCTTTACGATATGCAGTTCCATAGAAATAACCTCTCCAACGAACAGCTTTTACATATTTATAAAACCCTGCTGCTGCCCCGGATGATTGAAGAGAAGATGCTGGTGTTACTCCGGCAGGGGAAAATATCCAAGTGGTTCAGCGGCATCGGGCAGGAAGCCATTTCAGTAGGCGCTGCAATGGCGCTGGAAGCAGATGAATGGATAATGCCGTTGCACCGCAACCTTGGTGTTTTCACTACCCGAAATATGCCGCTGAATAAATTATTTAAACAATGGCAGGGCAATAAAGATGGTTACAGCAAAGGACGGGAAAGGAGTTTTCATTTTGGCAGCAAAGAACATCATATCTGCGGCATGATCAGCCACCTGGGGCCACAACTGGCGATTGCAGATGGTGTGGCATTGGCTCACAAACTCAGCAATGAAAATAAAGTATCCCTCGCCTTTACCGGAGACGGGGGTACAAGCGAAGGCGATTTTCATGAAGCCTTAAATGTTGCTGCGGTATGGGACCTGCCGGTAATTTTTGTAATAGAAAATAATGGCTACGGGTTAAGTACCCCGGTAAATGAACAATACCGATGTTTTAGCCTGGTAGAAAAAGCAAGGGGCTATGGAATGCAGGGGGTGCAGATTGATGGCAATAATATTCTAGAGGTGTACGACACGATCAAAGGCGTGCGCAACTATTGCATCGAAAACCAAAAACCATACCTGATAGAGTGCATGACCTTCCGCATGAGGGGACATGAAGAAGCAAGCGGCGTAAAATATGTACCGCCTGCGCTTTTTGAATTATGGGAGAAAAAGGACCCGATAAAAAATTATGAGCAGTACCTGCTGCAACAAAATGTTTTGACAGCAGAAGAGATGGCCGCAATTGGAAACGAACTGAAAGCGCATATTGAATCTGAACTAAAAATCGGCTACGAGTCTGCACCCATGGTGGCGGACACGGAAGAAGAAGTGAATGATGTGTACGCAAAAAAGACAACCGACCAAAGACCAATGACCACAGATGGGCAACAGCAAGCGGGCAGCGACAAACGTTTTATTGACGGAATAAAAGAAGGGCTGTATCAATCAATGCAACAACACCCCAACCTGGTTTTGATGGGACAGGACATTGCAGAATATGGTGGTGCGTTTAAAATAACAGAAGGCTTTGTACAGGAATTTGGCAAGGCCAGGGTTCGCAATACTCCTATCTGTGAAAGTGCTATCGTGGGTGCAGCTCTGGGCTTATCGCTGCAGGGATACAAAGCCATGATGGAAATGCAGTTTGCTGATTTTGCCACCGCGGGCTTCAATCAAATCATAAATAACCTTGCAAAAATATATTATCGCTGGGGACAAAATGCAGACGTGGTAATACGCATGCCAACTGGCGGAGGTGTAGGTGCAGGGCCTTTTCACAGCCAGAGCAATGAAGCCTGGTTTGTGCATACTCCCGGATTAAAAATAGTGTACCCTTCTACTCCAGCTGATGCAAAAGGTTTGCTGATTGCTGCCATCAATGACCCTAACCCGGTGCTTTACTTTGAGCACAAAGCCTTGTACAGAAGTATCAGCGGCCCGGTGCAGGAGGAATATTATGAAGTGGAAATCGGAAAAGCAAGATTGGTGCTGGATGGCGATGATATTACCATCATTACTTATGGTGCAGGTGTGCATTGGGCCATTGACTATGCAAAAAACAATCCCTCTGTTTCTGTTTATATACTTGATTTAAGAACATTACTTCCTCTGGATTATGATGCCATCAAAACAGCTGTAGAAGCTACCGGAAAAGTTTTACTGTTGCATGAAGATTCGCTCACCGGAGGTATCGGTGGAGAAATAGCCGCCTGGATTGCAGCACATTGTTTTGAACACCTTGATGCCCCGGTAATGCGGTGTGCCAGTCTTGATACGCCTATTCCATTCAATATGGACCTGGAGAAAAACTTTATGGCATACAGCAGGTTAGGAATATCTGTTGAGAAGTTGATGGCGTATTGATAAAACTATTGTTACCATATTCATTTAAAAATTTACACCTGAAATTTTATTGCATTAACAATTGCAATAATCAGGGCTGGAATTCCCCCCAAAATTTTTATGCAAAGGAAAGTTGTTAGTTTTTTTATTTTGTACTTCTGCCTGGTGGAAGCAACCGCACAAATTAATTTTAATTGCATCATTAAAAACTCCTTTACCGGCAAGGCGGTTGCGGGCGCAACAGTTATCTTAAATAACGGCAAAAAAGAAATTGCCAAAGAAGACGGAACAGTGCAATTCAGTGATATCACAAAAGGGAGTTATAAAGTAACCATCAGCAATACCGGTTTTAACGAACAGCATTTAACCATTGACATACCACAAACCAATCCTTTACTGGAAATCGTTTTAGTACCGAATGAAGAAAAATTAGAAGAAGTAATTGTATCCTCCTCAAGGACTAACAGCCGCATTGAAGACCTTCCGACAAAAGTAGAAGTTCTGGGCAATGAAGAAGTTGGTGAAGAAAATGGAATCAAGCCGGGCAATATCGCCAGCCTGTTAGGTGATGTGGCAGGTATACAAATACAACAAACGTCTGCAGCCACAGCTAATGCAGACGCCAGGGTGCAGGGGCTACCGGGAAAGTATACCCAAATATTAAGGGATGGCTTACCGCTGTTTGGTGGCTACTCGGGCAGTTTTAGTATTTTACAAATCCCTCCTTCTGATTTGAAACAAATAGAGATCATCAAGGGCGCCAGTTCTACTTTGTACGGTGGCGGTGCCATTGCAGGAATGATCAACTTAGTATCCAAAACACCGAAATTAAATACGCAGGAAAGAGCTGTCACCTTCAATCAATCTACCTTCAGGGAATCGAACCTCAATGCCTTCCTTAGCAGCCGGTCGAAAAAATTTGGTTATACATTTTTTACCGGTGGTACGTATCAGCAACAGGTGGATGTAAACAAAGATGGCTTGAGCGATGGTCCCAATCTGAAAGCCCTTTTTCTTCATCCCAGGTTGTTCTTTTATCCAAATGAAAAACAGACGCTGATACTAGGGTACAACCTTACCTACGAAGAAAGAAAGGGTGGTGATATGCAGGTGCTGCAACAAAAGCAGGACAATCTTCACCAGTTTTTTATTGCAAATAAATCCCTCAGAAATACAGCAGAGGTGGAATTGGAGACAAAGCTGAATGATAAAGACAAGTTAACTTGTAAAGGGTCAGCCAGTTTTTTCAACAGGGATATCAGCACGGCTATTTTTGGAATGAAGGCAAGCCAGCTGTCGTATTTTTCAGAATTTTCTTACCTTAAAAAATTTACCCGGCATACTATTGTCGGGGGATTTAATTTTAGTGGAGAAAATTTTTCCAAACAATCTCCGGACTCTTCAGGGATTCCTGATTACAGCCGGCAAACCATTGGCCTTTTTGCCCAGGATGACTGGAAAATCAGTACTAAATTTACCGCACAGGCTGGTTTCAGGTTTGATCACCACAATGAATACGGCAATTTCGTTTTGCCGCGAATTTCTTTTTTATACAGGCTCACCAATCATTTTACCTCCCGGATTGGTGGAGGTTTTGGCTATACAATCCCAACGCTTTTTGCCAATGACATTGATGAGAGGGATTATAAAAAAATTACAAACACCAATAATTTAAGTGCCGAAAAATCGAAAGGTATTAACTGGGACATTAACTATAAGCAAACCTTTGATGACTGGCACTTAACAGTTAACCAGATGTTTTATATCACTGAAATAAAAAATCCGGTTATAAAGGACAGTGGCTCCAATGGATTGATTTATTTTTATACTGCAGGCAAGCCACTCAACACCAAAGGATTTGAAACATATATTGCTGCCACAAAGGATGAATTGGAAATATACCTGGGATATACTTACACAGTGGCAAAGCAATTGTACAGCAGCACAAACCCTTACGTAAGCCTGAGTGCAGGAAATAAATTTGCCTCGGTGATCGCTTATGAATTTTCTTCCTCTTTCAGGGCAGGTATTGAGGCTGCTTATACCGGCAGCCAATATTTAGATAATGGCAGCACTACACCAGGTTATTTATTTGCTGCCGCAATGTTACGGTATAACATCAAAAATATTTCACTGGTGTTAAACTGTGAAAATCTTTTTGATTACAGGCAAACAAAAAAGGAAACGATTTTTACCGGCACTATCAGTAACCCGGCTTTTAAACAAATATGGGCACCTCTGGATGGACGGATAATAAATTTTTCTGCTAAAATAAGTTGGTAACATAACCATTGCTTTTTTTCAAAATACATTCAACCAAAAATCTCCTTCTGCAGTAATTTTTTTACATCATGTTTTCCTAACCGCTGATCTTAGGCTTCCCTTTATCTTTCACCGTAAGGTAATCCAGGAAGTAAATAACTTTTACAGAGAAGCTGTTAAACTGGGTAAGATTGTTGTACCCATTCCCGCCCGCTGTTTTATTATAATTATCAAAGTAACTGCGTTCAAAGCCCCGATGGAAGTTTTCATTAATATCCTTCCATACCACGTTAATAAAACTGCCTTGTGCAAACTGCCAGGTATACACCATATCAACACTCATAAAATTATAGTTTTGGTTAACATTCCTATTATTAATAATGGTTGGTATTTGCAGGTCGCCGTATTTATCCAGCTCATAAAACTGCCGGGGGTCCACCTTGCTCCAGTAATGCCTTAGCCTAAGTGTAAGCCCCATGCGATTAGTAAAATTGTATTTGAAGTTTAAAATATTTTCAACTGTATGTAAATTCCTTCTGGAAAAATAAATGGTATCCGGGTTACCCTGAACCGTGGCCGCGTCTGTCCATGCCCAGCCCGCCTGGTTGTAACTGTTTTCAAGATTTACCTGGTGATCAACAGAAAATTTACTACTGAACCTTATTTTTCCAAACAAACCGGCATCAATTCTGCGGCGGCTAAACAGCTGTCCCATACCGGCAGAAAGATTACCTCCCCATGATAATTTTTTAGCGCTGTTACTTTCCCAGAACGCATTCAGGTTAAGCCTTCTTCCATCTTTAAATACCCTTCCGGTTTTTCTTGGTTCATAAAAATCATTTCGGCCAGGCCCGGCATTAATATTCATACCAACCCACCATAAATTTTTCAATTGCCCGTTGGTATTGATGTTAAATGACGCATTTTGATACATCATTTCTTTGCGCTTCAGGTTATCAAGGGGGGTTACCAGCCTGCTGTAATATATATTGGCATTTAATCTTAATTGGTTGTACCATGTAGTTGGTTTTGTCCAGTTATAACCCGCCCATATCCCCTGGTCCATTGTATTGTTGTTAGTATAATAACCAAGGTCGCCTTTATCATATTTGGCATTGGTTAGATCCTGCCACACCTGGAAATTAAACCGGCCACTAACTTTTGAAAAGTAAAGAGAGTGTGCGTAGCCGGTGATAGTCTTTTGTTCCTTGCCAATCAAATTACTTATGCTTACATTCCCCCCTGCATTCCATTTATTTTTCTTATCAAAAAAATCAAACAATGCTGCGGTAACATTAGCATCATATCCGTTTCCATTTCTCCATACGTTGGTGTTAACCAGCGAAACACTGCTGTTGTTTTTTAATGTTTGGTTTAGCACCAGTACATTGTAGTTGGTAAGCGGTGATGTTTCAGTTTTAGTTTCTTTGCCGGTTATACCGTCCTTCTCAATCAAGTACTGAGGCTTTGCTATTGCATTTAAAAAACCAATGCCCAGGCCTTTTTGCGTACGGCCGCTAATTTTGGTAGCGTTATATAATGTTGTCGGGATCCGTCTGCTGTAAAATAAATTTCCCTTGTTAAAAAGTTCGGCCCCTTCCGTAAAGAAAGGGCGGTTATCATTAAATTTCTGTTCAAACGGAGTAAGGTTTAGTACCAGGTTATCTGTCTGCACCTGTCCAAAATCAGGTACAAGTGTCATGTCTACTGTAAATGCCGGGCTCAGGCCATATTTAATATCTACACCACCATTAAAAGTAGAGGTGCTTTTTTTTGCTCCCTGTGCTGCATTTTCATCATGGTTTTGGTAAGTTGAAAAATAGGGAGAGAATTGTAAGCGTAAAGGCGGTTTGATATTTTCCAGGCCTGTCATTAAGCCTTCCTGGGTTAAAAAACCATTTACATTGGGGTCGATGCTTTGCCAAAATAACTGTTCTCCGCTTTTCTGTCTTTTCCGGACAATATTTAATCCCCAGTCCTGAATTTTATTTTTGCCAAAGCGTATGGCAGAATAAGGAAGGAATAGCTCAAAGCTCCATCCGTCTGTATGAATCCTGGAGGCACTTTGCCAAACCGCATTCCAGCCAAAATCTTCACTGTCGCCGTTTGTATTGGGAGCCTGTTTTGCATCGAACTGCTCGCCAAATGGCGTTACAAAATATTCAAATCCATTGAGTTTATCATGGTAAGTATCAAAGATCACTCCCACAAAATCATTATTGCCAAACCCATCCCTTCCCACCAATTCTGCTGCTATGCTGTCTTTATTTTTTTCATGGCAATAACCACCAACATAGATCCCCTTATTGTCGTATAAAAAATAGATCTGTGTGGCATTATCCTGGCTCTCTGCCAGGAATGGTGTAGGTCGAAGGGCAATAAATTTATCTGCAACCGGTGCAGTTTTCCATACCGTTTCATCCAGGTTACCATCTATTTTAACCGCAGCACTTATTCTTTTAATGGTAATTGATTTTTTCCCGGTTTGGGAAAAAGAGGCGGCAGAAAGCAGCAGGCACAGCCCTGTTAAGCTTGGCAGTAATAATTTCATGACTATACAGTTTGGTTTGCGGGGAAAATAACCATGTGCTATTTTCCGAATACGAAACTAAACGTAGATGTTTGGAAAAAGTTACCGTTCATCATAAGATAAAATCAATTAGGCTTTTTTTAACAGGTTTTAATTACCTGGTCAGGCAGGGTATATAAGTGACCATATTATATTAAACATTGAACGTAAATATATATAGCCTGCAGGGAATATTTTACCGGCATTATTCAAAAACTGTCCATTCTCAGCATTTCATTTTTCCTGATAAACCAGGCAATAGTAAATGACGGGATGATATATGTGAAAGGAATTATTTCTTCTAAAAAATTTAATACGCCGCCAATGATGCCAAACCTGCCACCAAATAATTTAAAGAATATATACCCGGAAATGGGTGCCCATATAATATCGGCAAATTCGCCCAACCCCGGAAAAAAGTACGTGGCCATGCCTATTAGATCCATAATGATGCAAATGACAATATTGGGAAAGAAATGATTTCCTCTTTTCATTATTGATTTAATTTTTTTAACTAGTCTTTAAAATAATGACTGCATTGAAAAATACATCCTGATAAGCATGTCGTAAACAATCATTTCAAAAATGATGCGAATAAAAACGGCAGGTACTATTAACCGGTATCCCGGGCCGGGAATTGTGAAAGGCAACATGGCAACTATGGAAAACGACGGCGGATAATTAATAAATTATTTATGTAAAGAACGTAAAGCAAACAAAGAAATATTTTCTTTGCGCCCATTATTTTCTTTTCCTTCTTTACGGGAAAGAAAATCACACTACCACATCCATTACTTTCTTTGTCTTACGGCTTTCTTCTGCCATAAATCCCATCACATGGCTTTCGATAGACTGGTCAATGGTAGAAGTGAGTAAGGAAGCATCCTTTTTTGAAATGGCCTGTATCCAGTTGGCTACCAGTCGCCAGTCGCCGCCCCCATGGCCATCAGTGGCTTGTTTCCATTCTGTTTTTTGGCCGGTTAAAAAATCTGTCATAACAAACGAACTCATATCTCCCACTACATCTCCAAGGCTGCCCATCACTCTTGTTCTTCTTCCCTCATAAGAGGTAAATGCTTCCATCGAGAATGCTGCTGTTAATCCTCCTTCAAATAAAATGTTGGTGGTATAATGATCGGGCTGGTCATTATCCATGCGGTACACACAACGGCCGTAGTTGGTTGTTTTTAATTGCTGCAGCACATATTCCGTCTGTTTGTCTTTATCATCAGGCAAATCAAATACATAATTGCGTTCTCTCTTGCGGTAATAAATCTCCAGTGCCGAATAGGGGCATTTTGACTCCACAGCACAACCATCCGAACAGCGGGGCGTACTTCCTTCCGGGGCATTTTTTTCGGTGAACCATTGCAGGTTGCCAAATGCCTGAATATGGGTACAGTGTTTACCTGTCATCCATTTTAAAATATCGAGATCGTGGCAGGACTTTGCTAAAATGATCGGTGTTGTTTGTTTGCTGTTATGCCAGTTGCCCCTTACATAAGAGTGGCTCATGTGTATGTGTTCAATAGGCTCCATGTGCTGTATGCTGATGATCTCACCGAGCACCCCGCTATTCATAATTTCTTTGAGCTTTACAAAATATGGAGCATACCGCAACACGTGGCAAACAGCAACGATCCTTCCTGTTTTTTTTGCCAGGGCCAAAATATCCCGGCATTCTTTTTCGCTGGGAGAAATTGGTTTCTCCAGCAACACGTCATAGCCCATTTTCAACGCTTTCATACAGGGACCGTAATGTAAATTATCCGGAGTAGATATTATAACTGCGTCGGCAAATTTTGGCCGCTTAAATACATCTTCCCATGTATTAAAACGGTTCTCCGATTTTATATTATGCTTTTGTGCATACCGTTCATTACGCAATGGTATGGGTTCTGCCACCCCAACAATATCCAGCTGATCTGAATACTGTAAGGCATAGCCTCCATACACATTTCCCCTGCTGCCTGCGCCAAGAGTAATGGCTGTAATGGGTTTTTCTAAATTGATTTTTTCTTCCGGCAATAAGATGGGCAATCCATTTTCCGTTTTTGCCCAGGATGAAAATGGTATGGCAGCAGCACCGGCAGATATACTTAATGCCCTGAGTGCATCACGGCGGGTCCAGTTTTTTGACATTGCAGCATTTTTAGTTTTTTAAAGATACAAATGTTCATTTGTGATTTAAAATAAAATAACTACTTTGTACAATCTCAATTTATAAAACATGACTGCTGCCTCCCCACGTTTTACAGCCCTTGATGTATTCAGGGGAATGACCATTTGTTTGATGATCATTGTTAATACTCCGGGAAACGGAGCCACCACGTATTCGCAGTTACTGCATGCAAAGTGGGACGGATTTACCCCTACAGACCTGGTGTTTCCTTCCTTCTTATTTGCTGTGGGCAATGCCATGAGTTTTGTTATGCCGAAATGGGAAAATCTTCCGCAGCAAAAAGTATTGTGGAAGATTTTTAAAAGAACCGCCATCATTTTTTTACTGGGTTATTTAATGTATTGGTTTCCTTTTGTAAAATGGGATAAAACAAATCATATCGTTGCTTTTCCTTTTGAAGAAACAAGGGTGTTTGGTGTGTTGCAAAGAATAGCGCTATGTTATGGTATTGCTTCGCTGATGATTTATTATCTGAAGCCAAAGGCTGCTTTAATTATCAGTGTGGCATTTCTTTTTGTATACTGGGCTTTACTTTATGCTTTTGGAGATGGAGCAGATACCTTGAGTATGCAGGGCAATTGGGGATCTGTAATTGACAGGTGGCTGCTGAATGAAAAGCATTTGTATCATGGGGAAGGGGTGGCATTTGATCCCGAGGGCTTGCTTAGCACAATGCCCGCCATTGGCAATGTGGTAGCTGGTTATATGGTTGGAAGATTTATTCAGCAAAAAGCCCGCCCGGATGACCTGGTCGGACGGGGGAATACTTACGAAGGGTTGACCAAATTGCTGTTAACAGGAGCTGGTTTGTTGTTTGCAGCCTACTGCTGGAATCTTTCCTTCCCTGTTAATAAAAAATTATGGACCAGTTCTTTTGTTGTAACTACCGTTGGTTTGGATTGTATCATTATTGCCGCCATCATTTATATCATCCACTTCAAACAGAAAACCAACTGGACCTATTTCTTTGAAGTATTTGGCCGCAACCCTTTATTCATTTATTTATTATCAGAGTTGGGGGCTACCCTATTGTATTTTTTCAGGGCAGATGTAAAGACCACTTACTATCAATGGATTTATCAGAATATTTTCATTCATGCAGGAAATTATTTTGGCTCCTTGTTATTTGCCGTAAGCGTTATGTTGCTATGCTGGCTGGTGGGTTATTTTTTAGATAAACGGAAAATTTATATTCGGGTATAATCGCCGATCACGGAATTACCTTCCTGTTTAAGTAATTACTGTAATCAGGGATAATGGTATCGTAATCTTCCTGCATTAACGGGGATGTTAAAATAAAATCTGCGGTGGCCCTGTCGCAGGCCAGTAAAATATTCCACGCAACACCCAGTCTCAACAAAGCCTTCACGTCGCTGTCGTGGGGTTGTGCTTCCATTGGATCCCAAAAAAATATGAGGACATCTATTTTACCTTCTGCAATCATGGCACCAATTTGCTGATCACCACCGAGCGGGCCGCTTAATAGTTTCTTTACCGGCCGGTCTAAATTTTCTTCCAGCAGTTTTCCTGAGGTACCTGTTGCAATAAGTTCATGTCTTGCCAGCGCTGTTTTATTATGTATTGCCCACTCTATTAAGTCTTTCTTTTTATTATCATGTGCTACCAGAGCAATGCGTTTTCGCTTTTCAATTTTCCGTACGTTATACATACTGTAAAATTTAAATTTAATACAATCGGCAGCCTAAAGGTAGTTGGTCAGTCCTGTTAAATGATATTTAACGTTGCCATACGGCTGAAATAGCCTACTTTTGCGGCTTCAAAAAGTTGACAGGTTGCATTGTTAACCACTCAACTATTCAAATTTAATTATGAATATTAGAAATATAGCAATTATTGCACACGTAGATCACGGTAAAACAACACTTGTAGACAAGATTTTACATGCCACCCAGGTATTCAGGGACAACCAGGAAACGGGTGAACTGATCATGGACAGCAATGACCTGGAAAGGGAAAGAGGTATCACCATCTTTAGTAAAAACATATCTGTTAATTATAAAGGCGTTAAAGTAAACGTGATCGACACCCCTGGTCACAGTGACTTTGGTGGTGAAGTGGAAAGGGTATTGAAAATGGGAGATGGTGTTTTGCTGCTGGTAGATGCTTTTGAAGGCCCAATGCCTCAAACACGTTTTGTATTACAGAAAGCATTGGCACTGGGCCTGCACCCGATTGTGGTAATTAACAAAGTAGATAAGCCAAACTGTCGTCCGGATGAAGTACATGACGCAGTATTTGAATTATTCTTTAACCTGGATGCTACGGAAGAGCAACTTGATTTCCCGACTGTTTACGGCAGCAGCAAGAATGGCTGGATGAACACTTCACTTACAGAAACGGACAATATATTTCCATTAATGGATGCCATACTGGAATTTGTGCCGGAGCCCAAAGTAAATGAGGGCCCGTCCCAGATGCAGATTACTTCTCTGGATTATTCCTCTTTTTTAGGAAGAATAGCAGTAGGTAAAGTTGCCCGTGGCAGCATAAAGGAAAACCAGCAGATAGCTTTGGTGCAGGCTGATGGCGGCATTAAGAAAATGAAGATTAAGGAACTGTATGTGTTTGAAGGAATGGGCAAAAAGAAAGTGGCAGAAGTTTTTGCAGGAGATATTTGCGCCATTGTTGGACTGGAGAATTTCAATATCGGCGATACCATTGCGGATGTGGATAATCCGGAAGCATTGCCGGTTATCAGTGTTGATGAACCAACAATGAGCATGTTGTTCGGTATCAATAACTCTCCTTTCTTTGGTAAAGAAGGTAAGTTTGTAACGAGCCGTCATTTGCGTGACCGTCTGATGAAAGAAACAGAAAAAAATCTGGCTCTTCGTGTAGAAGACAGTGATAGTGCTGATAGTTTCAACGTTTACGGACGTGGTATTCTGCATTTGGGAATATTAATCGAAACCATGCGCAGGGAAGGATTTGAACTGACCATTGGCCAGCCACAGGTATTGGTGAAAGAAATCAACGGTACCAGGCATGAACCCTATGAAATATTGGTAGTGGATGTGCCTGCAGAGTATAGTGGAAAAGTAATTGACCTCGTTACACAACGGAAAGGTGAAATGCTGGTAATGGAAACAAAAGGTGAAATGCAGCATCTGGAGTTTGATATTCCTTCGAGAGGCCTTATAGGTTTGAGGAGCAATATGCTGACCAACACTGCCGGAGAAGCTGTAATGGCTCACCGGTTTGCTGAATACAGGGCATGGAAAGGCCCTATTCCTGGACGTAATAATGGCGTGTTATTAAGCAAAACAACAGAAAAAACAACAGGCTACTCAATTGATAAATTACAGGACAGGGGAAGATTCTTTGTAGATCCGGGAGAAGAGGTATATGCAGGCCAAATCATTGCGGAGCATATTAAGCCAGGAGATTTGGTGGTGAATGCAACTGAACCAAAAAAATTGACTAACCACCGGGCAAGCGGAACGGATGATGCTTCTAAAGCAGCGCCAAAGATCTTAATGAGCCTGGAAGAATGCATGGAATATATTCAGCAGGATGAGTGTATTGAGGTAACACCAAAAAGCATTCGTTTACGAAAAGTGATTTTGAACGAAGATGACCGCAAGCGTGTAAGCAAATCAATGTCGCAGGCAGTAGCTTAATTATTTACTATCTTAATAGGTATCCGTCCCCGACTTGTTGGGGACGGCTTTTTTTTGCCTTACAAACTTCTATTTTATCAACAAGTCAACAGTTTCAGCCCTGATGTGTTATTTTTGAAGTATGAAAAAATGCCTCACCATATTTTCACTTATCCTGATTTTATTATTCAGCCAAATAACTGCTGATGCCCAGTGCGCCATGTGCACTAAAACGGCACAGCAGTTAGGAGAAAAACCTGCACAGGGTTTAAACAGTGGTATCCTTTACCTGATGCTGGCTCCCTTCACCATTGTAGGTGTTATCGGCTACCGGTGGTGGAAAAGCGACCGGTCTGTATAAATATTTCACTTCTTTTTTACAGCTTTAATTAACTTGTTGCATAAAATAAGTTCTGATTATGCTCAGGTTATTGATTATTACACTCTTTGCACCCGCATTATTATCTGCTCAAAAGCTTCCCACCATAGAAGAAAAAACAAAAGACTGTAAAAAGCAGG
Organism: Chitinophagaceae bacterium; assembly: GCA_043787935.1. GTDB lineage: Bacteria > Bacteroidota > Bacteroidia > Chitinophagales > Chitinophagaceae > Ferruginibacter. The sequence continues at coordinate 5,224 of JAYVUL010000305.1, read as the reverse complement.
AAGGCTTCCTGAATTTTTATTGGGAAGAAACTACCGGTAAAATATTTTTAGAAATAAAATTAGATACGGAAATCCTTTATCAACAATCCTTGCCAGCCGGACTGGGTTCCAATGATATTGGTCTGGACAGGGGATTACTAGGCGATACCCGTATCATAAAATTTACAAAAGTTGGACGTAAAATTTTAATGATCCAGCCCAACTATGCTTACCGTGCCATCACCAACAATGCCAACGAAAAAAGAGCCGTGGAACAATCCTTCGCACAATCTGCTTTATGGGGGTTTACATTGGAAGCAGAGGGCAATGGGAAGTATTTAGTAGATGCAACAGACTTTATCGTAAGGGATGCCATGAGGGTAAGCAACCGTATCCGCATGAACCAACAGGGAGTCTATGGTTTCGATAAAACCCGTTCTGCCATTTATTTGGAAAAAACAAAAAACTTTCCTCTAAATACAGAAATTGAAGCCACGATTACCTTGACAAATGGGGATGGGACAACCGGCAATTATGTGCAGTCTGTTACCCCGTCTCCTGAAGCGATTACACTACGTATACATCATTCTTTTGTTCAGTTGCCAGATGCTGATTTTACGCCAAGGGTTTTTGATGCAAGGAGCAGTTTCATCAACACTTCCTATTTTGATTACAGTACCCCGGTGAGTCAGCCGGTTGAAAAGAACTTGATAATTCGTCACCGGTTAAAAAAGAAAGACCCTGCTGCAGCCATCAGTGAGCCGGTGAAACCAATCATTTATTATTTAGACAATGGGACGCCAGAACCTATCCGGAGCGCCTTACTTGATGGAGCCGGTTGGTGGAACCAGGCTTTTGAAGCAGCCGGATATAAGAATGCATTCCAGGTAAAGATTTTACCAGACAGTGCTGACCCTATGGACATTCGGTATAACATGATCAACTGGGTTCACCGCAGTACAAGGGGCTGGAGTTATGGTGAGGCAGTTGTGGACCCAAGAACCGGCGAGATCATCAAAGGCCAGGTCTCCCTGGGTTCTTTAAGAGTGCGCCAGGATTACCTGATCGCAACAGGTTTGATAGCGCCATTTGATACTTTGAAACCTATGCTTAACCCCACCATAAAGGATGGGGGCGATAAGATGCTAAAAATGGCATTGGCAAGATTACGGCAGTTATCAGCTCATGAAGTGGGGCATACTCTTGGGTTGATGCACAACTTTGCAGCCAGCGTAAACAACAAAGCAAGCGTGATGGATTATCCGCATCCGCAGGCAATGTTAAATGCTGATGGGGAGATTGACCTGAGCAATGCCTATGATTATAAAATTGGCGCATGGGATAAAGTATCGATCAACTGGGGCTACCGGGATTTCCCAACCGGCACAGATGAACCTGCCGCATTAAATAAAATATTATCCGCAGCAGAGAAAGAAGGGATGCAGTTTATCAGCGACAGGGATGCAAGAGCCGCCGGTGGCCTGCATCCGCAGGCACATTTGTGGGATAATGGCATTAATGCAGTAGACGAATTAAAAGCAATGATGAAGGTCCGCGCCAGGGCATTGCAGCAGTTTGGAGAAAATAATATTCAGCCGGGTACACCCATGGCTATGCTGGAAGATGTATTGGTTCCGGTATACCTGTATCACCGGTACCAGGTAGAAGCCGTAACAAAAATTATTGGCGGCATGTATTATACCTATGCACTTCGGGGAGATGGGCAGATTGTTTCAAAACCTGTGAGTAAAGAAGAGCAGGTAAAAGCATTGAACGCTGTTTTAGATTGTTTATCCCCAGAGTTTTTGAGAATGCCTGAATCCATTGTAAAATTAATTCCACCGCGACCGGAAGGTTATAGCTTTACAAGAGAGCTGTTCAAAAAAAGAACGGGGCTTGCCTTTGATGCATTGGCTCCGGCTGAAACTGCCGCCGATCTTCCCTTATCATTCCTTTTAAATAGTGAAAGAATGAACCGCATGGTGCAATACCAGGTAGCAAACGGAGGACTGGGTTTAAACGAAATGTTGCAAACACTGGTTAATAAAACGTGGAAAGTTGCCCCAAAAACCGGGATGGAAAAATTGATACAACAGCAAACAGAACAGGTGTTACTTACCTACCTGTTAGCTTCCAGCATAGACGATAACCTTTCTTTTCCCGCAAAATCTATTGCTCAACAAACGGTGACCGATTTAAAAAAATACATTGAAGCGCAACAAAAAATTGTGAAGGATGAATCACAACTCGCAAACTTTACTTTAGCCCTGGAAAGAATGAAAGCGCCAGAAAAAGCAAAGCCAACCCTCCACAAAGAAATTCCACCAGGTTCTCCAATTGGGTGTGATGTGGATTAGCCGTAAAAAATCTCTTCAACTATTTTTTAACTTATTATGGCTCCCATCGCAATAGGGAGGGTTCTTTGTCTGCTTGCACTGGCATAGCCAAACCTCTTCGTCTTTTTCACATTGAAACTTTAAACTTTTGTACGGCATCACAGATTCTCCCTGCTCATTCAAAACGGGCTCTATTCTTTTGTGCGTGCCGTCACAGAAGGGCTGTTTTTCGCTGAGGCCGCAGGTACACCAGGCATAAATTTTTCCTCCTTCTGCCTTTACACAGGCGGGTTCCGCTTTTGCCATTTTAGGCAGTCCTTCGTTTGGTATCATTTCCATTACTGATAGTTTTGTATAAATTGATATAAGTTAAATTTATTGCCTGCGGCTTCAATTTTATTTTTGAGTTCAGCCTTGTTAACACCGGCCATTCTTTTTTGTTGTATCAAATAAAATGCTTTTTCTGCAAGCAGCCAAAGGTGCTTCTCTTTTTTTGTTGCCGGTATTTCATTGCCTGGTACCTGAAGAAGAGATGATGTTATTGCCTGCAACAATTCCTCAATTCCCTCTTTTTTTGATGCGGTAGTTTTTATGATAGGGATGGCCTGAAGCTTTGTATTAAATGCAGGTGCCAGCATCATCCTTAAATTTTTTACAAACAGGTCAGCATCGGGGCGGTCGCTTTTGTTCACTACAAAAATATCGGCAATTTCCATCAGCCCGGCTTTCATGGTTTGCACCTCGTCGCCTGCTTCGGGCACCATCGTTACAACCGTTACATCTGCAAGGCCGGCAATTTCAATTTCACTCTGTCCCACACCAACGGTTTCTATCATGATATAATCAAAAGGCGCAGCTTTCATCAGGTCGCTGATCTCAATTATTTTAGGATGAAGGCCGCCGAGTGACCCCCGGGTAGCCAGTGACCGGATAAAAACATTTGGGTGATTATACCACTCACTCATGCGTATCCTGTCACCTAATAAGGCTCCTAAATTAAATGGAGAAGAGGGGTCGACACAGATGACAGCAACCTTTTTTTGTTCCTTTACCATTCGGTCAATCAGGGCATCCACCAAGGTGCTTTTACCTGCCCCGGGAGGGCCGGTAATGCCAATGACCGGAGTGGCTGAAGGCGGCAACAATTGCAGCAACAGTTCCCAGCCGGGCACCTCATTTTCTACCAATGAAATAGCCCTTGCCAGGCCCTTGTTGTTGCCTTGCTGTATTTGCTGCAGGTAATCTTGCCACATCAAACAAAATTCAATGTAATTCATTCAAATTCCAAAAAAAGAATCACCCCGTTTTTGGTGAAAGGCCAATAGTGAACAAAGGATTATACCAGGCCGGGGCCTGATAAAATATATAAACAGTAGGGATGATTTTTCATTACCTGTTCAACATTCACCATTCACGTTTCCTCATTACCTTCGGTAAAAATATTTAGTACAGGCAATGACGAATTTCATACCCATATTTCCTTTAGGCATTGTAGTGTATCCTGGTGAAGCATTGAACCTGCATATATTTGAACCCAGGTACAAAGAGCTGATAGCCGATTGCAGGGATAATAAAAAATGCTTTGGTATCCCTTCTGTTATTAATAATAAAGTAAACGAAATGGGTACACTGATGGAACTGACTGAAATTACCAAATTGTACGACAATGGGGAAATGGATATCAAAACAAAGGGTAAAAAAGTATTCAGGATTCTGGAAGTGATAAAAACATTGCCGGATAAACTATACAGCGGCGCCATTGTTAATTACCCGGATAATGAAGTAAAAGGAAACCGCATTTTAATGCGCAATGTGGTAAAAGCCATCAGGGAATTACATAGCATCTTAAAGGTAACCAAGGATTTCAAAAAACCCGATGAAGAACTTTGGAGCTACGATATTGCACACCATGCAGGAATGTCGCTGGAGGAAGAATATGAATTGCTCCAACTGCAGCATGAGCTGCAGCGGGAAGAGTATCTAAAACAACATATTTTAAAAGTGCTGCCCGTGGTATCTGAAATGGAGGTGCTGAAAAGCAGGATAAAACTAAATGGCCATTTTAAAAATTTAAGCGGCTTTGATATATAGGTTGACCGTTGAAGATTGATTGTTGAAAATTTGCGATAGCGTACTGGTTCATTATGCTGCCCAAACATCAAACTTCGAACTTCAAACAACCTTCAATGATCAACTTTCAACCTATAACAATGAACACACTCTGTTTAGATTTAGGAAATACCCGCTTAAAGGCAGCTGTATTTGAAGACAATGTTGTTGTTGATGAAATAATATTATCAGATGATTATATCGATTCTATTAAAACATTGGTAAATAAGTACCAACCGCAGAAATCAATTTTGTCTTCTGTGATTGACCACAATAGGGAGATAGAAAATATGCTTGGCGCTGTAACAGCCTTTCATAAAGTTTCTCATCATACAACATTCAATTTTACTACCCCCGTGGGGAAACCGGAAACGATCGGTGCAGATAGATTAGCACTGGCAGCAGCAGCGGTGGAGTTTTATCCCGGTAAAAACAATTTGATCATTGGCCTGGGCAGCTGTATCACCTACAACTTCATCAATCAATACCACCAGTTTTTAGGCGGGGCTATTTCACCAGGCATGGAAATGAGGTTTAAATCAATGCATAATCATACTGCAAAACTTCCATTGGTGCAAAAAGACTGGAATTTTCCTGTAATTGGCTACGATACCAAAACAAATTTACAAAGCGGTGTAATAGCAGGTATAACCTTTGAAATAGACGGCTGCATTGACTTTTACAAAACCCGGTATGGCAATTTTAACGTGGTTTTAACCGGTGGTGATGCAGGCTATTTTGCCCGTCACCTTAAAAACAAGATATTTGCAGACTTAAAATTTTTATTCAAAGGACTTTAC
>JAYVUL010000304.1:0-3124 GCA_043787935.1 Chitinophagaceae bacterium | reverse complement strand
TACCTTTGCCCAAACATGGAAAAAACGAACTTCATAGATTACATCCGCATATTCTGCCGCAGCGGGCATGGAGGGGCGGGCAGTAAGCATTTTATGCGTACCAAATACAACGCCATGGCGGGCCCTGATGGGGGAGATGGTGGCCGGGGAGCACATATTATTTTACGGGGCAGTTCGCAATTGTGGACACTACTGCATTTGCGTTATTACAAAAATGTGCTGGCCGAAGATGGCGAACACGGCAATAAAAATAATCAAACGGGCCGCTTTGGAAAAGACATTGTCATTGAAGTGCCACTGGGTACTATTGCCAAAGATGAAGCAACCGGTGTAAAAGAAGCAGAGATACTGGAAGATGGCCAGGAAGTAATATTGGTGAAAGGTGGCCGTGGCGGTTTGGGCAACAGCAATTTCAAAACGTCTACCAACCAGGCACCGGAACATGCACAACCCGGGGAACCCGGCATAGAAGGGTGGAAAGTGCTGGAGCTGAAAGTACTGGCAGATGTGGGTTTGGTGGGTTTCCCCAATGCAGGAAAATCAACCTTGCTGTCGGTAATTACCGCGGCCAAGCCAAAAATTGCAGACTATGCTTTTACTACTTTGATACCGCAACTGGGCATGGTGGAGTACAGGGATGGAAAAAGTTTTTGCATTGCAGATCTCCCGGGCATTATTGAAGGGGCTGCTGAAGGAAAAGGATTGGGGCATCGTTTTTTACGGCATATTGAACGCAACTCCATTTTATTGTTTTTAATCCCGGCAGATTGTGCCGACCACAAAAAGGAATTTGAAATTCTGGTGAATGAACTGAAGGAATACAACCCGGAAATGCTGCAAAAGGATTTTGTGATTGCCGTGAGCAAAACGGATATGCTGGATGAAGAATTAAAAACAGCCATCGCCAAAGAATTACCCAAAAATATTCCGCATATATTTATTTCGTCTGTTACCGGGCAGGGCTTACTGGAACTGAAAGATCTGCTGTGGAAAACGTTGAATGCACCGGCGAAGGAAGGATAATGTTTTGTTTCACACAAAGTGAACAACGAATTCAAATAAGACACCGATTTACCTTTGTTTCCTTGCCTTTCTTTGTTCCCCTTGCTTGAAATTGACTGAAACCCTTATTTTTAAACTTCAGTAAATCACTTTTTTCTTTGGGGCAGGTATTCAGATACATCAAAGCATATTATGAAAAGGAATTCAATCTTTTTTATTTGTTGCTCATCATCACCATGCTGGCAATCGTTATCTACCTCAACTACTGGCATGGCCTGGAAAATAAATATGTTGCTTCAGGTAAAACGTGGATGACTGGGTTTGTGGGGTATTACCTTTTATACTTCATTCCATTTGCATTGGCTTTTTTTTTACAGTTACTGTTTTATAAAGACTGCAATTATTATAAAAACGGCTGGTTCTGGGCCATTCTATTTTTAGCCCCTGCGTTTTTTTCCTTCCGTGTCAACTTTGATTTTCATCAATCATGGGTGGTAAACAAATGGCCGGGGGGCAACAGCATCTATTATTTACGAAGCATCAACTGGGTGGTTAGGGTAATTGTATTACTGCTACCGGTGTTTTTAATATGGTTGATAAAAGATAAAAACAACCAACCTTTTTATGGCACCAAACCATTGGATAGTTTACAACCCTACCTGCTGATGTTGCTTATCATGATCCCCTTACTCCTGCTGGCAGGCACACAAAAGGATTTTTTGGCCGTGTACCCAAAAGCAAAAATACTCAGCATATTACCAGTCAGAAGATGGCAGTATGCAGTATATGAATTGTGCTACGGATTTGATTTTATAAGCATCGAATTTTTCTTTCGTGGTTTTTTAATACTGGCACTGGTGCAAATCTGCGGTATGCACTGTATTATCCCTGCGGCCTGTTTTTATTGCACCATCCACCTTGGCAAGCCAATGGGGGAAGCCATCAGCAGCTTTTTTGGCGGCACCTTACTGGCAATCATTTCTTATCATACCGGCAGCATCTGGGGCGGGCTCATTGTACATCTTGGCATTGCATGGTTAATGGAGGTGGTAGGCTTTATAATGGTTTTGTGACAAACTTCTTTATTATTGGGGGAAAACAGCGCCTTCACAGGGCAATATTTAATCTTATTATTTCGTTGGCGATAAAAGCGTTAATTTTAAAAACAGATGAAAAGCCTTCTGCACCCGGCATTGTTAGTTTTACTCTGTATTGTTTTATGGGGCTGTCCCTACGACTCTGCTTACAGCATTGACGAAGAACCGCAACAACCTTTGGATGAATCGCTGCTGGGGAAATGGGCCACTTTTGTAACCAGGCCAACCTACGTAAATGAATACACAGAGGCCCCGGTAAAAATAATTTTTGATAAGAGGACTGAGAAGGAATACGATGTAGCCATCACCGGATACATTGATGAACTGAAACGGTATCGGGTCAGCGAAAATGATACCATCAAAGGCACTGCATTTTTATCAGTGATAGATAAACGCTATTTCTTAAACGCCTTCATCAAAGGCAAAGTATATATTGCCGAAGTAAAAAAGCAAGGCAACAGCCTGGATATTTTGACCCTGGCAGAACACTTCACGTCCAAATATGTAAAGAACAGCGATGGCTTACGCACAGCTATCGGGTATCATTACAGAACAAGGTCCAGCCCGATGTATGACGACTTCTTTGTTTTAAAGAACCTGCAAAAGGTGAACTAAGTTGAAGTACCCGGTACTTAGTACCTATACATTCCACACATTATTGTAATTTGCCCTGCTAAATGATTGTGTATGCTACGAACTAAGATTGCCGGCATCGGTATGTATGTACCGGAAAATGTGGTAACCAATAATGACCTCACCAAATACATGGACACTTCTGACGAATGGATACAGGAACGCACCGGTATTAAAGAGCGCCGCTATGCCCACCGAACCAGTGAAACCACCACCACCATGGGTGTGGAAGCCGCCACCATTGCCATACAAAGGGCAGGCATTACTCCGCAGGATATTGACTTTATCATATTTGCCACCATTTGCCCCGACTATTATTTTCCCGGCTGCGGGGTACTGGTGCAGCGTGCCATGAAGATGAAAGAAATTGGGGCATTGGATGTCCGTAACCA
>JAYVUL010000303.1:0-8768 GCA_043787935.1 Chitinophagaceae bacterium | reverse complement strand
AGTTCTGAATCCCCGTTCAGGAGATAACGGAGGCATTTACGAACGTTGGGATGATACAAAGCCGGAGGGACAAAAAGGATATGAAGGATATGCTCCCAGGCAGAATGTAAGCCGGGCACCCGGTCTTTGGCAACATTTAAAAATAGCTTTCCAGGCACCCCATTTTGAAGGCAACACAAAAATTGATAATGCCAAAATTTTAAGGGTAGAATTAAACGGTGTATTGATACAGGAAAATGTATCCCTCGCTGGTCCTACCCGTGGTGCTGTTGAAAACAATGAAGTGGCAACGGATGCATTGCGCATACAGGGAGACCACGGGCCGGTGGCTTTCAGGAATATTATGGTGAGCAGTTATGATAAAGCAAAACCATCTTTATCTGTCATCACCTCCAGCTTATACAAAGGGAAATTTTTAAAAGAACCGGATTATAAAAGCATCAAAGCAATAACACAAAAAACAGTCCCTGATATTACTACCAACATTACAGGATTACCAGACAATGAATACCTTGTTCGCTACACAGGAACTTTGCACATCAATGAACCTGGTGAATATAATTTTATTGCGCATACTGCCGGTGGCAGTGGTTCCGTTAAAATAAACAACAATACTGTATTTGCTTTGAATAGTAAAGACAACAGGGGTGCTGTTAATCTGCAACAGGGAGACTGGCCTTTTGAATTTGTTTATTCAAAGTATGTTGACTGGGCAAGATCTTCACTGGCACTTAATATTACCGGACCCGGCATAAGAGAGTTTACCATCAGCAATGCCAACAGTATTTCTTCCACCAATGATGCAGATCCGGTGCTTGTAAATGCAACAGAAAATACTATCCTCCGCAGTTTCGTGGACCTACCCACAGGAAGCCGGGTTACGCATTCTGTAAATGTGGGCACTCCCGAAAAAATTCACTACACATACGATATGGATAAAGGTATGATGGTACAGTTATGGCGGGGTAATTTTTTAGATGCTACGCCTATGTGGCACGAAAGAGGGGATGGCTCATCAAGAGCTGCGGGTACTGCCCAATATTTTGGTAAGCCGGCACTTACTGTTGAAAGATTAACAGATGTAAATGCAGCATGGGCAGGCGATACCACGGGAACCGGTTACAGGCCAAATGGTTATATCCTTGATGAAAAAGACAGGCCTACCTTTAAATATACCATCTACGGAGCTGCGGTATCAGACAAGATAAGGGTATCAGAAAACGGGCAGGGAATTCAGAGAGAGATCACCATTCAGAATGGCACGCCCAACCTGTATGTTCATGTAGTCACAGCCAATTCAATCACTGAGATTTCAGGCGGGTTGTACCTGGTTGATGATAAAGCTTACTATTTAAAAACAGATACCTCCAATGGCATAAAACCATTGATACGGGAACAGAACGGGCAAAAGGAAATGCTGATCCCTTTTCAAAATAAAATCAGCTACGCCATTCTTTTTTAATCAACACCCCCTTTTTTTATGAAATTATATACATCAATAACCATCGCAAAAGTTTGTACATATTTTATTTTTTGTCTTGCTGCCATTTTTAGTTTTCAGCCAGTTTTGCTTGCACAGGAAGCTGCAAAAGAAGAAGATTTTTTTAAGATCAACAAAGTGCGTTCACCCGAAGGTACGTTGCTGGAAGTTGGTGGACTTTGCACCTTACCGAACGGAGACCTTGCCGTAACCACCAGGAGAGGTGATATTTTTATAGTTGAAAACCCAACCAGTGCCAAACCTTATTTCAGAAAATTTGCTTCAGGCTTGCACGAAGTACTCGGCGTTGCTTATAAAAACGGATCGTTGTATGTGGCGCAACGTGGTGAGCTTACAAGGCTCTTCGATTCAAACATGGATGGCAAGGCTGACGTTTTTGAAACGGTGTATGCATGGCCAATTTCAGGCAATTACCACGAGTATAGCTTTGGGCCTAAGCTGGCACCGGATGGCTCTTTTTTTATTACGCTCAACCTTGGTTTTCCGGGGGCATGGTGGCATCCTGAAAGTTTTGTTCCGTGGAGAGGATGGACCCTGCATATTTATGATGATGGCCGGGTAGAACCCTGGGCAGCAGGTATGCGTTCTCCCTGCGGTATCAGCATGATTGATGGTGAATTATTTTATACCGACAACCAGGGAGACTGGGTTGGTTCAGGCAGTATCATGCCCGTTAAAAAAGGTGCGTTCATGGGGCATCCGGCAAGTTTGGTTTGGACAAATCAACCCAACTCTCCGTTAAAATTAACACAGCAGGAAATTTTTTCAAAAATAAATCCACGCATTGAGTTTGGCCCCGATAGCCAGCAGGTAAAACCTGAAAACAAAGTGAATGAAAAATTCATGACAGAGTTTGAAATGAAAAAATTTATTCCTGAATTACAGTTACCGGCAGTATGGTTGCCTCATGGAATTCTGGGCATCTCCACCTCTGAAATAGTTAAAATACCTAAAGGTGTTTTTGGACCTTTTGAAGGCCAGTTGCTGGTAGGTGACCAGGGCCAAAGCAAAATAGCAAGGGTATTTATGGAAAAAGTTAATGGTGAGTTACAGGGCTGCGCCTGGGATTTCAGAAGCGGATTTCAATCGGGCATAGTGCGTATGGCATGGGGCACAGACGGCTCTTTATTTGCAGGAGAAACGAACCGTGGCTGGGGCTCTGCAGGTGACGCCAACGAAGGCTTGCAACGCCTTACCTGGAACACCCGTTTGCCTTTTGAAATGAGAACAGTGAAAGCCATGCCTGATGGTTTTGAAATAGAATTTACCAAACCTGTTGATAAAAAATATGCAGAAGACCTGGCCAGTTATAATGTAGAAAGTTATATTTATAAATACCATGGCGTATACGGTAGTCCGCCAGTAAATAGCCAGAAATGCCCGGTAAAAGGAGTGAAGGTTTCTGATGATGGATTGAAGGTCCGGCTGATCGTTGCCAATTTGAGGCAATATTATATCCACATCATAAAACTGGATGGCATCCGGGATAAAGAAAATTCCTACACCCTTGTTCACCCGACAGGATATTATACGCTCAACAATATTCCCGAGGGTGCAAAATTATCTATGACAACGGTTAGTATAAAAAATACTGCCAAAGCAAATACTGCAAAAACTGCCGCTGCTACTACCGGTACATATACTTACGCACAAATAAAACCATTGCTTACAAAATATACCTGTGTAGCCTGCCACAACCCGGATAAAAAACAAGTAGGGCCTGGTTTTATAGATGTAGCCAAAAGAAATTATTCCATTGATAAAATTTTGCAACTCTTAAAAAATCCGCAACCGCAAAACTGGCCGGCCTATTCAACACCCATGCCGCCTATGCCACAGGTACCGCAAGGAGATGCCCGGAAAATTGCTGCATGGATCAATTCGCTTGTAGTTAAAAAATAATTACAGGTACATTAAAATATTAAAAAAGGCAACCGAATAGTATTGCCTTTTTTGTTGATCAGTCAAGCAGGTAAATTAAAAAGATCTTATAAAACACAATAGTTATCAGCTTCTGCTTTTTGAGGGTAGCCTTTCAGGTTACATTGATGGATTAAGAAAAATCCAATAAAGATTTGACCGCAAACTTTGCAATGCTATAATTATAAATACTACATTAGCAAAACAAAACGATTATATGCCAGCATCCTTTTCCAAAAAACTTCCCGTTTTATATGTATGGCTGCAAAGCCTTTTTTAATGTCAGCGTACTTTAGTCAATAGCTGTTTCAAATTTTTATCTTCAACACACAACAACATAGCATGCAACAATATATTCTCGCTTTAGACCAGGGTACCACCAGCTCAAGAGCCATTATTTTTGATCAAAAAGGTTCCATAGTTTCGTCAGCTCAAAAAGAGTTCACACAGTTTTTTCCGCAATCCGGCTGGGTAGAACATGATGCCAATGAAATATGGAGTACACAATTTGGTGTGGCTGCCGAAGCGATTAGTAAGGCAGGTTTATCTGCAGAAAATATTGCTGCAATTGGCATCACCAATCAAAGAGAAACAACTATTGTGTGGGATAGAAATACAGGTGTACCGGTTTACAACGCTATTGTTTGGCAGGATAAAAGAACAGCTTCTTTCTGTGATGAATTAAAAGCAAAGGGCCTTGACAAACTGATACAGGAAAAAACAGGATTGATTATTGACGCCTATTTTAGCGCCACTAAAGTAAAATGGATTTTAGATAATGTGGCAGGTGCAAGAGAAAAAGCCAATAAAGGCGAATTGTGTTTTGGTACAGTAGATAGCTGGTTGTTATGGAACCTTACAAAAGGTCAGGTACATGCGACAGATGTTTCAAACGCTTCCCGAACCATGCTGTGCAATATTCATACTTTGCAATGGGATGGCGAACTACAGGATATATTTGGTATTCCAGGTAGTATGTTACCACAAATACGCAGCAGCAGTGAAGTGTATGGCCACACGCAAAATATTTTATCGGCTCACAATATACCCATCGCTGGTATTGCCGGAGATCAGCAATCGGCTTTGTTTGGACAAATGTGTACACAGCCCGGCATGGTAAAAAATACATACGGCACTGGTTGTTTTATGTTAATGAATACGGGAGAAAAACCGGTTGCATCTACCAACAATTTATTAACTACTGTTGCATGGAAAGTAAATGGTACTACTCATTATGCGTTGGAAGGAAGTGTATTTATTGCAGGTGCTATCATTCAATGGCTCAGAGACAGTCTTGGTTTTATTAAAACTTCCGCCGAAGTAGAATTATTGGCTACACAAGTAAAAGATAGCGAAGGCGTTTATGTGGTTCCTGCTTTTGCAGGCCTTGGTGCACCACATTGGAACCAACATGCAAGAGGAATTATTACGGGTCTTACCAGAGGATCAAATGCATCACACATAGCCCGTGCAGCATTAGACAGCATTGCCTATCAAACAATGGATGTGTTAAAAGCTATGGAAGCAGATTCGGGCATCCGCATAAAGGAACTCAGGGTTGATGGAGGTGCCACGGTCAATAATTTATTGATGCAATTTCAAAGCGACATTATGAATACTACAGTGGTTAGACCTGTTATTACTGAAACCACTGCATTGGGTGCAGCATATTTAGCTGGCCTTGCAGTCGGGTACTGGCCAAATATGGAAGCCATACAAAATCAATGGCAGGTAGATAAAAGCTTTACCGCTGCTATGGAAGAAGAAGAAAGAAAGAAATTAACTAAACAATGGCAACGGTCTGTTAAAGCTGCCAAAGCATGGGCTGATGATGAATAAAAAATGTTTCATTTGATTTGTATGGATTTAATTAACCCAATGACTGTAATCAAAATAATCAAATAAATTACAGTCCGGATAAATGCTATTGATTATCTAAAAGATAAACGAGGAGACTTTTACAATGATGATGGACAGGCAAAAAATGTTACAACAGCTGGAAGATGTTTCGCAATGGGATATCATTGTTATTGGTGGTGGTGCAACAGGCTTGGGTGCCGCAGTGGATGCAGCGTCAAGAGGATATAAAACATTGTTGGTTGAACAGGAAGATTTTGCAAAAGGCACCAGCAGCCGTAGTACCAAACTGGTGCATGGCGGTGTTCGTTACCTTGCACAGGGCAATATCAAAATGGTGAGAGAAGCTTTGAGAGAGAGGGGATTGTTATTAAAAAATGCACCGCATGTTTGTCATAATTTATCTTTTATCATTCCATCATTTCATTGGTGGCAAAAATGGTATTACAGCATCGGCTTAAGCATGTATGATCTGCTTGCCGGTAAGTTGAGTTTGGGTAAAACAAAAATGCTCTCAAAAAAAACAACACAACAATTATTACCAGCTATATCTTCCAAAAATTTAAGTGGTGGTGTACTATACCATGATGGGCAATTTGATGATACCCGGTTGGCTGTTAACCTGGCTCAAACAGCTGAAGAACAGGGAGCTGCCATTTTAAATTATTGTAAAGTTATCGCACTCACTAAAACGGATAAACGCATCAGCGGTGTTGAAGTGCAGGACTTGTTATCTGGAAAAAAATATTCTATCAGCGGCAAAGCGGTTATCAATGCAACGGGTGTTTTTACTGACAAGGTAATTGAAATGGATGATCCAAATCATCAACCGATTGTTTCACCATCCCAAGGTGTTCATATTGTTGTTAATGAAAAATTCTTTCCCGGCAAACATGCTTTGATGATACCCAAAACTGATGATGGTAGGGTTTTGTTTGCAGTGCCCTGGCATGATAAAGTTATTCTGGGTACGACAGATACTCCTATTAATGATATTGCTTTAGAACCGAAAGCATTGCAGGAAGAAATTGATTTTATCATTCATCACTCCAACCGATACCTTAGTTCTCAGATTGAATACAAGGATATTAATACGGTGTATGCCGGACTAAGACCATTGATAAAAGTAAAAGGTAAAAAATCTACTTCTATCCTGCCACGAGATCACACCACTATTATTTCTGACAGTGGCCTTGTTACTATCACCGGTGGCAAATGGACAACTTACCGCACAATGGGTAAACACGCTGTTGACAATGCTGCCTTTGCCTGCAAACTACCCAAGCACAATTGCGTTACAGCAACCTTACCCATTCATGGATTTCAGGATAATACAAACATTGAAGATGTATTAAATATTTACGGTAGTGATGCAAAACAAATAAATCAGCTTATGATTGCACAACCATCCTTACAGGAAAAAATACACCCGGCTTTACCCTACTCAAAAGCAACCGTAGTGTGGGCAGTACAAAACGAAATGGCCATGACGGTGGAAGATGTACTTGCAAGAAGAACAAGGTCATTATTTCTTGATGCAAAAGCAGCTGTTGAAGCAGCTTCTCTTGTAGCTTCTATAATGGCTCCCCTACTAAATCAAACAGAGGAATGGCAACAACAACAGGTAAAACAATTCACTGCACTTTCACACAATTATTTACTATACTAATTTTTTAAACCACCAATTCTATAAACCAAAAAATCTTTTAAAATGACTCCTTTTATAGCCGAACTTCTGGGTACTGCATTATTGATTCTTTTAGGCGATGGTGTTGTTGCCAACGTAGTGTTAAACAAAACCTATGGTAACAATAGTGGACTGATTGTAATTACTTTTGGTTGGGCAATGGGCGTTTTTGTGGGCGTGTATGTTGCAGGATCTGTCAGTGGAGGACATCTAAATCCAGCTGTGACCATTGGTTTGGCTGCATTGGGAAAATTTGATTGGGCCAAAGTACCCTTGTATATTACTGCTCAATTATTGGGTGCCATGGTTGGGTCATTTTTAGTATGGGTAATGTACCGCAAACATTTTGATGCAACATCTGATGCTAACTCAAAGAGGGCGGTATTTTGTACTGCTCCTGCCATTCCAAGTACCATCGACAATCTTTTATCTGAAATTATTGGAACATTTGTATTGATATTAGGAGCACTCTTTATAGTATCTTCAAAAGACAGCTTAGGTTCTTTATCCGCTTTACCCGTGGCCTTTTTGGTGTTGGCAATTGGTGTTAGCTTAGGTGGTGCCACCGGCTATGCCATTAACCCGGCAAGAGATTTAGGCCCCAGGATAATGCATGCGCTTTTGCCTATAAAAGATAAAGAAGGCAGTAACTGGAAGTACAGCTGGATTCCCATTGCCGGGCCTGTTATAGGCAGCTTGCTGGCGGCATTGTGTTATTCGTTAATTCAGTAATCGCTCATAATAATATTCACAAGTAAACAATACTATGAAATAAGATAAGGCATATTGCTTATTTTTTACTTTAGAAAAAGCCGCTTTTAACTGTTCAGGCCTAAGTTAGTTTACCGCTCAAACAAAAAATAATTTTAAAAAAAATGATTTGTAGCAGGGAATTTGCTTATCAATTGCTGTTAAGTAAAATTCCACTATTAAAGCCAATCAATATGAAAATTATCCTTATTATGTTTGCCGTTTTTAGCATCCATCTTTCCTTTGCCCAACTTAAAGTAACCCCTACTTGCCCAACTTTTATAGTTGATGTACTCGAAGGAACTGTAAATGAAAGTTTGTTTACTTACTCCGGAATGGCTGAAATAGAAAAAAAATTCCCTTGTTTTAGCAGTACCAAAGAAGAAACCAATGGCAGCTCATGCGGCGGTGTTTTTTACAAAGACAAGGATATCTCTTTTTACACAGAAAGGGATTATATAGAAGTGGGCGAACATTTTAAGGGCAAGCTAAGTCTACCCCTGATGGGTGCCAGTCGCAATAGTTTGTTTAGTCAGCTTGGCAATCCGAAAATAAAAGATGTAAACTGGGATGCTTATCAAACCAAGTATGGTATCCTGATTTTATACTACAACAAGGCGGGTAAAATTAATAAACTACAGTTTAGTAATAGAGGTGCAGAATCTATAAAGCTCTGCGAATAGATAAAAATTTGTTGATTACAGCAAGAATTTGAAGCCTTTATAAAAGAATAAACCGGCAATACTTTCAAACATTCAAATTAATAAAAAACTAAAAAAATATTCTCAATTTACATTGATGAGAAATACACTTCTTTACTATGTTGCAATATTTGCTCCGTTATGCTTACTAATATTTCTAGTAAAGACAAAAACAATTGATAATTTATGGTTTTGTATTTTACTATTTATTTATGCATTTGTATATCGGACAATCACTGATTATTTAAGATTATTAATGACTACACGTTATTTGGAATAGGGTTGATACCAAGGTTTTTCCAAAACAGTTATTATTAATCTATCGAATAGTGCTTCGCCAAAATATCTTCGA
>JAYVUL010000302.1:0-3588 GCA_043787935.1 Chitinophagaceae bacterium | reverse complement strand
CGGCAATAACCCATTGTTTGAGGCAGATGCAAAGCGACTGGGCAACCTTTTGGCGGAGAATGATATCCGGCTGATTTATGGTGGCAGCAACAGGGGCTTAATGGGCGCAGTGGCAAATGCTGTGCTGGAAAAAGGTGGTATGGTTACCGGTATCATTCCAGAACTATTGAACCAATGGGAGCATCAACACGACAGCATTACAGAAATTATTGTGGTGGAAAATATGCACATCCGCAAACGCTTGTTATATGAAAAAGCGGATGCGGCCATCATATTGCCCGGTGGCTTTGGCACTATGGATGAATTATTTGAAATACTCACCTGGAACCAACTCAGTATTCATGACAAACCAATTTATCTATTAAATTCAGGCGGATTTTATGATGCCCTTTTAGCACATATAAAAAATATGATGCAGGAAGGTTTCCTGTACAGCACATTGGAAGCTGCCATTACTGTTGTAGGAACACCGGAAGAAATTTTCAGTATTTAGTGTTTTTTCTTTCGGTGGTTCGGAAACAATTTGATATTATAACCAGCCCTGATGATTGGAAACGGGTTATTGTTATTATTAGTGTATGGCGAGCCTGGTTTTTTAAGTAAATCAAATGAAATGGAGAGGTAATAAAACTCATCATCGTCATACTCCCGGTCACTTGCATAACCTATGCCCGCAAGCAGGGTGTTCACATTGTAATTTATCTTCCCTTCGGAGTAGCCGCTATTAGGTGCCGGCAGGTATTTCTGCTTTATAAAATTATGTTCAAACTGAGCCTCTGCATATAAAAATTTCACCGGGTACAACCTTACCAAGGCGCCTGGTGCAAAAATCGTTTGGCGCACCCTGTCACCATCCTCGATATAATTTGATTGTGAGATATAATTGACATTCATGCTCACAGCGGCATCCATCCATTTGGTTACGCTGTATCCAAAATAAGGGTTGATACCTAAAACAGTGATGCCACTAAAATAAGAAACAGTAAAACCCCCGCCTGCAAAAAGGTTTTCTTTTTTAAATCCCCTCGTTTCTTCTGCGGTATCTTTTACTGGTTGAGAAAAAGCGGTTGCTGAAAAGCCGATTAATAAAACAACTGAAAAAAAATTAGTCATAAAAAATATTTGTAAGAAAAAAAATCATCAATCATTACATTTTACTAATTCTCTAACAATAGCATTTCGATAAGAAAAAATGTGCAGTGCTCAATACGCTATGTAAACCAATTATATCTTCATAGCCAACGAAGCCCATGGGCTATGGACCATCGACTATGGACAGCCCTAACGAAACAACACATCTTCTCCATTCACAAAAAACTACCGCCTGCGGCTTCCCTGGAATAACGGGATATTAAAGCCTGCATTCACCACCGGGTATATTTCATTGTACCGGTCGCGGTAAGGCGATGAAGGGTCGTTAATCACATCTGCCGAAACAGAAAAATAATAGTAGGGTGAATTCCTTCCTTCCCTTCCATTGGTATAGCCAATACCAAGCAGCAGGCTGTTCACGTCTGTTTTATAAATTTCTGTACCCCCGGGATAAATAATTTTTTGGCGTAAAAAATTATGTTCATACTGCACTGAAGCAAATAAAAAATCAATCGGGAACAACTTTACAAAAGCACCGGGGCCAATAATAGTCTGGCGGTAGCTGGTGCCGAGGTCATCATGCTGACTGGTGTAAGTATAGCCAAAAATAATACCTGCATCCATCCACTTAGCCAGGCTGTAACCTAACTGGGGAGTGGCTCCCAGTGAGGTAACACCATTAAAATACCCGATATTAAGGCTACCGCCGGTAAAAAGTAATTCGGGTTTAAAGCCCCCCGTTTTTATTTCCTCCGTTGCATCAGTTTCCGTTTGTGCAAAAATAGAAAGGCTGCTAAAGGCAGCTATAGTAATTAAAAAAAGCTTCTTCATCAGATCTGATTTATAAGTCAAAAATTTTTCCTTTATTTAAGATATTATTGGGGTCAAATACTTTTTTTATTCCTTTCATCAGTTTAAGATTAGTATCGGTAAATACAATATCTAAAAATTCCTTTTGAAGCAACCCGATACCATGCTCGCCACTGATGGTACCGCCCAATGTATGCACCAATGTAAAAATTGCTTTTAACGCAGGCACCACCGAAGGATTGTTGAGGCTGTAAATATGGCCTTCCTTTTTTATCCTGATGTGCAGGTTCCCATCGCCTGCATGGCCATAACAAACCGATTTAAAATCATATTGTATACCCAGCACTTTTACACCCCTTATCAAGGCCGGTAATGCAGCTCTGGGCACCACTGTATCTTCTTCAATGGTATACCCTTCCAGTTTTACAATTTCGGCTACCCGTCGGCGTAACCTCCACAAGGCAGCTTTTTGCTGTTCATCATCTGCAAAATATATTTCGCCACAATCAAAATCTGTCAACAGTGCGGCAATGGCTTCCATCTCATTCATCAAAGTATCCAGGTGATTTCCATCCACTTCAATGATCAGGTGGGCTTCCACGCCTTCTTCGATAGGTATGGTGTTATCATCCAGGTGGGCGCTTACTATTTTCAGTGCATCAACCTCTACCAGTTCCAGCGCACTTGGCGTATAGCCAGCCCTGAAGATTGCACTTACGGCTTCACCAGCCTTTTCCAATGAATTAAAAGGTACCAGCATCAGCAACTCATGTTTTGGATGCGGCAGCAGTTTCAATACAATTTTTGTTACAATACCTAAAGTGCCTTCGCTGCCAACCATTAATTGTGTAAGGTTGTAGCCAGTAGAATTTTTAAGCACATTGGCACCCGTCCAGATAATAGCTCCGCTGGGCAACACTACCTGCAGGTTGAGCACATAATCTTTTACCACGCCATACTTTACGGCTTTAGGGCCACCACTGTTTTCTGCAATATTACCGCCAATAAAACAACTGCCCTTGCTGCTGGGGTCTGGCGGATAGAACAACCCTTTTTCTTTTACCGCATTTTGCAACACTTCTGTTATCACACCCGGCTCTGTTGTAACCTGCAAATTTCTTTCATCAATGTCAATGATCGAATTCATCCGCTCCAGCGAAATTAATACGCCACCAAATTGCGGCAATGCACCTCCACTAAGTCCGGTGCCTGCTCCACGGGGTGTTACCGGTATTTTATGTTCGTTGCATATGTTGAATATTGCACTGATCTCTTCTGCAGTCCGTGGTTTAATTACCACTTCAGGCAAATACAATAAATTTTCCGTTTCATCATGCCCGTAATTTTGCATACTCTCTTCATCTGCCAGCACATATTGATGCCCAACAATTTCTTTAAACTGTTCCACCTGTGCTGTCGTGAGTGTTTTACAATCCTCCGCTGTCATCTTCTTATTTTTTGTAAAAATCGTATAAAATGATCAGTTGGTGAAAAAGTGATTTTGTAAGCGCTGGTTAAAACTGTTAGTTTTTTGCACGTCGGCATTGGTTCTTTGTTCGGCTGCAGTCCTGCTATCCCCGTCCGAACGGTTGGCCGGGCGGGCGTTCCTACTCCGGCACAGTTGCAACGCACAAGCCCTCACCGTGGTATCCGCTGCTATCAGGCGTTACACTTCAAGGTTGGAAT
>JAYVUL010000301.1:0-9327 GCA_043787935.1 Chitinophagaceae bacterium | reverse complement strand
AGCACATTTTCTGCCCCTGCGGCTTTTTGTAATGAAGGAAGCATCGCTGCAGTAAGCGCCACATTATTAAAAGTAACCGGATAGTGAACGGAGTAGGGCAATTCCACCACTGCTCTTGCACCAGCGGCTTCTGCTGTCTTCTCCGCTATCTGTATTACCCGGTTAAATACCAGCGTTTCATCTGCATCGCTAAAGGTTCTTACAGTTCCCAGCATTTCCACCTGTTCAGAAATAATATTAAAGCGGTTGCCCCCATTAATGGCGCCAATGGTAACCACCGCAGGGTTTTCCGTAAGGTTCACATTACGGCTTACGATGGTTTGCAAACTATTGATGATTTGCGCTGCTACCACAATTGGGTCAATAGATTGCCAGGGAGAAGCACCATGGGAAGGCTTGCCTTTTACCGTTATTTTCAAATCGCCGGTACCAGCCATAGTGCCGGCCGGATGATAAGTAATTTTGCCTACCCCAATCTGGGCATCCATGTGCAGGCCAAAAACCACATCTACTTTTGGATTGTCCATTACTCCTTCTTTCACCATCAGTTCTGCACCATATTCTTCTCCTTTGGGGGCACCTTCTTCTGCCGGTTGAAAAATAAATTTCACTGTTCCTTTCAACTCTTTTTTCATGCCGGACAATATCTCTGCCACACCCATCAATATGGCTACATGTCCATCATGTCCGCAGGCGTGCATCACACCAGTTTCTTTTCCATTGTATATGGCTGTAAATTTTGAGGCAAAAGGCAACTCATTTTTTTCAGTTACCGGCAAGGCATCCATATCTGCCCTTAAAGCAATTACCGGCCCCGGCTTATCGCCCTTTAAAATGCCTACCACACCGGTATGGGCAATACCTGTTTTTACTTCAATACCTAAGCCCTGCAGGTGTTTGGCAATAATTGCTGCTGTCCTGGTTTCCCTGTTGGCCAGTTCAGGATTTTGATGAAAATCGTGCCTCCAGTCTATTACTTTTTGTTCCAATTTATCAGCGGCTGATTTAATGGCAGCGCTATAATTATTATTTTGTGCAGCGGCTATTTTGAAACAAAATAGGAGTGCAATACAAAGTATTTTTTTCATGTTGCGGTATTAATTGATGAAAGTTGATTTAATATTTTTAATCCTGTCATTACCAAAAGTTATTACGGAATTTAAGGACATAAAGTTATACTAATTGGCGTTTTACAAATAACTCAGCCACCATTTCTCTTTATGTCCTGTTTTATAACGGTCGTACCGTTTACACAAAGGATACAATGAAACGACCACGGCAAGCCAAACCAAATATACTACCAGTAACCCGTATCCCTCGCCGGGAATTTGAAACAAAAAAGGATTATTCTGCATAGCGTTGATCGCATCCTGCAGGGAATGCCCTCTTGTAAAAAAAGAAATGGTACAAAGCAGGTGTATCAGGTAAAGATGCAGGATGTAATAAAAAAAGGCAGTTCTTCCAAATACGGCCATCTTATTGGTAAAGCCATTGTTAACTTTCTCTACAAAAGAAAGTAACAGCAACATTGGCCCTATGGTAATGCACATATACAGCAATGATGGGGGATACTTATGTACTTTTAAAAAAGAAAGGAAAGTGTATACTCCATTTTTCTGGGCCGACCAGGCATCAGGATCTCCATATATATTGATGAAACGAACCAGCACAAACAGCAAAATCAAACCGATACCCAAACGGGGTAATATTTTATTCCTTTGCTGAATTGAATATGTTGGCGTGAAAAATATTCCCAGGCAATAACCCAGCATCATCAAACCGGTCCACGGCAGGAAGGGATAAACGATCAAAGCAAAATGTTTTGGTGCAAATTCATAAAAAGCGAATTGACCATGGTGCAAAAGATCCCACCAAAAACCAGCTTTAAAACCAGGTGCCGCTTCCGGAATGTCTAATAAATTATGCCCCAAAACAATTAATAACCCAAGCGCCAAAACAACTTTATAAGGAAGCCGGCAGGCTATACCCAGTATCACCATACTGATACCAATAGCCCAAATTACCTGGAAGGGAATGATATTATATGCCGGGTTAAATGACCAGGCAAAAGAAATGATGAGCCACTCTGCAACAATTAACCAAAGCCCCCGCTTGATCAGAAAGGAACTAAGTTCATTTTTTGTTTTTCGGAGGCTTTGCAGGTAAATGGAAGTGCCGGAAAGAAAAACAAAAGTGGGAGCACAATAATGAGTGATAAACCTGGTAAAAAAAAGCACTGGCGTTGTGGTGGCCAGGTTCAACGGATCATCGGTATTGGCAGCGATATGAAAAAAATCCCTTGTATGATCCAGCGCCATTAACACCATGGCAATGCCCCGGATAATGTCGATGGATTCGATCCTTTTTTGATTTTGGGTTAAAGTTGGTTGCATGTTGCTGTAATTTATAAAATGGCTTATATTTTTTACCTGTTGTTTATTTTTTCTTTTCATAATAAAGGCAAGCGGATAAAAGCAAAGATTATTTTTACCTGATGCTCATTCTTATTTTGCTTCATTGGCTTTTAACACCCTTAAAAAATTGCCGCCCAAAATTTTATTAATGTCCTTTCTGTTGTACCCTTTATCCACCAACGCTTTTGTAATAACAGGATAAGTAGTTACATCATCTAATTGCAGTGGTGTAATGGTTATGCCGTCAAAGTCGGAACCCAGGCCCACGTAATCAACCCCAACCAAATGTATGATGTATTCAATATGTTGAATGAGAAAAGAAAATGCAGGACGGATGGCGTTTGCTTCCTCTTTGTACTTTTTAAACAGGTAATTTTCTACATGCCAGTCATCCATACCCCTTTTTAGCAACGAATCGTTTTCAGTTGAATGTCTTTGCATAAAGGCATCCTGTTTTTTCATAAAATTGCTGTCGATAAACCCGGGATTAAAATTTACCTGTATTACGCCACCATTTTTTGCAATGGCTTTTATCTGGTCGTCTTTTAAATTTCTTCGATGGTTACACAAATTATAAACTGAACTGTGCGATGCAATGATGGGTTTGGAAGTGGTATTGATCACATCCCAAAAAGTTTGTTCACCCACATGGCTTACATCCACTATCATTCCCAACTGGTTCATTCGCTGCACTACCTGTTTGCCAAAATCCGTTAATCCTTTATGTGCCAGGCCGGGAGTGGTGGCCTCATCTTTTGCACTGGTAGCCCATGCCGGGGATTCATTATGGGTAAGTGTCATATACCTGGCGCCACGCTGGTATAACTTGTCCAGCTTACTCAAATCATTTTCCATCATGTGGCCCCCTTCTACACCAAACATGGCTGCCATTTTATGTTGCTTTATTGCTTTCATCAACGTTTTGTAATTGGCCACTTTTACAATCTTATCGGGATTACGGGCCAGCACAGCATCTAAACTATCCATTTGCCGGTTGGCATATTGGTAGGCGTTTTTCATTGCGCCATCACAGTAAACAGAAAATAATTGAATATCCAGTCCGCCTTGTTTCCAGCGTGCTAAATCACTGTGGGTTTTTCCTTTTAAGTCGGTGTCGAATACCATTCCATCATCTGCACACTGCATTAAAATATCATTATGCGTATCTACCACAATGGCTTTGGCATGAATTTTTTGCCAGGATTGAGCAATGATTTGGTGCGACAATAGCAGGCAGATGATGAACAACTTCAGCTTCATGTTGGATGGTTAAATGATTAGTTATAATTCCCGGCCTACCGGGTACAATAAATACCGGTCGTCATAATATTTTGTTTTGCTGTAAAACCAGTTATAAATAGCATTTGGGTCGTTTGCAAACAAAGTATCCTGAGCTTTCTTTTGTTCAAACGCTGCAGCTAATCCGGGTGATTCTTCAAGCATTTTTTTCATGGTGGGTTCCATCACATAAGCCTCAATGTATTCTGTTCGTTGAAAAATGGAAAGAAAAAATCCCCAGCTGAAATAAGAATCCTTTGACGCAGGTTCCAGTAAGAGCATGGCAAGTTCTCCCAATGGCTGGTCAGTGGAAATATAAACTGACCCGGCAGGGAATAACTGTTTGCGTGTTTCCGGCACCGTTGTTCCTCTTACCTGTATATGTCCTTCAAAGGGTTCTACTTTATAATTATCATCTCCAAATCTATATTCGTTTATACGGTACATTTCAACAGTTACTATACGTTCTTCTGGTATCGTATTCATTTTAATGCCGTGCATTTTTAATCTCTGAATTATTTCATCGCAGGATGCAGGAACCCAATACCCTTTGGGCCTTGTGATAAAATCAATCGGCTGGGTTGATTTGTAATTGGCAATTGTCATTGTTACCGGTTTCCCCAGCCATTCCACATAATCCGAATGGGTTACAGGTGAGGTATGAATAACATATGCTATTCCTGACAGGTTCATACTCGCAGGAGCTGCTGCTGTACTATCAGTATTCTGCTGATTCGACCGGGTGTCAAAGCTCACCGAATTTTTCATTTGTGGTACTTTCCAGGCCATGGCAATTTTTGCAACCCTGCCCGCCTTATCAATTTCTGTAATTTCCTTCAATGTTTGTCCTTGTGTTGACAGGAGTTTTAAGGTGCTTTCCAGCAATACATAAGTCCCTAAAACCCTTTGTTTAAACGGTTTTAAAGAATGATTTTCAACCAGTACAGTTGCCAAATGCCGCAGGTCGCCATAGCTATCAGAAAACCTGGGACCACCAGTAGTTACAATATTTCCCAGCGAAAAATCCCGGTCATTGAATGCATTTAATAATGGGCCCGGAATGTGTCCGTTGGCGGTTAAGTCATTATCGGCAGCAGGTTTATAATTATTTTCCAGCCAATCCCTGGTAGCGGGTGAATAACCCTGTTTGCCCAGGCCACCAAAAGTGATGTCGTACTGATAATCAGCGCCATCCGTTACATGAATATCCATATACAAAACAGGATCATATTCATTGATAACTTTAATAACCGCTCTTATCTCCCTTGTATCCAATTTTGTATAATCCCTGTTCAGGTTTAAATTCTGTGCATTTGTTCTCCAGCCCATATTCTGTGGCCCCCGCTGGTTGGGCCTGTTAAAAGAAGAACTGCGTTCATGGGCATCCACACTCAGGATAGGAATGAACAGGAAGTTAACTTTGTTGATCAGCTCTTTTTTATTACCAAAAGCAATATCACGCAGCAGCATCATCCCGGCATCCTTTCCATCTATTTCACCGGAGTGAATGCCTGCCTGTGCCAGTAACAGCGGTTTGCCCGATTTTTTTAAGGACGCGGCTGTTATATTTTTTTCAGTTGAAGCAATGATCATATAAATATTTCTTCCTTCAACAGTTTTACCAATAGTAATCATGGTTAACAGCGGAGAAGCTGCTGATAATTTTTTAAACCAGTTCATGGTTTCTTTGTAATCCGGGGTAGTTACAAAGTTGGATTTCTCAGTTGCGGTTATCCATGGATTATCAGGTTTGGCAATTAATAATTCGCTCTTCCCTTTCCATTCCATTACCGGTGGCAGAATAGATTGGGCAATGATTTGCTGCGATAACATTGCGCAAATGATGAAGACCTTTGCTTTCATGTAGTTTGTGTTATTTGATAATAATCTATTGCCCCTGCCTTGCATTCATACCAAAGGTAGTCTCTATTGCCTTGTACCAATCCTCATCATCCAATGCATTCCAGTCTACCCATTGTTCATGGGTCATGGATAATTCTTCAACAGGACCATGCCGTTCAATCCCGGCATTGTTGATCAATACATCCACCTGGCCATTTTCCCGGAATATCCCGTCAAAGCAGCGTTTCACTGATTCATCAGAATCAAATCCATTGCTGCGATGGTTATTGGCAAGGATCCCGCTGCTATTTCCTGCTTCAATGCAGCAGCCATTTCAGGGTTACGCATGGTAGCATATACTTTATAACCTGCCCGTGAAAAGGCAATTGCTTTTTCAAAGCCAATGCCTTTACTGGTTCCTGTTATGATTGTTGATTTTATTTTTTGGTATGCACTTCCATATCTATCTCAATCAATTGCCCTACCAATGCCAGTCCTTTTACTTCAAGCCAGGTTCCGGAGGGAAATTGTTTTTTATAAATGCTGTTGCGGTAACCGGATACTTTTATGAAGTCCTGCATATTGGTGGTGTAAATGTTTTCTTCCACCACATCATCATAAGTACAGCCAAAGTGTTGCAGTATTTTTTCCAGATCGCCATAGCAGTTTTTCATCTGCTGTTCTAAATTACCCGGTGCTGTTAAATTGCCTTTAGCATCCATGCTTACTGCTCCTGAAATTTTAATGTCGTTGCCAATTTTTACTGCATGGCTGTAGCCGTATGCTTTTTCCACTTCAGGGCGAAGCAGGAAATATTCCGGTGCTTCAGCTGCTGCAATCCCGGCTGCCTGTTCTTTTACTGCTTTGCTCTTGTCTGCATTGCTGCAACCAGTGAGCAATAAGATAGTAAAACTAATTACAGTGGTAGATAAAATCTTTCTCATGGTTTGTATATTTAATAATCAAGAATGAGCGAGTGATGTTCCTTTTTTAGATTTTGATAAATTAATTAAACCTAAGACTTTGTTAAACGAATTCAAAAATTTATTTTAAGTTAATATCCGGGGCCGTTGCTACATACAAACTGCAGTTTTCATAATACACTGATTTTTTTTAGGGGGTTTCCATCAACAATCCACTAATAGCATTTGGGGGAGGGTTAAAAAACAGACCTCACAGGTTTTTGAAGCCTGTGAGGTTTTTAGAATACCAGCAAATAAACAGCACTGGTATTATTTTGAGCCAAGGTCCTTTCGCATAAAAAGCAATTCGCTCCATATCTCATTTACGTCATGGCTCATTTCATCCAGGTAATCTTCAAATGAATCTTCACCATGAACGCCTTCATAAGTTCCTTTAAAAGGCTTGCGGAAATTTTGTGCTTTTTCCTTTAGGCCCTGCTTATATCTTGTTACAATAGTGAACTGAGCAGGCCCTGAAGAATTGGCTGCATAAACGGCTATTGTAGAACCCTCGGCTACCCATGCGGCTTTAAGTTTCTTTATCAGGTTTCTAACTTTGATGTTCTTTCCAATTTTTGGATATACATGGGTGATATTGATCTTATCAGAAAAATCGCCCAATGCAACGGTACTCAAAGAATCCTGGTAAACCGAATAGCCTACAGACATCCGGTCAGTCAGATAAGTGGCTACATTTTTATTCCAGTCGATATTATGTTCCTCGCCCAGGTTGCCTCTTGTGTCAAGCGCCTCCCAGCTTGTTGGCCCTTCAGAAATTTGATAGCCACCTGCATCCGGCCCCGACTGTATTTTAAACACCCGCCATACAACATCGCCGGTATGGTATTTTTGTGCATGTGCTGCCAATGCTTTTTCAAATTCAAGCACTTTATCCATTTTTGGAAATACCCGTTGAGCCGTCATTACATTTTTGGTTTGGCTGATGCCCATAAAAGGGATAAGCATACAAAGAAGAAAAAGCAGTTTCAACTTAGAAAGGAGATTGTTGTTCATTTTGTTCTGATTTAATTGTTAAAAAACTGGATTGATTTTTATAAACTCAAGTTGCCGGAATGTGCATTGACTTCACATAGCAATTATTAAAAACTGTTTTTTATTTTGTCTTAAGCTCTTCCAGCATATTTATGCCGCTTGCCTTGATGAGTACGCTCCTGTCATAATAAGTGGTATAGCGGTCAATTTTTTTATCGGCATTGAAATGAACCGCAAAATTCATCCGTAACGAAACGGGCTTGCCGGCGAAAATCATCCTGGTGGAAAAATAAACAAAGTCATAATTACCCATCAGGGCGCCACCTTTGGGCATTGCGGTTACCGTAAGCGGAAAATGATTAAACTCACTTATTGTCATGGATTGAATTCCAGATTTTTCTTTCCATTTTTTCCACCAGCCTACTACCGCAACTTTACCTTCCAGCCTGGTACGGGTATCCGCATCGCCGTCCGGGAATGCATACACCACATTTTCTGCCAGCATTGATGCCCAGGCACCATATTCAAATTGGGCAAAAAGGCTCAGTGCTTTTTCACTCAGTTCAGCATATTCAACAGGGGCAATGCTGAAGTTGGGGTTAGTAACAGCAGCTACTGACAAGGGTTTTACCATGCTTTCTTTGGCTATATTTTCTTCTTTGGGAGAAGCTTCAATATTGCAACCTCCTGTAAATAATGCAGTAAATAGTATTAAGGTAACGGGGATAAAATATTTCTCTTTCATTGACTTTTTTTATGTTGATAAAAAAGAAAATAGCGGTTTAGTATAGCCGGTTTATTTATTTTCATTTCACTAACTGTTAGGAGTATATAGTTTTAAAAAAATAGCATTAATCAATTTCTACAACCAGCCAGTGCAAAAAATTAAACGGTTGGCGGTTATAAATGCTGGCGCAGTTTTTTTTAATTTTCATCAGCGTTCCGGTTGCCGGCTTACTAACGGTATATATTATAAACATACTGAACTGTTCAGTCAATTCAAATCAGCTTAGGACGAACCGGGCCTAAAAATGTCCGAAGCAATGCAATTACTTACCCGGCGGTACCGTAAGGCATTGATCAAAAAAAAGGCTGCCATTTTACAGGCAGCCTTTGAGATAAGTAAGATTCTATTGTTTAAGGGCTTTTAACACTTTTCGTTCTGTTCCCTGCAGCACCTCCACGATATACATTCCCTTCACATAATTACCACCGAATAGTACCGGTTCACCTGTATTTGCTTTTAACCGTTCCAGTGAACGGCCAAGCAGATCAAATACCCTGATCTCTGCAACTTCTTTCCGGTTGCCTTTTATGAGCAGGGTAAATTGCGTAGATGTTGGGTTCGGCAATAGTATTGCATCAAGTGCTATTGAGGTTGCCTGGATAGCTGCTGCCTTGACTGCTGTATTGGTGCATTTTTGAACGGTAATGCTCCTGGTTATTGACACAGCGCATTGACCCGAAGCAGGTGTAAACGTATAGGTTTTAGTACCTGTTGATGAGGTGCTGATCTTCGAAGGGCTCCAGCTGCCGCTGACACCATTGGTGGAGGTGGTAGGCAATGACGGCGCCGTAGCATTTTGGCAAAGCGGTCCGATAGCAGCAAACAAAGGTGTTGCTTTACTGGTGACCGTTATTGATTTACTGCCCTTTGATATGCACCCCGTGCTGTTTTTAACTGTCACATTAAGCGTTACGGAACCAGATACGCCGGAGGTATATTTGATACTGCTGCTGCCGTTGCCTGAAGTGATCGTTCCGTTGCTGATAGTCCATACATAAGTGGCGCCGCTGCCGGCACTGGCAACAGAAGCAACATT
This sequence comes from Chitinophagaceae bacterium, assembly GCA_043787935.1. GTDB lineage: Bacteria > Bacteroidota > Bacteroidia > Chitinophagales > Chitinophagaceae > Ferruginibacter. Next base: position 15 of record JAYVUL010000301.1, on the reverse strand, counting down.
ACCTGTGGAACCGCT
>JAYVUL010000300.1:0-19013 GCA_043787935.1 Chitinophagaceae bacterium | reverse complement strand
ATCCTGGCTGAAGGCCGTTTGGTAAATTTAGGTTGTGGTACAGGTCACCCATCCTTTGTGATGAGTAATTCCTTCAGCAACCAGACACTGGCACAAATTGAATTGTGGACAAACCACGGCAATTATGAAAACAAAGTGTATGTATTACCAAAGCACCTCGATGAAAAAGTTGCCCGTTTGCACCTTGCAAAAATTGGTGTTGAATTAGATGAATTGACCACAGAACAGGCTGCTTATTTGGGCATACCAAAAGCTGGTCCGTTTAAGGCTGAGCATTACCGTTATTAAAATTTTCCTCAGCAATTTATATTACAGCCCACTTCGAAGGAAGTGGGCTTTTTATTTCGTAACATGCAGAAGTAATTTTGCCGGGCATCTTTGTGAACTCGTTTTGTTATTTTTTATTTCACTTAAAAGAAAGAATAATTTCACTTGTGCGGCATACCAACGGGCATCAAACCCCATTTCTTTTTCATGGCGATCACCACTCTATTTTTGGTTATTGCCGTTACCGGGTATTTTAAGCCTGCCACTATATAAATGCAGGCAGCAAGTTTACAGAGATGCTTTTTCCATTGTATCTAACACATTGTCAGGATGGATATCTTTTGACAATTCCTGTATTTCTTTATCTTCAACGACTTCAACTTGCAACTTCTTGGCCACAGCTGTTATCAATGTCAAAATCCTGGTCACCTCATGCTCTGTCAGCAAACTAATTTGCAAATCCAGTTCTGCCCATTTTTCAGCTTGTGCATTCATGTGTCTTTGACCAATTAAAACAAATGTTGTCAGAAAAATGGCTTCTACAGCTGCAAAAGTTGCCAGAAAAATAAAACTGGGATCAAATGGTCTTAAATTCATAAAACCCAAATTCCAAATTATCCATATTCCGAATAAAATTAAATGAATATAAAACGAAGCCATACTTCCCGCAAAGGAAGTAATCGTGCCTACGAACTTTTCAGTTACACTTCTTTTTTTAAGATCTTCCTTTTTTCTATGCACTAAGGCATTAACATTTCTTTCTACAATTTTTGTGATATCCGGAGGTACATTTTCAGGAGGTCTTTTCATGTGGCATCATTTTATTTACCTTATGCTTAATAATTATGCCAAGTTTCCTAAGTAACTAACTCCGAAAAGGACAATAAGATAAACCTGCTGCCAACATCAATTTATCAATTATAAACCTGTTGATTTTTCCATTGCCTCTGTATAACGGTCGCCCAGTATATGGATATGGGCAGAGGCATTTTCAATCTCCTGCAATTCTTCAACCGTTAGTTGAATGTTGGCAGCATCATTATTTTCGGTAAGCCGATGGAGTTTTGTTGTACCAGGGATAGGAACGATCCATGGTTTTTGGGCAAGTACCCATGCCAGGGCAATTTGTGCAGCAGTGGCATTTCTTTTTGTTGCAAACTGATTCAGTAAATCCAGCAGCCCTTTATTGGCCATACGGGCTTCTTCAGTGTACCTGGGCAAAACATTGCGGATATCAACTTCGCCAAACTTTGTTTTCTCATCTATTTTACCGGCTAAGAATCCTTTTCCAAGAGGGCTAAAGGCTACCAGTCCAATGCCCAGTTCTTCGATAGTGGGAATGATCTCTTTTTCATGCTGCCTGGTCCATAATGAGTATTCACTTTGCAGGGCACTTACAGGCTGCACTGCATGTGCCCGGCGGATGGTACCGGCACCTGCTTCAGAGAGGCCAAAGTATTTTACTTTGCCTTCTTTGATCAAATCCTTCACTGTACCTGCAACATCTTCAATTGGCACATCCGGATCAACACGATGCTGATACAACAGGTCAATAACATCAACCTTTAATCTTTTAAGCGAACCTTCAACGGCTTTTATAATATGATCAGGCCGGCTGCTTACTCCCACCATTTTGCCATCCTGTATGTTGAAGCCGAATTTGGTGGCAATAATTACCTCATTACGAAAAGGCGCTAATGCTTCACCCACCAGTTCTTCATTGTTATAAGGGCCATATACTTCGGCAGTATCAAAAAAAGTTACCCCTTGTTCTACCGCTTTACGCATAAGAACAATCATATCTTCCTTTTCCGGGAAGGGCACATAGGAAAAGGTCATTCCCATGCAGCCAAGCCCGATAGCTGACACTTGTAGGCCGCTGCTACCCAATTTGCGTTTTTGCATTTTTGTATTCATGATTATTTGCTTTTGAAATATAAATCAAAGCTAAACAGTTTACCCGGCAGGAAATAACTATAATGAAACAACTATTTACGAAATTCAAACCTGTCCAACTGTGCCATCCGGGCGGGCATCCCTGAATTTTAATGGGCTTATGCTCACCTGCTTTTTAAAAAAGTTATTGAAATGTGCGACTTCGGTAAAGCCTAAGGCATAGGCAATTTCGGATACCGTCCATGCACTGTGTTTTAGCAGAATTTTGCTTCCTGCAGAATGCGTTCGGAAATGATTTTAGAAGTGGTTTTCTCCGTGTTGAATTTTACAGCCCTGTTCAGGTGGTTAACATGTACGTTTAACTGCCTGGCAAAATCAGATGCAGCACGCAGGCTAACCTGCTGATGGTTTTCATCAATGGGGAATTGACGTTCCAGCAATTCAAGGAACATGGTGGCAATTCTTTGAGAAGCGTTGAGCGGCTGTTTGGTAAATTTTGCAGACGGTTGCAACTTCATAGCAAAATGGATCAGCTCAAAAACAAGCGTCCGCAATACATCGTATTTATGAACGTAATCAGAATTGATTTCTTCCAACATACGGTCATAAAGCTTGCTTATTGCAATTACCTGTTCATCCGTTAATTCAAACATATGTGTACCTCCGGGCTGGAACAGGGCATACTGATTTAAGTTTCCATACTGGTGAAAAAAATGCTGGTTGAAAATGCAAAAAAAACCACTGCGCACATTATCCAGGTGTTCCCATTTATAAGGTATCTGCGGATTGGAAAAAGATAAAGCCTGTTTTTGTACTTCAATAACCTGGTCGGCAAAATGCACCTTGCTGTTACCCATCACCAGCATGATCTTAAAATAGTCCCGTCGCTTGTAGGGTAAAGGTTGAGCCTTGTCGCCCACAAAAGGATCCAGCTTAAATACATTGAAATGCCCGATCTCATTGCGGATAGTAGAAGGCATCCAGTCGAATTTTCTTTTATAAAATTCTTCTATCGTTTCAACCTTGCTCATTTCCCATAAATTTACGGATTTCATCCTGACTGTTATATTTTGATTTAATTTTTATTTGAAAGCGTAGATCAACGTTGTGTTCCAGACAAAGTTTTTGCTTGCAGTAATATCAGTATGAATGGTTTTGTTGATAATTGCTGAAAGCGAAACCGGAAAGTTTTTCTTTGCAACTGTAAGTGCCGAGGTAAAATAAAAGCCATCCTTCTTATCCATATTTAAATAGTAGAGTTGAGGCGTAAACTTTATATAATACTGGTTAGAGACTTTGATATGGGCGAAATTACTATTGAGCGTCAGAAAATGAGTATTCTTTGTTGTGCCATCATCAATGCCATGCGAATACAGGTAATAGATACCGATACTAATATTTTTTGAAAGCAGGTAATTGGGAGTTAACTCTGCAGCCAGGTAGCGTCTCGATACGATCAACTCTTTGGAAATCCCGTTTGTTGAAACAGTCTCTGTTTTAAAATTGAGTGCCGGATGTGCACCGATATTAATCGCCAGCTTTTTAGTTTTGAATAATTTATACCGCCACCAAAAAAGAAAACTCCAGGGTTTTCCTTCCAGGGAAAACCGCAAATCCGGTTCAAAACTAAGTTTTCCTTTACCCATCGACAGGTTACCCATAGCGGCAGGTTTACCCAAAGAAAATGTGGGCACCAATGAAATGCCATTGTTGGTAACACTTACTGAACCTGAAAAATGGAAGAGCCTTTTTGTACTATCTTCCTTTTGTGAAAAAGAAAAATGTGTCAGTAATAAAAAAGCAAAAAATAATAAGGTGGTATTCTTTTGCATCGTTTGAATGGTATTATAATTTCAATATGCAAAAGAACTTCACCCGGAAGGATTTTTATAATGAAGTTCAAAGGGATCATTACGATTTTCAAACAATTTGCTATCTCGGGGCGCCTGGCACAACGCTGTTTCCTCAACTGGGCAAACTTCCGCTTGTGCCTTACAAAAAGTAAATTATTTCATGTTCTAATACTAATTGTATTTATCATCTTCCGGAAGTTTACAGAAAGGCAGGCGTAAAAGACACAAGCATACGCAGGCGCATCGGTGGCTTTTAGTAAAGTGTTTACCAGAGTGGGGGAAATCTACAGGGTCTCTTTTAATATTTTTATCTGCATAACCGTAGAGATACTTAATGCCCTTTGCCTGGCCAGCATGGCGTTGGTTCCTTCAAACAATTCATCGATGGTTTGTGTAAACAATTTATTCCATTGGGTAAAATGTTCTGCCTTCAACGGCACCACCCTGTTGATATGCTGGTGTATCAATAATGGGTTGCCATCGTAGCCCCCGGTATAAAACAATACATTTTCCCAAAAGTCAAACATCACAGGTAAATGTTTTTCCCAATTCACTTTAGCGATATCATTGAAAATATACCCAATGGTGTCATCCATTTTTACTTTTTCGTAAAAGCTCCTTACCAGCAATTCAATATCGGCCCGGTTTTCAATGTCTTTTTTCATGAGTTTCATTTTTAAGCCAGCAACTGTTGCAGTTGCTGTAATAGTTCTTCCGGGCAAACTTTTTGTAATAAAGGAAACAATACCCGTTCTTCTTTGCGGATATGTGCATCCAGTTCATTGCCTATTTCATTCAAAATGGCTTCCGGATCATAAGCATCCTTCAGCGAAAGAAACAGGCCTGCAAGCAATTTATGTTCTGCTACAATTTCATCCGCCAGTTTTGAAATTGCAGGATCTGCAGCTTTCACTTTCTTCAGCATGGCCTCTTCTTTTTTGAAATGTTTTTTCAACTCCGTTTTAAAAAAATGCACAGCATACGCTGTTTTATCTAAAATGGTTGTTGGCAGGCCTTTATAAACCGGTGCATTTCTTTTGATCAGTTGAGCAAGTATCAAAGCGCCGTGATGTTCCCTCGATAAGGGAGCCAGTGATTCATGTCTTTTCATGTTACAAATCTTTGCGGTTAAACTTCCTGGTGGATAGCCATACAGGTATTATGATCCAAAAAATCAATACCATTACTGCGATTATCAATCCGGCAGCAGTACCAAAAAAGTCTTTGAATACCGCACCGGTATACCCCATCAGTGCAGAGACATCCATTTTTAATAGCACCAGTATCCTGCTGAGGTCAATGGGATTAAAAGCACTCATGCCAATCATCGCTTTCTCTAAAGGGTAATCAGCAAACTGAAATAGAAGAAACAGTACCAGGCCATCAAAAAGCAAAGAGAAATATAACCATAATAAAATGGCCACCCCAATACCTTTGGCTTTATCCCTGGTTTTTACCGTTGCCAGAAGGGCGATGGCTACAAAAATTACCGATAACAATAAACCTGTACCCAGCATGGTCAATCCTGTAGGTGTAAACGCATAAATTAAAACGGGAATGCCTACCCCAATAAAAAATGCCAGTACAAGTGAAATGGCCAAGCCGGCAAAAATGCTGAGCCAGATGGTATTTCTTTTTAATGGCTGGCTTACCAGCAATTCCAAGAACTCTGCACTGTTATACACATAGATAGATGAAAATAAAATACTCACTAAAGGAACGATGATCAAAATGATATTCAGCAGGCTCAGCAATCCCTTGGCACTGTTATCTTCCAGGTTGAAAATACTGAATGACAGCAGCAGCAGGAATGCCGTATAAGCCACTACGATCTTATTGCGCAGGATATCAATGACCACATATTTAATTATTTTCTTCATCACTTTATTTTTTCAGCATGACCGATGCAATGGCTTTGGATAATTTTTCTTCCCCTGTGTCGGTGCGCAGCTCATTGATATTTTTATGAAAGCAAAGCTTGCCATCCTGCATATAAATTACCTGTGTTACTAAATCATCCAGTTCACTCAGCACATGTGAAGTGATCAGGATGAGTTTACCTTTTGCTTTTTCTGCAATGATCTTTTGTTTCAGTAATTCAGAAGATAAAGGGTCAAGTCCTGCAGTAGGTTCATCCAATATCAATACGGCAGGATTAAATAAAAATGCAAGTGCTGCACTTACCTTTTGCCTGGTGCCGCCTGATAAGGTCCGCATACGTTTTCCCATCAGCTTGTCAAGCCCAAATTGCTGTATCAGTTCTTCATCCAGTTGCGCATGCTGTTTATTACGGATGTCTTTCATCATATTCAGCACCTGGCCAATGGTCATATTATCCGGGTAACGGCCGATCTGGGGCATGTAGCCAATATCGGAACGGTACTGCCAGTTGTGTAAAATATTTTTTTTATTGAAAGTGATGAAACCGTTGTCGCAAACCACCATGCCCAGGATACATTTGATAAAAGTAGTTTTACCGCTGCCGTTAGGTCCGATCAATGCAATGCACTCTCCCTTATTGCAGGTGATGCTCACATTATCCAGTGCTTTCAGTTTCCCAAACTGTTTGTTGATATTGTTGGCAATGATCATAAGGGCAAAGATTTCATTAATGGATATTCGTCTTTTAGATTTTCGGGTGTAAGGCTCGGTATTACTTTTTCTGATTTGTCCATGAGGGTAGTGATGAAACTGTGAAACAGGATCATGGCAGGAGGATTCTGTTCAATGATCATACTGTACATGCTTACGGGCCGGTATGGCACATCTCCATGTCCGTCGCGGTTAAGATCGTACCCTTCATATTTATCCCAGTAGTTATTGTTGAAATGGTTCAGCACCAGTGAACCATTGGTGCCCACATCAAAGGTATTGCCGAGAAAATTATTCTGCTCCAGGGTAATATCCATGCAGCTGGCCTGTATCTTCAGTGCCCAGCCATTACTTTTAAACACATTCTTTTGCAGTTGAATGCGGTTGGCACCTTCCGCATAAATCGCCATCGTATTTTTTTCAAACCGGTTGTTTTCAATATAACTGTCATTGATCTCTTTCAACAAAAGCCCATACGCAGCATCACCCCAGTTTTCTTTAAAATAATTGTTGAACATTTTTACACCTTTGGAAAACATCACCGCCACCCCTGCGCCATTATTTTCAAACACATTGCTAATATAAGCATCATCATTCGAAAACATAAAGTGCAATCCATAGCGCAGGTTTTTAAAAGAAATATTACGCCAGATAACAGCGTTGGTAACAAATTCAAAGTAGATGCCATCCCGGTGCCCGCTGATGGTGTTGCCGATGATCCGTATGCTGTCACTCTTCCAGCAATGAATGCCATTGCCACTTTGCTGTTCTTCTTTTGCAATAGCAGTTAGCGTATTGTTTTGTATCAGGCAATTAATACCATACTGTGAATAGATGCCAAAAAAAGCATCGTTGATAATATTGTTGATGATGGAGGCATTGTGCCGGTTGTAAATTTTAACTGCCGCATAATCTATCATACTTGATACGCCTGAGTGCTGCAGCAAAAATCCATCCACGGTCACATTATCCGCATATATGGAAATGATCTCGTATTTTTTTTCGCCATCCAGTACCGGGTGGTTAATCCCTTTTAAAACCAATTGTTTATTGATGACCAGGTTCTTTTCATGGTATATACCATTGTCAACAAGGATGGTATCACCATTTTTGGCTGCAGTTACAGCAGCTGCAATAGTTTTATATTCCTGCAGCCTGCCCACTTTAATGTTCCTGGCATTTACCTGGAGGCAGCAACAGCATAATATAAATACCAGGTATTTCATTTGGTTAATTTATCCCAACTAAGTGCTGCAGCTTTCAACTGAAGAGCCATTCCTTTCATGCTATCTATATTTTTGAATGCGATCACATTACCATTCATCGGCCCCCGAATGGCTTCACTTTGCAATAAAAAACTTTCTCCCGCTTTCACCAGGGAATGATCACCCGCAAAATCAACCAGGTAAATATCTTTTATCTCCTTACCGTCTATTATTTTAGATTGAAGAAAAGAAAGGATACAATGCATATCATCAAACTTATATATTTTTCCTTTCCTGGTTACCAGCTCACCACCATACTTTGCATCTGTGATGGCCATTCTGCAAAAATGGCAATTGTCTTTTCCGGCTACAATTGTTTCTGGCCCTGCTTTACAGCTACTCAAAAATACACAGGCAGCTATTACCGCAAGGGTACTCACCGGTGCGAACTTTCTTTTCATTGAACGGTATTTTCTCCACTCCAGTATTACGCATACCAATGATAAAACACCTGCACCAATAAATAGCCAGCCACCGGTGTCCGGTATGGAATATGCGCCAAAGTTGAGCAATTGTTTAAACCCAATAAGTGGCGGCTGGTATGCCATTCCCGGCACTACAATGGCTGCGGCCGGGTTGAGGTTGTGGCCATAGTTGTATTCCCATCTCCAGAAATCAATCATTGCAATGATGCCAAAAACAACAAATAATACAAATAAAATATTCAGCCAGCTTCTTTTATTGGCAACAGCAACCAGTAAAAATGCCATCGCAAAAAATATAATGCAGTAGGGTAGTACGGTGAACTCGAAAAAGTCTTCATTGTGCAATGTTTGCATTCCAATGTAATGATTCAGGCCGTTGATAATATCAACATTCCCCTGCAGCCCTTTGGCATGTATGGTAAGGCTAAGCCCTTCAGGATATTGAGGAGCATCCAGTTCTATCCGCCAGATGGGAGTGAATAATACCATCACTAAACCAATTGCCGAAATCAATAGGAACAGCCTGCTGATATTGCTTAGTTTATTTTTCATGTTATATTAGTTATGCTTCGCAAGGGATAAATTCGTGATTTTTTAATTCGATAGAATCTGATTTAATTTCGAAAAATGTATAATTCCTGCTTCTTCTCTAAAGCTATTTCAAAAGAGTTAGCAACCAGTTTTAACCTTAGTAGCATATTAGCCCCATAAGACGTCAACCATATTACCTTATTCAGATTAGTAGTAACTAGTATTTTGACTTAATATTAAATAAGGTAATAAGGTAAAAGCAGTAATGCAATTTGTTTCTACAAAGGTTTGAATAAGTACACTGCTTTATCCCTTGAGTACTATAATTACCAGCTTTATAAAAGCACAACAACTGAATCATTTCTTTGCCGGCGGCAGCAAAACGCCGTCAATTACATGCACCATACCGTTGGATGCAGGGACAGATGCTACAATGGTAGCGCTGTTGTTCAACATCACTTTGCCATCTTTAATAGTCACCGTTACATTATCACCATTCACCATTCCCAGCACCTGGCCATTGGTAAAGCTTTCTGCCTTCATGGCTGATAAGGTTACATGATATTGCAGGATGTTTTGGAGGTCTTCTTTTTTCTCCGGTTTCATCAGTCCGTCAACCGTACCTGCAGGTAATTTATCAAAGGCTGCATTGGTGGGTGCAAATACGGTAAAAGGTCCGGCATTGGATAATGCGGTAACCAACTCAGCCTGCTTTAAAGCCGCTACCAATATGGTATGATCTTTAGAACCTACTGCTACTTTCACTACATCCTTTGCAGATTCATCATCTTTTACCGCTTCCTGCCCACCGGCCGCGGCAGTTGTTGGCGATGCATTTTCAGCGGTTTCAGTTTTTGTGGATGAACCCGTGCAGGCTGCTATTGAGCCCAATAAAAAAAAGGCGGAAATTATTTTAAACTTTTTCATAACAATATTTTTTCGGTAATAAAGCGGTTAAATAGAGTTGACCGGTGAAAATGAAAACACTTACACCGGCCAACTGTTAGGGATTTATTTTACAGCAGTACTATCTGCTTTGGGATAATTTTTTCCTGTGCTGAATAACAGCGGCACGTTGCTGCCTGCAGGGGACACTCTCAGGTAGCCCTGCATTTCCTGGTGCAATGCGCTGCAGAAATCGGTGCAATAGAATGGGAACATGCCGGGTTTTTCTGCAATCCATTTTAGTGTCTGGGTTTCGCCGGGCATGATCAGCAACTCCCCGGTATTAGCGCCTTTAATTGCAAAGCCATGTGGCACATCCCAATCCTGTTCCAGGTTGGTAACGTGGAAGTACACTTCATCTCCTGCTTTGATCCCTTCTATGTTATCAGGAGAAAAGTGAGACCGGATACAGGTCATATACACCTCTACTTTATTGCCTGTTCTTACCACTTTGGTAGTGCCTTCGCCCTTAGATACAAAAGGATTGGTATTCTCATCTATCTTGAAGAACTTAACAGACTTATTTTTTATTACATCCGCCGCAACAGCCTGTGCATAGTGCGGTTCACCAATGGTAGGGAAGTCGAGGATCAACTGCATTTTTTCGCCACTGATATCATATAACTGTGCACTCTGCGCCAACTCAGGCCCCGTGGGCAAGTAGCGGTCTTTGGTGATTTTGTTGTAGGCAATTAAATATTTTGCATTGGGTTTTTTACTGTCTCCACCCGGTATGCAAAGGTGACCAACGGAATAATATGTAGGCACCCTGTCCAGTACTTTCAAATCTGCAATACTCCATTTTACCACTTCGCTGGATACAAAGAAAGTAGTGTAGGCATTGCCTTTACCATCAAACTCTGTATGCAAAGGGCCAAGGCCGGGTTTCTTCACTTCACCATGCAGCGCAGCTTCATATTTTATTACAGGGATTCCATCATACTCGCCGTCATACGCTTTATCTGCTATGGCTTTTTGCATTTTGGTAAAACTGAAAACAGGAATCAGGGCAGCAAGTTTACCACTGCCTACAATGTATTCGCCTGTTGGGTCTACATCACAACCATGGGGAGATTTGGGGCAGGGGATCATATAACAGATGTCCTTTAGTTCTTTGGTATCCAGCACCGTTACCTCGGTTTTTATTTCAGAAGTGGCGGTATGATTTTTTTCGTTGTACACGTTGTGCGCATATTTAACAGCCTGCTTTCTTCCTTTACCGGCTTTTAAATATTCCTCCGCTTTTTTCCAGTTCACGGCCATGATAAAATCTTTGTCTCTTTGTGATGCATTTACTTCAAGCAAGGTGTTGGCCTGTTCGGTATTGTAGCAACTGAAGAAGAACCATCCATGTGATTTTCCTTTACCGGCATGGCTCAGGTCAAAGTTCACCCCTGGGCATTTGAGCTGAAAAGCAATATCCATTTTACCATCTTCCTTTCCTACGCTGATAAAACTGATATACCCTTTAAAATTTTGTTTATAGGTATTAATGGCCACATCTCCATTGGCATCATCAGGAGGCACACTGAAACGGGTTCCTGCCACTACATACTCTGTATTTTCAGTAATGAAGGGGGAGCTGTGATTGCCTGCACTGTTAGGCAATTCAATGATTTCTGATGTGCGGAAAGTGGTGAGATCAACTCTTGCCACCCGGGGCGTATTGTTGGCATTGGCAAATATCCAGCGGCCGTCAATTTCGCCATTTGTTTGTGAGAGTTCTGTGTGGTGCTGGTCATCCCAGGGCACAAAGCCATGTGAGGTATTCAGCATGGGTTTTGTTTCTTCACTGTAGCCATATCCCTTTTCAGGGTCTACAGAAAAGATCGGAATCACTCTCAGCAGCCTGCCGCTGGGTAATCCATATACACTCATTTGTCCGCTGAATCCACCGGAAACGAAATTATAAAACTCATCATACTTGCCCGGCGCTACATAAGCTTTGGAGGCAGCATCCGAATTGACAGCGCTGCCTGCATTTTTAGGTTTACAGGATGGTATCAGCAGCATCATGCTTATAATTGCAGGGATGGCTATACCGATTTTTAACTGTTTCATGGTAGTGTTTGTTTAAAAGTTATACTGTTGTTTACGTGGTTATTTAACGCCATCATTCTTGCGCATAAATTCGTACAATGACCTGGCTTCATCATCTCCAAGGTTTTGGTTAGGCATCCGCACAAGGCATATTTCGAGCATTGCCTGTACCTTGGGATCCTTATTTATCATGGCATCCGTGTTGGTGGCAAAATTCATTATCCACTCAGGGGTATGCCGGCTTGTTACTCCCTTCCAGCCCGGGCCAACTAATTTTTCCTCAGTGGTTTTATGGCAACTGCTGCACTTTACACCATAAATTTTTTCGCCATTACCGGCAAGGGATTCATCTAATTTACCGCCTAATTCCACTTTCGTAAATTTTCCTTCACCCCTGTTGGGATCATAAGCAGGGTTGCCATTATCTGTTTTTTTTGTGGCATCGTAAGGGTCTGCTGTGGCTTTTTTGTCACTGCCTGCACCACCTCCGCAGGATGCTATACATATTCCGAGAAACAACATGACTGCAAGTTTTTTCATAACAAATGTTTTTGTGTTTTTATTTTTTTGACAGCACAAGATTACTCAGCCCGCTTTTCTTACTTTATGCGTTCAGTCATACTTTTAAAAAAACACCCGGCAGCAGGCAGTAATTCAGATACGGCTATGATAAAAATCATGTGTTAACCTTATATTGATCATGCAGTGGATCATTGATTCCTGATAGCTTTGGTTCTCAGCAAATACATTCCGGAAAATGATAGATATAGATATATTATTGGCGCTTGGTGCGGCATATAAAAAAGTGGCAGCAGGCGAAGTAATATTTCGGGAGGGGGCTGCAGCCTCTTTTTATCATCAACTGGTTAATGGCAGCGTACGTTGGGTAAACATAGACGACAATGGAAAGGAATTTATTCAAAGCATGATTGAGCCGGGGGAGTGCTTTGGTGAACTTCCTTTATTTGATGATGACCCCTATGCAGCCAGTGCCATTGCGGAAACCGATTCCGTAATAATCCGTTTGCATTGTTCTACTTTTCACCAGCTGATACTGGACAGGCCCGATATTCATTTCGCCTTTACCAGGCTGATGTCGCAGCGGCTGCGGTTTAAATTTCTATTATTAAAAGAATTAAGCAACCACGATCCTGAGCACAGCATTACCAGCCTGCTGCACTACTTAAAAGAAAACAAGAAAAGTATTTGCACCAAATGCAATAAAGTAAACCTCACCCGCCAGCAAATTGCCAATATGACCGGCTTACGTGTAGAAACCGTAATACGAACCATGAGGCACCTTCATGACAAGGGCCAGTTATTGATAGAAAAAGGAAAAGTGTATTGCTGACTTATGATTGTAATCACATCAGCTTGTTTGTGCACTTAGTTACTTTGCGCTAAACTTTGCTTATGCTGTTTCCGCTTCGTCGTTATTTCAAAATCTCATTAATGAACCTGCTTTTAGTAGCCGCCATTGGAGTTATTTTAAGATATAAAATTGCTTTTTCACTGCCTTTTATTGATCAGCGGCATTTATTGGATGGCCACTCTCACTTTGCCTTTGCCGGCTGGATCAATCATGCGCTGATGATCTTGCTGGTGGCCTACCTGGCGGCACAAAAAGAGGAATCCGTTTATAAAAAATACAGCTGGCTGATCAATGCCAACCTGTTTACCGCTTATGGCATGCTCGTCAGTTTTCTTCTTCAGGGATATGGATTGTATTCCATCTTTTTTTCCACGCTGTCCATTCTTGTATCGTATGCTTTTGTAGTGATTTTCTGGAAAGATTTGAATCGTTTACCGAAAAGAAAACTTAGTCATTGGTGGATGAAAGCAGCCCTCGTATTTAATTGCCTTTCTTCTGCAGGCGCTTTTGGACTGGCTTACATGATGGTAACAAAATACGGGCATCAAAACTGGTACCTGGCAGCAGTTTATTTCTTTTTGCATTTTCAATACAATGGCTGGTTTTTATTTGCATGCATAGGACTGGCTACTGAAAAATATTTGTACAAGGTGCCGGTTCTTATATTAAAAAAAATATTCTGGCTTTTTGCTGCTGCCTGTTTGCCGGCTTACCTGTTGTCTGCGCTCTGGCTGCCTATACCGTTGTGGGTATATGTACTGGTGGTACTGGCAGCATTTGCCCAATTGGCAGGCTGGGTGCTGCTGATGCAACAACTTAAAAAACAATTCTCTTTTATAAGATTGGCAACCGATTCAACAGCACAGTGGCTGCTATTTTTATCGGCTATTGCCTTATCTGCTAAATTACTGCTGCAACTGGGTTCTACCATACCATCACTCAGCAAAATTGCTTTTGGTTTCCGCCCCATTGTTATTGGCTACCTGCACCTGATATTGCTGGGTGTTATTACCTTGTTCCTTTTGGGGTTCATGATTGCGGAAAAACAGATTGTAATAAACCGGATCACCAACCAGGGTATTAAAATATTTACTGCAGGGATCATCATCAATGAAATATTTTTAATGACCCAGGGCATTGCTGCCATGAGCTATAGCCCTGTGCCTTTCATTAATGAAGCCTTACTTGGTGCAGGCTGTTTCCTTTTTACAGGTGCCATTTTGTTAAACATCAGCCAACATAAAACATAAAGTGACTTCAGTCATAAAAAAGCTATTTCATTACAATCAATTTTGTAAAAATTATTATCATGATAAATAGTACAGAACAAACCCTGGCATCTATCGTAACCGAACATCATCAAACTGTTCCGGTACTGGAAAAATACAATCTTGATTTTTGTTGTAAAGGCAAACGCACGTTAGCACAGGCCTGCACAGAGAAGGGGCTTTCCATTGAAGCAGTAATGAAAGAACTGGAAGCCTCTGCCCGTGCAGAAAATAAAAGCAGTATGCCTTATTCTGAAATGAGTGCTGAACAACTCATCGGCCACATCTTAATACATCATCATTTTTATTTGAAACAAACCATGCCGGTTATTGCAGAGCATTTAACAAAAGTGGCTGCCAGGCATGGAGAAAAATTTCCCTGCATGGTTGAAGTATTACAGTTGTTTCAACACGTAAAAAATGAAATGACCCTGCATATGCACAAGGAAGAAATGATTTTGTTTCCCAGGATAAAGGAAGTGGAATCCTTTTACCTTCTTAAACAACAAATGAATACCGGCAGTAATTATATTCTTGGCCCGGTGGGAATGATGGAACACGAACATGATGAGGCCGGAGCAATACTGAGCAGGATAAGGGAACTTACCGGCAATTATACGCCACCTGCAGAAGCCTGCACCACTTTTACCGTGTTACTGGCTGAACTAAAGGAATTTGAAGAAGACCTGCACAGGCATGTGCACCTGGAGAACAATATTTTATTCCCACTGGCCGAAAAAATGATTTCCGAAATTACTGTTCTATAGAGAACATCCTTTGAAAAATACAATAAAGAATTGGCGGGTTACAAGGGCAACTGCAGTAACCTGCCATTTACTTTTTTATACCTTCCCGAACTGCGTCGTTAGACCCATATTAGAATAATAATAATTCACAACTGTTTTGTATTGAAGGTTTCACTGCCATTAGAATACCTGTAAGTTTTTACGCCACAATCTTCGTTTATTAAAAAGAAACAGGGGTAAGTAATGCCGGTGCCTTCCGGCTGAAACCCTGTTGTGCAGGTAATACTAAACAGGAATTTTTGTAAGACAAGCTGGCCGGGTAACCATCACCCGGATTTTAAAATTATTATCTGTAGCCTGGCATAGGATAATTGTTTATCTTAGTATTATTCTGATTTGCCGCAATAGCAATGTACAGCCGGCATTCTGGTGAAAAATCTGCGTCCCTCCAAAAACTCTTTTCTGTACCAGTTTCCTCTTTAATCAAATTTTAGAGCAGCGGTTTGATTTATTGAATAATAAAGGGTTCCTTTTTTTTATGAGAAAATATATTGCGTTACTGGTTTGCAGTTTCCTTCATTTACTGGGTTTTGCACAGATGCCACAGGATTATGTGATACCGGTAAAAATAAGTGTGGATGAAGTACAGCCATCCATTACTATTTCATGGGCTGCAAACCGGGATGCTACAAGTTATACGGTCAAAAGAAAAAAAGTAACAGTTGATTCTTATGCCGACAATTTTTCAACGGTTTTCAGCATTGCCAGCGAAGCGCCAAATGCAGTCGGGTTTACTGACAATGAGGTGTCTGTTGGCGAACAATATGAATATGAGATCAGCGGCAGTTTTGCCACCAGCCTGCCAGCCGAAAGGAGCACTTATATCTGTGCAGGGATTAATATTCTTCCTTTGCATAATAGGGGCAGTACCATTTTACTCTGCGACAGCAGTAATTTACCTGCTATTGAACATAACCTAAAATTACTTAGCGAAGACCTTGTTGGAGATGGCTGGAAAGTAATACGTATTGACACAAAAAGATCATCTGATGCCGCAGAAGTGAGGGTTGTTAAGCGCAGTATAATGGAGGCCTATAATAATAACCCCGATCTGAAACAGGTAATTATTATTGGCCATGTCCCCGTGCCTTATTCCGGTAACATTGCCCCTGACGGTCATACCAATCATAGTGGCTGCTGGCCTGCAGATGGGTATTATGGCGAAATGGTTAACAACTGGACAGATACACTTACAGTTTATTCCACACCTTCTACAAGGCCGGAGAACATAAATCTTCCGGGTGATGGTAAATTTGATCAAAGCTATTTGCCAAGAGTGCAATTGGCTGTTGGCCGGATAGATTTTACCAACCTGCCTGCCTTTGGTATGGCTGAAACAGATCTGCTGAACAGGTATCTCGTAAAAAATCATTTATTCAGAACTGGTGAAACCGTAATATCAAAAAATGCGCTGATTGAAGATAATTTCCTTTCGTACACAGAAAAATTTTCCCAATCCGCATGGAAAAGTTTTGCTGCAATTGTAGGCTTTGACAATGTATTTTCCGGCCAGTACGAAACCGGCTTGCTTTCACCGGGCGGTTATTTGTGGTCGTATGGAAATGGCGCCGGCGTGTATACCGGGGCAAGTGGCATCGGCTCCACAACTGATTTTGTAACTAACGCCTACAAAACGGTTTTTACCCAGTTGTTTGGGAGTTATTTTGGCGATTGGGATTCGCAGGATAATTTTATGAGGGCCTCACTTGCCTCCGGGGGCAATACGCTGGCCTGTACATGGGGAGGAAGGCCGCACTGGTATTTTCACCACATGAGTGCCGGAGCTCCAATTGGTTATTCAGCCCTGCTTACTATGAACAATAATGGCATTTACAATAACCCCGGAAATGAAAGTGAAAAGGTGCACATAGGCCTTATGGGCGACCCTTCCCTGCGGAGCAGTTATGTGAAGCCCGTGCAACATCCGATGGCCGTAGTAAATAATATAAAAATAGAAATTGTATGGGACAGGTCTTCAGAAACTACTATTGCCGGTTATTATGTGTACAGGAGTAATACAATCAATGGAAGTTTTTCCTTGCTTAACGAAGCCCCGGTAACAATAAATAAGTTTACAGATGATGCCCCGTTGGAAGGCAACAATGTATATATGATACGCACCGTAAGAATTGATACAGTGATTACTTCTGGGGCTTTCACCAATAACAGTACTTTTTACAATTTAGCTGAAGGTAGTTTTGATTCCGTTTTTTTTAGCCAAATTATTTTACCCCTCAATAGCATTTCTTTTTCCGGCAGTATCGCCAATTGTGCAGCATTATTGCAATGGGAGGCGGCCGGCGAAAGGGCATTTAGCCAATATGCTGTTGAGTACAGCCCTGATGGTCAGCATTTTCAGCTGATCGGCAGGGTTACCGCAACAGGTAATGAAGCAAAAACTAAACACTACTTCAAGCACCAGCCAATGGCAGGCCGGGCATATTACCGTGTCAAAATGATTGATAACAATGGCAGCTGCCGGTACAGTAATATTATTCTGTTGCCGGTTAACTGTTCAAAAAATACAGTGCTGGTTTATCCCAACCCGGTTATTGACATTTTGAATATCAACGTAACACTTCAACCGACAGAATCAACAAACTATGCATCCCTGTATGATGCAACAGGAAGGTTGGTTTGTAAAAAAATATTGGTAAATGGCACCAATAATATGGATTTGAGCAATGTGCCACATGGAATATATACGCTGAAAGTATTTATCAATGGTGTGATGGAAAGCAGCAAAGTGAAAAGATAAACCTGGCGTCAGTCACTGCAATTGAAAGGCCCAACGTTTTGATTAACCATAAAAACTGCAAGCATACTGTAGGATTTCCATAACCGGTAGCCGTAAATAATCCCAGCCTGTTTTCTGGCGAAATTTCAATGGCAATTAAACAATCTCCTTAATGGCAGCTAATTCTTTTTTGCGAACAGCTGTAGCAGCACTTTTTTCCTGCAGGTAGGGGGTGTGGTATTCTTTATAAAAATCTTTGCGGCTGTCGCGGTAGCTTGTTACGGCTCCGAGGGTATGCATCAGTTTTACATAGCACCAGGCAAGGTCGAGCTGGTAAGGTAAAAAACCAGACCTTGCACTTTTAGGGTACAGGTGGTGGTTATTGTGCCACTCTCCGGCAACATAGCCAGGCCATACCTGGTTAATGGACATGTCGTTCCTGTTGTGGTCTGTTCCTTCCTGGCGCATGTCTTTTCCTTTTCCATGCCCTTCATAATTAAAGGTACGTACACCAACCGCCCAGATAAACGCACCGGCAAATAAAGCAGTTACCAGGCCCATGCCGCCAATAAGGTAAAATACAGCAATCCAGAAACTCCAGTTGATTACCCAACTGATAACACTTGCTAATGGACGGGCATACGATCCCCATTGCTGGTATTGTGAAAAACTATTACCATTGAGGCCGGTATGTTTCATCAGGTGAACTACATGATTGTAATCTTTTTCAGATAAATTTTTTGCAATAGGCTGGTGATTTACATCGGCTAAAAAACAATATAAAAAACCACCTTCGGCAAAATAAGGGTCACCCGGCTGGTCGCTTTTGGCATGGTGTACATGGTGGGAAACCACATAAATTTCTTCCGGTATAATACTCAGCACAAGATTTTTGGTGAAAAATTTCCACCAGCTGTTTTTAAAGGTATAGGCTCCATGGGTGCAATAACGGTGATACCAGATGGTGCCGTGCGTACCCATCAGTATCATGCCATACACAAAACCCGCAGCCAGCA
>JAYVUL010000299.1:0-13127 GCA_043787935.1 Chitinophagaceae bacterium | reverse complement strand
GGCAGCCAGTAAAAATTTTTTCTCCTGCTTAAAAGGCACCAGTGTTTGAAAACAAAACAAATTGCTGAGGCCGATAATCAATGGCAGAAAGGCCAGTATCCGCAGCAGCGGAACAGCGGGAATAAATTTTTCACCCGCAATGGTTTCAATTATTTCAGGGGCTAAAATAAAAAGGCCTGCACCCACCGGAATCCCTGCCACCACAATAAACTGAAGCAATTTATTTAAATGTTTTTTTATTTCGGATATATTGCCGGTGCTTACCAGGTAGGAAAGGCGTGGTATCAGTACAGTGCCAATGGTAATAATGGCAACAAGAAAGATCTTCACCATCTTTAAAACCGTGGTGTAATATCCCACAACCTGTTCATTGTGGGTGAGGTGCTGCAGGATAATGGTATCGAAATAAACATAGATACTGATGGCAGAAGACGTGAGAAAGAAATGCCAGAGCGGTTTAACATGTTGCCGCAGGTTAAGTGGTTGTTTTACAAAATGGTTTTCTGTAAGGAGTTTGTAACTGTTGAGTATAGAAATAATCAAAACCGCGGCGGTAAAAATGCCAAAATAAAAGGTATAATCATTGTTTGTTTTTACGAATAAAAATAATGCTATGATCATGGTAAGCCTTATTACAATGGTTCTCACAGCCGCATATTTAAATGCTTCCATGCCCTGTATATACCAGTCGAATGAAAAAGAACTTACAATGATATTGATGGATGCCAGCAGGTACAGCGTTCGATTGGTGGGCCAGCTCTTAAAAGTAAACAGGATAAAACCAACAGTGGCGGTGATGGAAAAAATAGTTTGCAACAGGGCCATTTCTTTTATTATCAGGGATCTTTTGGCGTCATCATTTCTTGCTGCTGCAATTTCCCGGAGTGCATAAAAAGGGATGCCAAAAGCTGCCAGGATGGTAAATACCTGCGATAAAAAATCTACATAGTTTACCCTGCCCAGGCTATCGGGGCCTAATATCCGGGTGATGTAGGGGTAGGTAACCAGGGGCAGCAGTACCTGTGTTGATGCTGTGATGATTTGATAAACAAATTTATTTTTCAGGTCGCTGGCCACTGTTTTTTTTATGATAATAGCCCAAATTATGATTCTATTTTTAATTGTCAGCATAGTCTGGTGAAGTTTATTTACAAAGCAATACCGCTGGCAGATGTAAGTCATTTTGGATTTGTTTAATAAATACTGAATGTGCAGGTGAGCCATAGGTATCTCCCGGTAAACTGCACCAATGAAAAAGCACAAAGGCATTATGACCAGCTCAAAGAAAAAATAATTGGTATAGTTGGGAGAACCATTTTCTTCTTTCTGTTTTTGCCTGCGGAAGCTTAAATTTGCCCACTATGTCAGCAGAAAAAATTATAGGCGACTGGAAAAAGAAACTCTTTAAACCATTATACTGGCTGGAAGGAGAGGAGAATTTTTATATAGACAGGGTGATGGACTATGCAGAGCATAACATATTGCCGGAGAGTGAAGCAAGCTTTAACCTGAGCGTTTTCTATGGTAAGGATGCCAGCTGGAGCGATGTGGTGAACGCCTGCATGCGCTACCCTATGTTTGCAGAAAAACAGGTGGTGCTGTTGAAAGAAGCCCAGCAGATGAGGGACCTGGAAAAACTGGATCCTTACATTGAAAACCCTTTGGCCTCCACCATCTTTGTTGTGAGTTATAAAGAGAAAACATTAGATAAAAGAACCAAGCTGTATAAAACCATTAAGAAATATGGCGAAGTATTTACTTCTGAAAAAATACGGGATTATAAAATGGTGGACTGGGTAGTGGATTACATGAACCAGCAGGGATTTAACATGAACCAGAAAGCCATCATTTTGCTGGTGGATTATGTGGGCAATGACCTGAGCAGGTTAACGAATGAAATAGAAAAAATAACCATCAACCTGGGCCAGCGAAAAACGATTACGGAGGATGATATTGAGAAATATGTCGGGGTTAGCAAGGAATACAATGCATTTGAACTGCAAAGCGCCATGAGTAAAAAAGACCTTGCCAAAGCTATTAAAATAATCCAGTATTTTGAAAGCAACCCCAAGGCGGCACCGATACAATTAGTGCTGCCTGCATTATATGGGTTCTACAGTAAGCTTTACAGCATTTTTGGTATGGTGGATAAAAGTGAAGCTGCCCTCAAGCCGATGTTTTACAATAATCCTTTTGCTGCAAAAGAAGCGCTGGCAGCTATGAAAATGTATGGATATGAAGGGGTGGAAAAAGCGCTGCTGCTGCTGCACGAATATAATCTCAGGAGTGTGGGGGTGCATGACGGCGGAACGCCTGACGGATCTTTACTGAAAGAAATGGTAGTGAAGATGATGAAGTGAGTGGTTTAAAGTTGAAGGTTGTAATAGACGCCGATTCCCGCAGGAACCTTTAACCATCAACTTTCAAAAATTCCTCAGCCTGCACCTTGTCTTTTGCCAGCTGGTTTTTTAATTCCTCCAGGCCATTGAATTTTTGTTCGTTGCGCAGGCGTTTTTTGATGTAGATCGTTAACGTATACCCATAAATCTCCTGGTCAAAATCAAAGATATTTACTTCAATCATCCGGTTTACTCCTTCCACTGTGGGCCTCACACCAATATTCATCATGCCATGAAAAATAAGGGGTGCAATGGCTTCTCCATTCCCCGTCAACAATCCGCCATTCACCTCCACTTCCACTGCATACACGCCATTGCCCGGAATAAGTTTTTTTTCTTCTTCTATTTTTAAATTGGCTGTAGGATAGCCTATTGTCCGTCCTAATTTATTGCCTTCCACTACGGTGCCGCTGAAAAAATATGCGTAGCCAAGGTATTCATTGGCGGTATCAATATTGCCCTTGAGCAATGCTTCCCTGATCATAGTGCTGCTGATGGTATTGTTTTGCAACATGAAACCGGGTATTTCTTTTACGGCATAATGATATTGAATTGATTTTTCCTCCAGCAGTTCAAAATTGCCACTGCGGCTTTTGCCAAAGCGGTGGTCGTGCCCGATGATGATGGTATGGGGATGGAATGTTTTTACTAAAAACTGTTCTATGTATTCTTCCGCCGACTGAAAAGAAAATGCTTCTGTAAAAGGGGTTATTACCAGGTGTTGTATACCATATTTTTCCAGCAGGGAAATTTTCTCCTGCAGGGTATTCAACAGGAACAATGCTGTTTGGCGGGCGGCTATTACCTGACGGGGATGAGGATGAAAAGTAATGATAACCGTTTCGCCGTTCACTTTTTTAGCTTCCGCCAGCATCAGTTCTACTATTTGCTGGTGGCCGGCATGCACGCCATCAAAAGTACCAATGGTTACCACTGCATTTGTAAAAACCGGAAGCTGATGGATATCGTAATGTACTGTCATAGTAAAGTGGTGCAAAACTAAATGATAATTTATTACATTGCGGTGATTAATTGATTTGTAAATTGCTTCCAAAAACGTTTCTTGTTTCTGGTTTCCCGATGCTTGTTTCTCGTTGGGTGCTTATAATAAGTAAGAGACTACAAAATAGCACGGTCAAAACGAGAAACTTGACAACGGGCAACAAGAAGCGGGAAACGGCTGAAAGAAAACAAAGCAACGAATAGCCGGAAATAGGCAATGGATTAACATTAAGAAATAAATATGTCTTTATACAATAAAAGAGGAGTGTCTGCACAAAAAGAAGAAGTACACGCCGCCGTTAAAAACCTTGACCAGGGATTGTTTCCCAATGCATTTTGTAAAATTTACCCGGACTATCTTGGTGGTGATGATAACTATGTAAACGTAATGCATGCCGATGGGGCCGGAACAAAAAGTATCCTTGCTTACCTGTACTGGAAAGAAACGGGTGATATTAGTGTATGGAAAGGTATTGCACAGGATGCCATTGTGATGAACCTGGATGACCTGCTTTGCGTGGGCATTACAGATAATATTATTTTCAACAGCACCATCGACCGCAACAAACATTTAATTCCCGGCGAAGTGTTGTCACAGATCATCAATGGCTCACAGGAGTTGTTTGATACCCTGAAAGGTTTTGGGGTAAATATCCATTACCTCGGTGGCGAAACAGCCGATGTAGGGGATGTGGTAAGAACCATTGCAGTTAACGGCACCATGACCTGCCGCTGGCCAAAAAATAAGATCATCAGTAATGATAAGATACAGGCAGGCGATGTGATTGTAGGGCTCGCCAGTTACGGGCAGGCAAGCTACGAAACCGAATACAACAGCGGGTTGGGCAGCAACGGACTCACCAGTGCCCGGCATGATGTACTGAGTAAATTTTATGCAGAAAATTTTAAAGAGAGCTACGATAACAATCTTCCGGATGAAGTAGTTTATATTGGTAAAAGTAAATTGACCTCGGACTACGGACGAGCGACCACAGAAGGACAGGGCAACATGAACATTGGACAACTTCTTTTGTCGCCAACCAGGACATATGCACCAGTATTAAAACCATTGCTGGACAATTATTTTGATAAAATTCACGGCCTCATACATTGCAGCGGTGGCGGGCAAACCAAGTGTATGAAATACCTGCCTGGTAATTTTAAAATTGTAAAAGATAATTTGTTTGCCGTTCCGCCGGTGTTTCAACTCATCAAGGAAAACAGCGGCAGCAGCTGGAGGGAAATGTATGAAGTGTTTAACATGGGCTGCAGGTTGGAAATTTATTGTACACCAGGAGATGCGCAGATCATGGTGGATGCGGCAAAGTTTTTTTCTATCGACGCACAGGTGATTGGAAGGGTGGAGGAGAGCGACAAAAAGGAGTTGGTCATACAGCTGAAGGAAGAATACATCGTGTATTAAAACACACCTGTACCACAAATGATTAACAACAGCCTGTATGCCAGCGCAGCTATACAAAGGTTTTAAGGCCGCCCATAATCCTTTATGTTGCTTTATGGTTCTTTGGAAAATTAAATAACCACGAAGTAATAATGGGAATAAAGAATATGGTGAATGTGAGTACAGAGATTCCAATGTCGGCAAAATGGCTGCTGAGGAATTTGCTAATTGGGCTTTCGGGATAAAAATGTTCGTATAAAGAAAGCAATAATTTGAGGCCGAGAATGCTGATTACAATGAATGCAGCGGTTTCAAGAAAGCTATATATGCCCATCAGTTTCACAAACCACTGGGCTATGAAACGCATGGCCAGTATGCCGATAAATACCCCGGTGCAAACGAGGAGGATATTGGGCGTAAAGGCAACTGCAGCAAATACATTGTCAATGGAAAATGCCATGTCCATCAGTTCAACAAGGCAAACCGTGGCCCAAAAACTACCTAAGGAACTTACGGTGGCTTTGTAAAGCCAGTTACTTTCCTTGTCCAGCAAGTCGTTTTTTCTTTTTTCTGTCAGCTTACCTTTCCACCAGTCGTACACCAGGTATAAAAGATACAGTCCCCCAAGCGGCTTCAACCACCATATCCTGATCAATACCGACGCAAAGATCATGGCAAGGCCCCGGAAGAAATAAGCTCCCCAGATACCGTATTTCAAAGCCTTGCTGCGCTGCTTTTGCGGCAGGTCCATTACCATCGTTGCCAATACTGCGGCATTATCTACTGATAACAGGCTTTCAATGATGACCAGGTTGCCAATGATGGCCAGTGAAGTACCGGGGGCCCTTGCAATATCCTGCCACAATGCGCTGATGTGTTGCCAAAGATCCATATTGTTTTATTAATTGATGCCAGGCTATTGTTGTTTTCACAGCCTGCTAATCTTCTTACAGCCTAACAGGGACACTGCTTATAATTTGCAGGTACACTATTTTCTATAGCACCTTACAAGTGTCTGCTCCGGATCGGCCAGTATCAAAACTAACTTCCCTTTTCTGTATTTTGAAGATAAAAAAAGAAAAAGTAAAAAATAATGGGCAAAGCCAAAACAGGATACACTACCCGGGGTATCGGGTGGTGGGCATATATTGGCCTTGCCTGGTAAGGATTCCGCTGCATTATTTGTTTCCGGGTTTTCCCGGGTTGCTTCATGGTATCAGAACAAGAATAATTTGTTCCATGCCTCAGTTTTCATCATCATCAATTGTTTGCATTCATATTTTTAACAGCAGCAAAAAAATAAATTTTTATTACCATCCCCGTTAAAGTTAAATTTGCGTTTTGTCGGCAAACAGCATAGCGATAAAGACCTTTTGTGATAATGTGGGAAAGGTACATTAAGGAAAAAGTTACAAGCGTGTACTTCGTTCCTGGTACAAACTCAGCCAATGAAGGCTAATAGAATTAATAACAGTTTATAATAAATTTAAAAACTCTTTCCTCACCCCCTGCTAGGCAGCGGGGCTGAGGGTAAAAACCAAACTATGTCTCAGTCAATTGTAGAATTAAAAGGCGTAAAGATCTTCCAGGGAACCAACCTTATTTTAAGTGATGTAAATATTTCTGTAGATAAAGGCGAGTTTGTGTACCTGGTAGGCAAGACAGGAACGGGTAAAAGCAGCCTGCTGAAAACCCTTTATGGCGACCTGGAACTAACCCAAGGTGAGGGCTGGGTAGTAGGCTACAACCTAAGGGAACTCGATTGGAAAAAAGTGCCCTTTCTCCGCAGGAACCTGGGTGTGGTGTTCCAGGATTTCCAGTTGCTTACCGACAGGAATGTAAATGACAACCTGAAATTTGTATTGAAAGCCACCGGCTGGAAAGATGAAAAACTGATGGATGAAAAAATTGCTGATGTGCTGGATAAGGTGGGTTTAAAAACCAAGGGATTTAAAATGCCCTTTGAACTGAGTGGTGGCGAGCAACAGCGGGTGGATATTGCAAGGGCCTTATTAAACTCTCCCAAACTGATACTTGCCGATGAACCTACCGGTAACCTTGACCCTGAAACCAGTGATGAGATCATGCAATTATTGTTTCAGATATCTAAGGATTATGGCACCTCCATTATCATGGCCACTCACGATTATATAGTGATCAATAAATTTCCTGCAAGGACCATTAAAACTGAAGCTGGCAAAGTATGGGACAACGCCAGTGTTTCTATGTAGTTTTTTCTGAGGGCCAGATCAGGGTTATTATTTTTTCTGCACTTGTTTTATTGTTGTTCAATCCAGAAAGCACGGTGGTGCGTTTTTCTTTTTCCGCTTCATCAAAAGGGATATCATACAGGTAGTTGATGGCAGTGGTAAAATCGTCTGCATCTTCAGCCATGCTGCAAAGGTTTTCAAGCCCCGAACCTTCTACACCTGCCTTGTTTGAAATACAGTGCCTGCCACTGTACAACGCATTGAGCAGTTTTAATTTTACACCCGTATTATTTAAAGAGGGCAAAATGTTCACCTGTGCTTTGGCAATGATATCCTGCATTTCCTGGTTGCTGGGGTTGGCAACAAGGCAGGTATGCTCATGCTGGTGTGCTAAATATTCAAGGCGCCGGGAAGGATTCTTTCCTGCAATCACAAAAGGTACAGGCAATTTATTAAATACGTTTTTCAACAGCCAGATGGCCGCTTCTTCATTTTCGTTGATGGATAGGTTGCCCTGGTACAAACAATAGCATCCCTTGCCGGTAGGGGAAGTCACTTTTTCCCATCCCACAAATGCAGGCAGCATTTGCACATCACCTGCAAATAATTCCGTTTCATACCCGGTTTTGTCTGTAGTACTTATTGCCAGCAGGGTATGGTGCCGGCTCAATTTTTTTTCATACTTTTTCAACTGGTAGCTTTCCCAGGTATAATACAGTTTATCGAATAATTTCTTTTCGCGCTTTGCCAGTTGCCGGTAGTACTTGTATTCGGTATTATGCAGCCGCACAAACACTTTTCGGCCTTTCAGCTGGTTGCTCTGAAGGAAGTAAGTGCTGTGTATACCTTCCAATAATATGGGGTGATCGTCTTGCTGAAGGTTGGCCAGTAAATCGCCTGCATTTCTTGAGGATACGATGTAAGGCAAATGGAACGAAAAACCAGGCAGGCCTGTTCTTCTTGGGTAATAATGCACCGTTTCGCAATACCGGTTAAGTATTTCAGCAGGAAGCCTGCTCCTGGTAAAGCAGTGGAGGTGGATCTTTACGCCCAGCTTATGCAGCCAGCATATCTTGTAAAACTGGTCAATGGCACCGCCATAATCTGCCGGTGCCGGTACGTCTAAGGTTACTATGTGCAGGTGTTTATCCAATCAGTTGTGTATAAAAAGCCAGTAAGGTTGTTTCTTCATTTTGCCAGTTGTATATTTCCCTTGCTTTTGAGCAATTGTTTTGCAACTCCTGGTATAAAACTTCATTAAGGAGTAAATTGTTCAGATGGGCGGCTATGTTTTTTGACTGCATATCAGTAATCAGTAAAGCAACGGCATATTGATCATTAATGTCTTTATAGGCAGGAAAGCCCGCACATAACTGTGGTATTCCGGCTTGAATGTAGTCAAAAAATTTATTGGCCAGCGACAAATAATTACTCCGCCCGTTATTTTCTACCAGGTTAATGCCGATATAAGCCTGTGCCGTTATACTGCTTAATTCCGCTGGAGGGATATTGCCTTTAAAGATCACTTTTGCTTCAAGGCCGTTTTGCTTAACCAGCTGTTGGGCCTGTTCCATAAAATTACCTGCTCCATATATCACCAGTGTACAATCCACGTCCTTCATTGCCGGTATCAGTGTTTCAAAGCAGCGGCCTTCGTTTACCGCACCCTGGTACAGAATATATTTCTCCTGTTTGGGTAAAATGGCAGCTTCTTTTAATATGGGTAAATTTCTGATTACGGCATATTTTACACCATACATAGTATAAAATTCATCTGCAATAGGCTGGTTAACGGTGTAACCTGAAGGGAATTTTGGAACAGCAAACCTTTCAACAGCCTTCCACATGCCATAAATAGCCGGCCTGCTTACGATCTCTTTCATCTCGCAAAACAGTTCATGTGCATCATATACACGTTTTGTTTTTTTTATCTTACTGATAAAGAGGCTGGGGAGGATCGTGTCCAGGTCAATGGCACAGATGCAATCCATTTTTTTAAATAACAAATAAAAAAATAACCGGAGGTTATATTCAGCATAAAACAATTTCCCTTTTTGAAACAGGCAGGCAATTCTTTTTTGTTTAAAAGGCACCGGCTTTAGCGGTACTGAATCTGTCACCCGCCTGCCTACCAGCACAGTATCATATCCTGCCCCGCTCAGCGAAGTGCAGATCCTTATCATCCGTTGATCGTAGGTTAAATCGTTGGTAACTGTCAGGTAAATCGTCATTCGTTGCAACAAATAAAAGCAATAATATTATTGGCAAATATGGCAGATAAAAACTAATTCAGGCTTTCTTTTTCACTGTTGGGAATGGCGAATGGGAAATTTTCCGCATGCAACCATTATAGCATCTTACCCCAGGCAGCTATTTTTTACTGAAAAATTCATCTTTCAGGCAGTAAAATCCAATATTTTTTCCTACTTTCGCATCCGAAATAAAAAAGAAAATTAACAAAGACGTTATTAAAAACAAAGAAATGCCTTACTTAACAATCGAAAAAAGAGCAAAAATTTTTACAGACTTTGGTGGTAAAGCCGCCAACACAGGTTCTATTGAAGGACAGGTAGCGTTGCTGACACTGCGTATCAATGAAATTTCTGAGCACCTCAAATTAAACAGGAAAGATTTCTCCTCTCAAAGGGGTTTGATGAAGATGGTAGGCCAGCGCAAGCGCCTGCTTACTTATCTCAGCAAGCACAACCTTACTGGGTACAGGGCTTTAATTGAAAAATTAGGTCTCCGTAAATAAATTTAAACAACATGCGTAAATAATTATAATTCCCAACTAACTAATACAGTTGGGAATTATTGTATTTACAGCCCTTTTCCTAAAAGGTTACCTTTCTGAATGTTTCCTCCCTTTTTGGGAATCGATACAACGCTTACAAAACCCACAACGAAAACAGGTTGTTTCCTTTTGTGCCATTGACGGTTGCATCTGTAGTAAAAACAATATTTGAGGCTGCCATATTTTTAATTTCTAACACAAACAAAAATGAGTTTAACAGGTAAATCAGTAACATTTGATATAGGTGGTGGCCGTATGGTAACCATCGAAACAGGCAAAATGGCCCGCCAGGCCGATGGTGCCGTAACAGTGCGCCAGGGCGATTGTATTTTGCTGGCTACCGTGGTGGCCAACAAAGAGCCAAAAGAAGGACAGAACTTTTTCCCTTTGTCAGTAGATTACCAGGAAAAATTTTCCGCTGCGGGCCGTGTGCCAGGTTCTTTCTTTAAGAGAGAAGCAAGGTTGAATGATTATGAAATATTGACCAGCCGTTTGATTGACAGGGCGCTGCGTCCTTTGTTCCCGGAAGATTATTTATGCGATGTACAGGTGCTGATCAGCCTCGTATCCAGCGATGCTGAAGTAATGCCGGATGCACTTGCCTGTTTAGCTGCATCAGCCGCATTGGCGGTTTCAGATATTCCCATCCAGGAAATTATTTCTGAAGTGCGTATTGGCAGAAAGAACGGTGCCTTCATTGTTAACCCAAGCCGCACCGAACTGGCAGAATGCGACCTGGAATTCATCATCGCCGCTACCGAAAAGAATATTATGATGGTAGAAGGGGAGGCCAATGAGTGCCAGGAAGAAGACCTCATCAAAGCCATTGAACTGGGCCATGAAGCCATCAAAGCACAGATCAAAGCACAAATAGACCTGAGAGACCAGGTAGGCATCACTGCAAAAAGAGAATATACAAAACCTTACCGCAATGAAGAACTGAACGAAAAGATCACTGCTTTTGCAAAAGATAAAATGTATGCTATTTCTGCCGCAGCTTCTGCCAAGCATGACCGTAGTGATGCCTTTGATGCCTTGAAAAAAGAAGTGAAAGAATTTTTAGGCGAAGAATTGCCAGCTGAAGACAAAGCATTGATCGGCCATTATTTTGGCGAACTGCAATATTACGTGGTAAGGGATATGATCCTGAACGACCGCAAAAGGTTGGACGGAAGGGGTACAGAAGACATCCGCCAGCTGGATATGGAGATCAGTATCTTACCAACTCCGCACGGTTCTTCATTGTTCACAAGAGGTGAAACACAGTCACTTACAACGGTTACCTTCGGAACTCCTTTAGATGAATTGCTGGTGGAAAGTGCTTTCAAATCAGACTATACCAAATTCATTCTGCATTATAATTTCCCACCATTCTCCACAGGCGAAGTAAAGATGATGAGGGGTGTTGGCCGCAGGGAAGTAGGTCATGGTAACCTGGCCATGCGTTCATTGAAAAAGATGATGCCTGGTAAAGAATATCCTTATACAGTAAGGGTGGTAAGTGATATCCTGGAATCAAACGGTTCCTCATCCATGGCTACTGTTTGTGCCGGTTCACTGGCATTGATGGATGCAGGGGTACCCGTTAAAAAACACGTAAGTGGTGTGGCAATGGGCCTCATTAAAAAAGCAGACCAGTTTGCAGTTTTGACAGATATCCTGGGTGATGAAGATCATTTGGGCGATATGGATTTTAAAGTAACAGGAACCCGTGATGGTATCTGCGGTGTGCAGATGGACATCAAAGTGGATGGCCTGAGTATGGATATCATGCGCCAGGCATTGGAGCAGGCACGTAAAGGCCGCTTACATATCCTGGATGCTATGTACGCTTGTATGCCGGCACACAGGGAAGATGTGAAGCCACATGCACCCCGTATGGTTAAGCTGATCATTGACAAAGAATACATCGGTGCAGTGATCGGGCCAGGTGGTAAAGTGATACAGGAAATGCAAAGGGAAACCGGCGCAACCATCAACATTGAAGAAGTGAACAATGTAGGGGAAGTAAGTGTGTTCTCTGCATCTAAAGAAAGCCTGGACAAAGCTGTTAACTGGATCAAAGGCCTGGTGGCGACACCGGTTGTGGGTGATACGTACGAAGGCACGGTGAAAAGCATTAAAGAATTCGGTGCTTTTGTAGAATTCTTGCCAAAGAAGGAAGGTTTGCTGCACATCAGTGAAATAAGCTGGAAACGTTTGGAAACAATGGACGGTATCTTCAAAGAAGGCGATAAAGTAAAAGTGAAACTACTGGAAGTTGACCAACGTACCGGTAAATTCAAACTGAGCCGCAAAGCGCTGATGCCAAAGCCAGAGGCACAGCCGAAGCCATAAGCTTTTACTGAAATTTTTTATACAACTCCAGAGATATTCTCCGGAGTTTTTTATGCCTACTTATCCTGGCTTGTTTGCAGCAAAGCCACGCAGCGAAGCAAAACCAGTATGGTTTTCTGCAGGTACTACCATGCTTACAGCTTGCTTATACAGAGCTTATGAACACAACGGATCTATAGCCTGTAGATCCGTTCTTCTTAGTTCCTTCCTATAGCCTTCCTTGTTCCTTTGTATAAGGTAGGTAGTGTTGGGCACTTTGATGCCGGCAAGCAATAGTCTTCCCACGCCGGGGATATAGATAAGGCATGGATAAGGCATGTCAAAGTCTGGGGCATCCCGTCTGGTTCATTGGTGGATTTCCTCCTGGTTGCTTTTCAAATGTGGAATTACGATCATAATTATTTACCCCCTTTTACCAGGTGAAAGGCATTGTACTGCTTAAAAAAATATTTCTTTATCCGCACATTTTTTGCACATCCGGTAACTAATCATCTGTTCTCCAAAATATAGACATGGCTTGTGTACCTTAAATTGTTAATTTGCTGGTTGTACGAAAAGGCAGTTATAAAGTATTAAAACGCACCAATGATCAAAAGGATTTTACTGTTTGCTTTTATTATCATCAGTACCACCGCAAATGCACAAAGAATAAAAAGCCCGTCGGCTTTCAGGCTGCTCCAAACGGCTACTACTTTAATGGAAGCACAGCAGCTGGATGCTGCAGAAGAGTATTTTAAAAAAGGCCTTACAAAAGCTCAGGCCTTTGCTGATCTTTATTCACAGGCATACGCCAACCAGGGCCTAGGAAGTTTATATACCAAACTCGACCAGCCCGACCTGGCGATAAAGCACTACCAGATAGCTATCCGGCTTTACAAGGAACAGCACTTGACCGTAATAGCCAATGTGGTGGAAACCTTATTGAAAAGTGTGCAGGGTATCGGCGACCTGTATGCGGGTATTGAGGTAGGAGCCAAAGGAGT
>JAYVUL010000298.1:0-6699 GCA_043787935.1 Chitinophagaceae bacterium | reverse complement strand
AACCTGGTTAAACTTACCCGGAAATTGCCACCCAATATTGATGTAAGTGCTGTAAATGTTGGGGTGGATTATGAATGGAACAAAACCAATTACCGGCTTAATCCAAGAGAAGGGAATGAAATTAAATTATTGATCAGCATTGGTTTAAAAACAATTGCCAAGAACAATGATATTTCAAGCCTCAGTGATCCTTTATTTAATTATGGATCCTTGTACGATTCCTTGAAGTTAAAAACCTACCAGCTCAGGACAAAACTGATTGCCACGCATTATTTCCCGGTGGGGAAGCGAAGTACTGTTAAAGCGGCTATTAATGCAGCTGTATTCAGCAGCCGGGATGTTTTCAGAAATGAATTATTTCAAATTGGAGGATACAAATTACTAAGAGGGTTTGATGAAGAAAGTATTTATGCAACGCAATATGGCGTAGCCACAGGGGAGTACCGTTACCTGCTCGGGCTTAATTCTTACCTGTTTGCTTTTGTTGATGCCGCATGGGTAAAAAATAAATTCCAGGATATTAATACCAGCAATAATTTTATCAGTACAGGCTTAGGGCTGGTGTTTGAAACGAAGCTGGGATTACTGAATATGAGTTTTGCCGTTGGCAAGCGAAGTGATGTAAATACTGATTTGCGCAGGGCATCCAAAATACATTTCGGCTATGTCAATTATTTCTAATCAAAATCATTTTACTTTTGCCCTACAAATTTTTTCAATTGAAACAGGCAACCTTCTTTTTATTACTCCTGGCGTTTCCTGTTTTTTTACGGGCCGGGTTACAGCAGCAGAATCAATTGACCATAAAAAAAGACTCTGCAGTTGCAACGCAGGATTCGCTGCTTTACAAGGCGGATTCCACATTGGTAAAGCAGGATTCCCCTCTTACTGGTACTATACACTCCTATAGCACTGTTCTGCAAAGCGCTTTGCAGGAAAGCCGGTTTTTAAATATTACCGGAGCGCCGGCGGCTATTATTACCAAAGAAATGGCAGTGCCTGTTAATACTTTTCTATTTTATGTGCTGCTTGCAGTGGTGGTGCTGTTGGCCTCCCTTCGATTTTTTTACAACCGTTATTTTAATAATTTGTTTAAGGTTTTTTTTAATACCTCACTCAGGCAAAGCCAGCTTACCGATCAATTATTGCAGGCAAAACAGGCATCGCTGTTTTTTAATATCCTGTTTGTAATAACCGGCGGGCTATACCTTTATTTATTACTCCTCCACTTTAATTGGATGGTTCCGGCTAAACCATTGCTGGTAATGGGTACCTGTATCCTGGGTATGGCTGCTGTTTATTTTCTGAAATACATTGTTTTGAAATTTACCGGATGGGTAACCGGTTATAAAGATGCAGCCAATACTTACCTGTTCATTATTTTTCTGATCAATAAAATACTGGGCACATTGCTGGTGCCATTTGTTATTGTGATAGCATTTGCTGCACCTTTTCTGCGATACCCTGCAGTATTGGTTTCTCTTTTATTGGTAGGGCTGATGTTTTTCCTGCGGTTTTTAAGGTCTTATGGATTATTACAAAACCAGGTGCGGGTAAGCAGGGTGCATTTTTTTATGTACATTATCGGGATAGAACTGTTACCCCTGCTGCTCATTTATAAGGCGTTGATGGTTTTATTAAATAAAAAACTTTAACTTTGCAAGGTGGTTGAAAAAGTTGTAATCTGTATGATTAAACAAGGTGAAAAAACAAAAGGATCAAAAGCCCCAATGATTAAAAAAGTACTCATCACACAACCAAAGCCTGAAGGGGAAAAATCACCTTATTTTGAATTGGCAAAAAAGTACAGTATCGACCTTCAATTCCATCCTTTCATTATTGTAGAACCCATTGCAGCAAAGGAATTTCGTAAGCAGAAAATTGAAATTGCCAATTTCACAGCTGTAATATTTACAAGCCGTAATGCCATTGATCATTTTTTCAGGATATGTGAGGAAATGAAATTGAATATATCCCAGGACACGAAATATTTTTGCATTACCGAAGCAGTGGCTTTATATCTTCAAAAATTTATCCTTTACAGGAAACGGAAAGTTTTTTACAGTGCCGATGGCAGCAACAAAAGTTTGTTTGACGTTATCAATAAGCACAAAGACAATGAGAAATTCCTTTACCCGTGCTCCCAGGCTTTTGACAGCGAAATTACCAACTGGCTGAAATCACACAATTGTGAGTATGCTACCCCGGTATTGTACAAGATAATCAGCAATGATATTAAAGATGTGGTTGCTAAAAAATTTGATGTAATTTGTTTCTTCACCCCGGGCGGTGTTAGAAGTCTGATAGAAAATTTCCCCAATTTCAGTCAGAATGGAACAAAAATCGGTGCTTTTGGAACAAACACGTTTAAAGCCGTGGAAGATGCTGGTTTAACACTGGACATCAAAGCTCCCCAGCCACAGGCTCCAAGCATGGTAAGTGCTTTAGAATTATATCTCAATTCTTTTAAAAAAAGATAGCCAGTATTTCACTACACCTTCTTTCAGGTTAGCTCTTTCCTGGTGGTATAACATTTCCGTGTATTTTACGAATCCTTTTCAATTTGTACTTTTTGTTGTTATTGTATTTTTTTTTGCAACCGGCGCAATAAATCCCGGGTCATAAAAAAAGCCTCCGGTTGCGGAGGCTTTTTTTAAAAGATTGACGTTGATTACAGTTTATTAAATTTCCGCACTACCAAATCATCATTCAGCTGTATCTTGATTACATACGTTCCGGTGCTGAAATGTGCAGTGTTAATATTCAGGTAGTTGGAACCTTCATTGAGGCTGATGGCTTTAACATAAACCAATTTCCCGTTCATATCAGTAACGCTGATAGAGGCTCTGTCTAACCTATCAGAGGTGATATTTACCTGCATTACATCAATAACCGGATTAGGATAAACCGCTATATCTGCAGTGCCTTCATTCCTTACATTTTTTACCGGGCTGAATTTTTCCCTGCTGTCAACATCCATAATTCTTAAACGGTAATAATTGATTCCCCTGGTTGGGGTATTGTCTATAAAGGAGTAATTACGGGTATTATTACTGTTGCCTGCCGCAGCGACCTGGCCAATTGCATTATAGTCGCGGCCATCAGTGCTGCGTTCTACTACAAAGCGGCTTGTATTGATTTCCTGAGTGGTACTCCAGGTAATTGTATTTACCCGGCCTGTACGTTGTGCATTAAAGGAGAGCAGACCAACTGGAAGCGGTATAGAATGCCCAACGCTACTTTCTGCAGTTCCACCACTAAAACTGGTCACTCCATTAAACTGGGCATAAAGGATGCCATTAATTGTGGCGCCTCCTGAATTGGCATCAACTAAAGGAATGGCATTTGGAACTCCATCCGGAGTAACTGTAGCGCTTGAAGGAACAAATGCACCTGAAATTGTTTTGAACCACCCAAACCCAGCGTCTACACTACCGGGATTAGCAGCTAAGAAATTATCCTTGGCCAGAATGATAGAGTCAAGTTCTCTTTGAGAATAGAAGTACCTCACATTAACAGGACTGGTAAGCGTGGCCCCATTTAAGTTAACATCCCAGTAGCGCTGCATGGTATAAGTGGCTTTTAAATTGGGAACATCTTCAGCTGCAAACCATTTACGGTCAATAGTAAGTTTGGCGGTTGCCAATGTTTTGGCAGCTGCATTTGAACCATTACTGGAAGGATCCCACTGCACACCAAATAAATACCTTGAACTGTTGCCATCGGTATAGTAAGTCCATCCATTGGCATCTGCACAGGCTGTTAGTGCAGGAGTAAGCGTGGCGCCTGTTTCTGTACCGCCTGCCAGGGCCACATTGCCGCCAACAGTTTTAGGGCTCACAAAGAAACTGTCTATCGCCATATTATTACCAAACTTTCCATAGCCATCAAATGCTAATTGCACTGTTTGCCCGGCAAAACTGCTGATATCAAAAGTATACAATTTCCATTCCGGCGTTGAGAACCCCTGTTGTTCAAGTGTAGGGCTAAGGGTGCTGTCCTGCCTGGTTACTTTCCCCAGCCTCGTGAAAGCATTGCCACCGCTTGCTCTTATATTCACCACAACACTATCGGGGTTTGTGTATTGTGCATCCTGGGTAAAATAGAAACCGGTAACATAACCGCAATTGGCGTTTGCACTAACCGGCAGAGTTATGCAATTACTTGTTAACCTCGAAACAGTGCCGGACAGGAATGCATAACTATTAAATAATGCAACATTGGCACCACTCTTTGGATTCAGGGAGAAGGGCGTGTTATAATCAGGATAATCAACAGTGCCGGCTATACCCCAGTTTCCAGAACCGGCAATTTGGCTCACTGTCCATCCCGGAATACTGCCTTCAAAATCTTCTGCATAGGGTGCAATGATCGCTGCAGGCAGGGTAACATGGCTTGTAAGTAAGGTGTCATCAGCGCTGAAAGCGTCACCGGCAAGGCTTTGAATAAAAACTGAATCTATGTTAGTTCCATCCACAGGAAAACTGCAGGTGAAATTAAGAGTAGCTGTATCCCCCGGCAACAACAAAGCTGCATTGGTTTGTGTTAATGGCCCCTGGGGGTTTGCACCGTTAACATACAGGGCTACCGTAGCAGCACCTGCAGTAATATTTAATGAACCGCTGTTTCGCAATTTTACCGTAACAACATTACCTGCACTGCAACTTGCAGCAGGAGTAATAATATCAACAATGGCACCATTAACAGCAGTGTTTTGAACAATATTTACAATATAATCTTCAGTTTCTCCTGACCCAAAAGGTGTACAGGGATCGGTATCAAAAAAGTTTGCAAACCTTGCTCTTATGCGTAAGCCCGTAGTTCCTGGTAAAGCTGAAGCTGGTACAGCGATATTTCCTGAAGCTAAAGCACCTGATACCGGCAGGTCAAAAAATTCATTAGGATCAAATGTTCCACTTTTATCGAAATCAACCCATGCTGAAACCTGGGTTGGGCCACCGGCTACTGTAGCTTGCACAACATAGTTGGTTAATTGCGATAAATCAGCTGTGTTGCTGGAAGGGGTTGGCGGTACCTGGGTATACCCTGTGTTTATATCTGTTGCATTAGAAGAATTAAGTGTGGTGCCTGGTATAGTAAGGTTAGTTACCGCATCATCAACAAACGAATGCAGTGTTACAGCAGGTGGCTGGCAATAACACTCATTACTGGCTTTCAAAGTAACAAATAAAACATTTGATATAGCGCTCAGGGTACTGATTGTGCATGTGTCTACAAACCTATAGTAGGTGGCTGCAGTTTGGGAAACTGTTGCCTGAAGAAAGTTCGTTTGTCCGGCTATATTTGCCCAGGGGCCTCCTGCATTTGCCGAGGATTGCCAGGCATAATGTACACCCGTGGCTTCAGTAGCACCGGTATTTAATAATATAAAATCAAAACCAGAACAGATACTTGCCGGACCGCTAATAGTACCTGCAACAGGTGTACCGCTGCAATCTGAAAGTGGGGCACCTGGGGTCCAGGTAAATGTGGTTCCTGTGGCAGGAAATGTTGTAGAACTGATGGTGGATGCATCAGTATTAGCTGCACCAGATACTGCTCCGGCCCAGTTTGCGGCATCTGCAATAACATTATTGAAATCTAAATTATCAGCACCCCTCAGTCCAATTTCAAAATCCGAAGATGAAGTTACTCCAGTGGTGGTAAAGGCACCGTATACAAAATCAATGGTATTGGTTGTTTCGGTAAGCCTTATTTGAAAATTATAAATTGCCCCGGTTCCTAAGGCATACCCTCTCCAGTTGCTGAATTGTATCACACAAACCCTGGAAGGTGCACTTCCAAGTGTTTCTACCCGCAATTCGCCAAAAGGGGCGGTTGTCCTTTTAAGCAGGTCCCTGCCCATAGCGCTGATGGTTCCGCTGATGGTACCCGTGCCACCAAGGTTTGAAGGAGTGCCGCTTATTGGGGTATAGGTTTCCGGCAACGGTTCGCCGCTTCCTAACCAGATAAACCCGTTGGAATTAATACCAAAACTGGTATAATCGGTATTATTGAAATTAAACGTAAACCCGATGGCATTGTTGATATAAATATCATCATCTGAGATGGTAGTACCATCCGACGGAACTACAACTGTGCCACCAGTAATAGCAGTGTAGGTGCCACTGCTTTGGGCAAAAGTATAATTACGAACCTGTGCTTTTGAAACATGTGTGGTGAAAAGCAAAGCTACCAAAGGAAAACATAGACGGTGAAGTAAATTTTTGGGGTTCATGTGTGTATTTTTTTGTTAAATATCAAAACTGAAATTAGTATAATTTGTCTTGCAAAAAAAATTTAAAATTTCTAAAACCCTTTATAGTCATACCTCTTACCCATTTTGCGCTTTTTTAAAAGGGCCGGGATTAAAAAACCCGGGGATTCCCCCGGGTTTTTTAATTGAAAAATTAATGCTTACAGTTTATTGAATTTCTTTACAATCATATCGTCTGACAACTTTATTTTTAGAAAATAAGTGCCTTCAGCGATATTTTTGGTATCGATGACAACGGTGTTATTTCCTTCAGCTACAGGGAAAGTATTATGGTAAACAAGTTTGCCGCTGATGTCTGTAATCGTAATAATCCCCTTGTCTGGTTTATCAGCTGTAATACGGACACTCATTTTTTCTTTAACCGGATTAGGATATACCATTACATCTGCAGCACCTCCATTTCTTACGCTCTTCGTTGGACC
>JAYVUL010000297.1:0-12843 GCA_043787935.1 Chitinophagaceae bacterium | reverse complement strand
GCCAGACAGTAAAGGCAAAACTGTACGGCGTTAAAGTATCTGCTATTGTATTCGTTTGCTTATTATGCTCCCCCAGGTAGTTGGCACCGATAGTAATATTCTTTACCCTTTTCAACAACTTGCTTACATCAATGGTTGGACGCAAATAGATCCCAGTTTGCCGGGCTGTATTCGTATTGGTGAGGCTTACATTCCCGGTGAATTTCCAGCCTTTTACAGTGTTGTAATATTCCAACTGTTGTTTGATGCCATCAAAACTATCGCTCCTGTTGTAATTCAAAATATCATATTTAAACCTGTTGCCCTCCTTGTCGGTTAATCCTATACCGCCATTGATGATACGCTCATTAGCCGGGGATATGATAAAAGGCAGGCTCCAGTCCCTGTTGAATTCTACATTTCGCAATACTTCCAGCGGCTTAAATTTTTTGTTCACGTATTCTAATCCAATATTTGTTTGCAGTTTCAATGATTTTTTAAAGAGGCTGACAGGCTGTTCATCTTTGATAAACTGGAGCTTTGCAGCTAACCCATTGTCGTTGTTTTTATCTTTTGCAGAAAACAGATTGATATCGTATTTACTTGCCCCAAACTCTGCCTTTATTCTTGTGTTTTCATTGATACGGTATTCTGCTGCCACGGTGGCCACCTGCAATTTTTTGGGCGATACCAGTAAAATCACCGGCTGCCAATCCCCCTGCCTGTTGCCATTTGCATCCGGTGCCACCCATTTAAAAACTTTACCGTTGGTGGCATTAAAGAGCTGAATATAATTTCCCTTTCCTGTACCGAGGTAACTAAAGGATACATTATATAGCGCCTGCCTGTTGGTAGAATCATAAACAAAGATGGAGTCATGCCCGTTACTGTTGTAAAGGCTGTCAATTTTTTTGTACAGAATTTTACCGGTGGCAAAAGTATCCTTAACCGCTCCTGAATAAAATGCAGTATCAATGCCATCACCCACATCGGCTAAAAACTGTTTTTGCCTGTCATCCAGCGATTGGTTAATGGAGGAGCTTTTTGCATCCTGGTTGGAGAAAGCCCCCACACTGAGGAAGAGTTTATTTTTAAAACTTACTTCATCATTGACATACAAATTACTGTTAAGGTAATTCCTGTCTGCATATTCAAATTCCACCTGTATCCTTTTGTCCTTTGTCACCATCCTTTTGGGGGTAAACGACAGTTCGGCGGTGTTGTAATTGATCACATAGTCCTGGTCTTCACCCCGCTGCAACAGTTCTCCATCCATAAATACCTTTTCGGTACCTGCCAGGATGGTAAAAAACAATTCGTTGTTGGCCCCCTGCAGCCGGTACGGGCCCTGGTTTCCTTCAATGGGCGTTAAATAATTCCGGTTGAATTTACCTTTGGCAACTGAGCCACTTAACAACAGGGAGTTGGTGACGCCTTTCCCGATTTTATTATCTGTAATGAATGATACCCCCTGCAGGCGTTTATAAAAATTCAGAAAATAATTTTTGCTTTGGCGGATATCAATATCACCAAAATTGATTTGCCAGGTCCTTTTCTTTACCTGTAAAAATATCCTGTCAAAATCCCGGAGGTCCTGGGTATTGCCATCGGGTTGTATGGGGATATTATTGTCCGTTACTGCGGCAGTAAGTTCAAGGCTGTCGCCGATAAAACCATTCAGTTGCAGGTTCATGCTGCTGCTTAACACTGCATCCTGGCTGTTGCCAAAGGAGATACCCCTGCCGAAGCTGCCATTGTAATTGATATTACCAAAATCGAAGAGGGCATTATTCTGCTTATTCCCGAATTTGTAGGTAAAAGGTTTTTCCAGTAAGAAATTATTGCGGATGCTGTCAAAATTAAAATGCTGTGATACGGCATTCAGCTTATATGGAAAAACACGGTAGCTGATCTGCACACTGTCGGCAAGAGGCTTATTTATCCAAATCAAAACAGCATTTACAGCATCAATTTTATATTGGCCGGGAGGTACGCCGGTAATGGAAACCGTTTGGGGAAAAAGGCTGAGGGTATCTAATTTTACCTGTGCTGACCTGGTGCTGATATATTTTGCACGAAGGTTACTTAAGGGGAGCACAGGCTGTTGTGCCAGGGATACTTGCACCACCAGTAAGCACACCACCAGCAAAAATATCCTTGTCAATTTCAATGAAGGGGTTTATAAATAGAATGGATAAAGTTAGTATTTATTGTGCAAGACCTTAGGCAGAGCAGTTTTACTGCAAATAAAAAAACCTCCGGTTAGGAAGGTTTTCAAAATAATATTTCAAATGAATTAATCTTCTGTTGTTAGCCCTGCGGTTAAAAATTCCCTGTTAAGCCTGGCAATGTTGGATACTGATATTCCTTTGGGGCATTCTGCTTCGCAGGCATAGGTATTGGTGCAGTTTCCGAATCCTTCTTTATCCATCTGTGCCACCATATTCAATACCCTTGATTCTCTTTCAGGTTCGCCCTGAGGCAATAAAGCCAACTGGGAAACTTTAGCACTTACAAATAACATGGCACTTCCATTAACGCAGGTGGCCACACAGGCACCACAGCCGATACATGCCGCCGCCATAAAGGCATCATCCGCATCTTTTTTATCAATCGGTATGGCGTTGGCATCAACGGCATTACCGGTATTTACAGAGATATAGCCACCAGCCTGGATGATTCTGTCAAAAGCTGAACGGTCAACCATCAAATCTTTTAGCACCGGGAAAGCTTTACTGCGCCAGGGTTCCACCACAATGGTGTCACCATCTTTAAATGCCCTCATGTGTAATTGGCAGGTAGTGTTGGCTGCCCAGGGCCCATGAGCCCTGCCATCGATGTACATACTGCACATACCGCAGATGCCTTCACGGCAGTCATGGTCAAAGGCAATCGGGTCTTTCCCTTCGGTAATGAGTTGCTCGTTCAGCACATCTATCATTTCAAGGAAAGACATTTCAGAAGAGATATCTTTTAGCTGGTAAGTTTCAAAACTTCCGTTTACTTTGCTATTCTTTTGGCGCCACACTTTTAGTGTGAGGTTCATGCTGTAATGTTCCATATGCAATGGTTATATTGTTCTATTGTTGAATTGTTGTTCTTAAAATTTCAAAACTCCTTATTAATAGCAACACTAATTAAATACTCAGTTTTTCGCTGGTGTATTTTATGAGTGCATTAATAGATTTCGGGAGCTTATCCAACGCTGTAAATATAAATTTATATTCATTTTCAGTAATCAGCTTTCTCTCTTTTGCCTTCTCGTTCCAGTCAAAACACTCTTTCATTGAACCATAACTATACCTGTAAAACTTAATTTTATCTTTCTTAAAATACCTTCCAAAACCTTCTGCAATATTTGCTGATATTGAATCCACAGCATCTACAAATTGTGCCCGGTTGTTTTTCTTGCAAAGTAATCCCACTTTAAAACTACCTCCCGAACATAGTTACTAAGATGGAATGAAATTTTATATGCTTCAATATCATTCAGCTTTAAGAATTTCTTATCATCAGCTATATAACCTTTATTTAAACCAAATAAATTATCCCTCTGGTACTCCCCCAACAATTTAACCATGAAACAATACAACCATGCAACTAATTATTTGTAGCTTCTCTGCGTAGGTTTTACAATCTCGAAATTCAACGCTTCTTTATTCAGTATCCATTCACTTTCCCCTTTGTATTCCCATGCAGCTACATAACTATAATTTTCATCGTCCCTTTTCGCTTCGCCATCCTCCGTTTGAGATTCTTCCCTGAAGTGG
Source organism: Chitinophagaceae bacterium (assembly GCA_043787935.1). Taxonomy (GTDB): domain Bacteria; phylum Bacteroidota; class Bacteroidia; order Chitinophagales; family Chitinophagaceae; genus Ferruginibacter. Next base: position 9,094 of record JAYVUL010000297.1, on the reverse strand, counting down.
CCTCCGCAACTTTCATTTCTGTTCAGGGCGTCTATGCACATCAACTCACCCAACTCTATAAAATCTGCCACCCTGCCTGCCTTATCCAGTTCCGGGTTCATCGAATTGATCTCGCCGGGTATTTTTACATCGCTCCAGAATTCTTTTTTTAGCTGTTGTACTTCTGTAATGGCTTCTTTCAACCCTTGTTCATTGCGTGCCATGCCGCATTTATTCCAGATGATCTTACCCAGCCGCTTATGAAAACTTTCCACTGTCTGAGTGCCCTTAATACCCATCAGTTTATTTATCCTGTCGCTTACTGCTTTTTCCGTTTCAGCAAATGCAGGGTGATCTGTTGGAATAGATGCCGTGCGTATTTCATCTGCCAGGTAGTTACCCAAAGTGTAAGGGATAACAAAGTACCCGTCGGCCAAACCCTGCATTAATGCAGAGGCTCCCAAACGATTGGCGCCATGATCGCTGAAGTTGGCTTCACCCAAAGCATATAAACCTTTTACCGTTGTCTGTAATTCATAATCCACCCATAAACCGCCCATGGTGTAATGCACTGCAGGATAAATCCGCATTGGCATTTCATAGGGATTTTCACCTGTTATTTTTTCATACATTTCAAACAGGTTGCCATATTTTTCTTTTATCACATCCTTACCCAACTGTATCAATGCGGCTTCGCCCAAACTGTCGTTACCTGATTTACCCGCTTCTATTTTTCCATACCGCTTTATCGCATCGGCAAAGTCAAGGTATACAGCCAGTTTGGTGGTACCTACGCCATACCCTTCATCGCATCTTTCTTTGGCCGCCCTTGATGCCACGTCTCTCGGCACCAGGTTACCAAAGGCAGGATACCTTCTTTCCAGGTAATAGTCCCTTTCCTCTTCCGGAATATCCGTTGCTTTGCGGTTATCGTCTTTTTTCTTTGGTACCCATATCCTTCCGTCATTGCGCAAACTTTCACTCATCAGGGTAAGTTTACTTTGGTATTCGCCACTAACGGGAATGCAGGTAGGATGAATTTGTGTAAAACAGGGGTTGCCAAAAAAGGCTCCCTTCTTATGTGCTTTCCATGCAGCGGTTACATTACTGCCCATGGCATTGGTACTTAAATAAAATACATTGCCATATCCACCGGTACATAACAATACCGCATGGCCAAAATGGCGTTCCAGTTCCCCGGTTACCAGGTCCCGTGCAATAATACCCCGGGCTTTCCCGTCAATCATCACCACATCCAGCATTTCATGGCGGTTGTACATGGTTACGTTACCCAGTGCCACTTGTCTTTCCAATGCACTGTACGCACCCAATAACAATTGCTGGCCTGTTTGCCCGGCTGCATAAAAAGTACGCTGTACCTGGGTACCACCAAAACTCCTGTTACTTAACAACCCACCATATTCCCTTGCAAAGGGAACACCCTGTGCCACACATTGATCTATGATAGCCGAACTTACTTCTGCCAACCGGTGCACGTTTGCTTCTCTTGCCCGGTAATCGCCACCTTTTACCGTATCATAAAACAAACGGAAAACAGAGTCGCCGTCATTTTGATAATTTTTTGCAGCATTAATACCCCCTTGTGCCGCAATACTATGTGCCCTCCTGGGGCTGTCCTGGAAACAAAATGCTTTTACCTGGTACCCCAGTTCGCCTAAAGCGGCAGCAGCAGAAGATCCGGCAAGCCCTGTGCCTACCACAATAACTTCCAGTTTGCGTTTATTAGACGGGTTCACCAACTTTACGTGGCCCTTGTAATCGCTCCACTTTTCTTTCATTTCGCCATTAGGAATTTTTGAATCTAAAGACATAGTATTAAAAAATTGTGTGGTTAAAATTTATTTGCTGTAAATATTACTATAATAACTTTCAGAATAAGAAATTGTTTATATTATCCTATCCAATTAAAGTAAAAGGCTAAAGGCATTAAAGCAAACAGCAGGCAGATGATCACCGTGTAGACCGTACCAAGGGTTTTTATAATCGGTGTATACCGTTTATGATTGATACCCAAAGTCTGGAAGGCACTTCCAAAACCATGCAGCAAGTGCCAGAACAGGGAGATGACACCACACAGGTAAATCACCACAATCCACCATTTTGCAAATTCTTCCTTCATATCGTAATACAAATTATGTCCAGCATCGCCACTGCCATACAAAGCAATTTTAGTGTCTACAAAGAACTTGGAGATGTGGATGACCAGGAAGAACAATAATAAAGTACCCAGCAAGCCCATGCTTCTGCTGTACCATTTGCTGTTACTGTTGGCGTCGCTTACTGCATATTGTACCGGCCTTGCCGCCCTGTTTTGTTTCCAAAGCAATAACCCCTGGATGATGTGTAAAAACAACCCGGCAAACAAACCAATCTCCATGATACGTATTACCCAGTTGTGGCTCATAAAATGGGCAGCGGTATTAAAAGTCTCCCCGCCATCGTTTACAAAAATGCAGGAATTGATCCCTGCATGAACGATCAAAAAAGTTATTAAAAAAAGGCCCGTAAGCCCCATTGCAAATTTTTTCCCGATTGAAGAGGTGAAGAATAATTTCCAGGTCATATTGAGGAAGTTGTTTTAGTAAGTAGTACAAAAGTACGTAAGGAAAAGCCAAATATTATTTTTATTGAGCATTTTTATTCCGGCAACGTTTTCGTAAAATAAACAGCCTTTTACTCCACGTTAAACAGGATGCAGGAGGGGCATGAAATTACTTCAGTTGCTTCATCATCCAGTTATCCACCTGCTGAAATACCAGTTCGGGCCTTAAGGTACGCCATTGCGGAAAATCAAGCAGCCCAACATAATTGGTAAGCCTTGTCCTTCTAAAATCATACTGGCTCTGTTGCGGCATATCTATTATCACCACCCATCCGCCATCATCTTCCAGTTGCTCCGCCCATTCTTCGTAATAACTGTCATCGCTGCTGTGAAAATTTAATACGTTCTCCGCAATCAAAATAAATTTCGTAATCCCCTCCTTGTACATGATATCTGTTATGTCTCTCCGCAATGTCATGATATCATTTTCAATGGCATCGTTCCACTCTCCCAGCAGTTCTATAATGGCAAACTGCTGATCATAATCCACAAATAAAATTTTCATGTACAGCGTCCTGCTTCCGAACTCATCCCATTGGGGATGGATGTAGTAATTGTAAACAGTTTGGGTAAATTCAAATTCGCTGTAATTACGGCCATAAAAAGGGGAACGCTGGTCTTCTTCGGCTGCATATAAATGCCGCCAGTTGTAATATGGCTCTATGTCCTGCATGCTGGTTCAGTAAGCATTTGTTTGGTGCAAAAGTAAGAAGCTATTTACAATTATTTGTTGTGGAGTGATGTAAATGTGGCGGGGCATTTGTTCTTATTTTCAACTGCCGGGTTATACCCTGCTGCACCCTATTAAAAAATAGATACAAATTTACAATGGAGCATACCGGATTTGCTATATCGGGCCCTGCACATAAAACGAAACTACCCTTATTAGAATTGTCCCCTTCACAGGCAGTCTGCTTCTTCAATAAATAACCTGGTTGGATTTCATTGATGCTGCACGAAGAAACGGAAAAGAAAAAAATATGTCGTACATTCAAAAAAAAATATTTATGCCCGAATCAAAAAGCAGACACCCCCACAAACACTCACCGCATTACAATGAAAATTCAGACATTCATGCTAAACCAAAAAAAGCAAATAATGCTATCGTTGTTGCGGTGCTGTTTTTTGGATTATTGGGACTGGGCTTCAGTTTTTTTATCAACGGTTCCAGTATCCCCGTTTTAGTAGCGGGTGCAGTAGTGGGAGGAATAGCTGGATTTCTTTTTGGGAACCAGATCAATAAAAAAATATCCAGGAAATAAAACAGGAACAACCCCGGCAAACAGCCCGGCCGTATTGCCGCTTACGCAATACCATGTAAACTGTTGCGCTTATTTTCTCCTGTTTACAGATCATACCGGGACCTATTTTTTGATTATTCATCAGATGCGGCTTATGGTCTGCGTTAGAGGCGCCAAATATTCAACAGCAGAATATTACTCTACATTTGACATATTAAAAAAAAACCTCACAAAGCTTGCAGGTTTACAAATGATTTTATTATATTTATCCAACGAATAGCTTGCAGCAGTTGCTGTCATTTTTAACTTTTCATGAATTACCTGTAATCCCTATGGCAGGATTTCATTGAATAAGAATAAACATTTCCTTACCTCTGGTCTTCACTAACTGTATTGCTTTTTTTTCAACAAAAGAAGGCACCGGATAATTACGGGTATGCTGTTTGGTTAAAAAAAATTAGACAACCGGATCAGGCCATTTTTCAACTAAAAATTATAAAATATGACAGTATTAGGCATTCATAAGGGGCATGACTCTTCTGCTGCAATAGTCATTGATGGAAAAGTAATAGCTGATGTTCAGGAAGAAAGATTTTCAAGGGTTAAACATTCAGGGAATGCGCCTTTAAAATCGATTGAATTTTGCTTAAAACAGGCGGGGATAAAGAATATTAATGAGGTTGACTATGTCAGTTCTTCCTGGAAAACCCCTTCAAGGGAGTTAAATACTGTTTTTGGTCTTATTGAAAAAGTGAGTAAAAAAAAGCGCCTTGCCATGCAAATTGCTAAAAAATTATTTGGCATGTCCATTGGCAGTTCCAGGCTTAAATTACCTGTCTATTATCCAAATTACAACTTAGCCAACCCCGCAAAATTTATCAATAACAACCATCACCTTGCACATGCTGCAAGTGCATATTATACCCGTAAAAATAATGAGCGCTGTTTAATTTTTACTATCGATGGTGCAGGTGATGAAATGTGTACTTCTATCTGGATGGGCGAAGGAAATAAGATAAGCCTGCTAAAAAGTTATTACCGGGAGGCCTCCATTGGATGGGCCTACAGTGTTGTTACGGAAGGATTGCACTGGATACACGGGGATGGGGAAGGAAAAACAATGGGGCTTGCCCCTTATGGTGATTACACCAAATGTAAAGGGGTGTTGGATAAATTCTTCCCGGAATTTAAAGACGAAACATTGGTAAAAAGATCAAATCTGGGTGCTGTTTTCAACTGGAGCATGAGCGGGTTTACTGAATTTCATCTGGATGAAGCAATGGAAGTTGAACAATTGATTGCCACCTATGGCAGGGAAAATATTGCGGCAGAAGGACAAAGAAAACTGGAAGAAAACTTAATGAACCTTGTTTTTGGATGGGTGAAAAAAACGGGAGTGAAAAATGTTGCATTTGCCGGGGGAGTTATGCTGAATGTAAAATTAAACCAGCGTATCTGGAATAACCGCGGAGACCTGATTGTTGATCAGCATGTGTATCCAAATCCCGGTGATTCCGGATTGGCGGTTGGTTCAGCATTACTGGAATATTACAGGCACAATGAATTTAATGGGTACGATTTCAATCATCTTTATTTAGGACCGGATTACACTAATGAGGAAATTGAATCTATCCTAAAGATCAGGAAAATAAAGTATACTTTTCTCGAAAACCCTTCCCGGAAAGCTGCTGAATTATTAGCAGAAAATAAAATTGTAGCGTGGTTCCAGGGTCGCATGGAAAGCGGCCCCAGGGCTTTGGGAAGCAGGTCAATTTTGATGAGCCCTTTAAAAGCAGAGAATAAAGACATCATCAATGCCTGGGTAAAATTCAGGGAAGGCTTCAGGCCATTTTGCCCCTCTTTAACTTATGAAAGCCGGCATGAATATTTAAAAGATTGCAGGGATGAATTTTTCATGATCACTTCTTTTGACATTAAAGATGAAAAAAGAAATGCTATTCCGGCAGTAGTCCATGTGGACGGAACCGTTCGCCCCCAAATGGTGCAGCGGGAAACCAATCCAAGGTACTGGGAACTGATAAATGAATTTGGAAAAATTACCGGCGAAAGTATTGTGTTGAATTCTTCGTTTAATGTTATGGGAGAACCCATCGTAAATAATCCTAAAGAAGCAATAAGATGTTTTTATGATTCTGGAATTGATGCTTTATTCATTGGCAATTATCATGTATCAAAATAAAAGCCACTTAGCGAAAAATGACTTCTTCTTTAATTCAATTGTACCAGCCGGTTGGGGTTAAAATACCCCAGCTTATAAAAATGTGCCGCAATTTTTTTGTTGAACAATGGGCCTGCCAGCGTTATTTTTACCGGGGATGAATAAGCGACATACAGCCAACCAATAATAAGGTTTGCGTTTTATTCTTAGCTTGTAGCCCGGATAACTTTATTTACTGCCAATGACCGAAACAGCCCACCGGTACTTCATCATTAATAAACCATACAATATGGTATCTCAGTTTGTGAGCACCCACCGGGTAAACTTGCTGGGCCAGCTGGATTTTAATTTCCCGGCAGGTATACATGCTGTAGGGAGACTGGATAACCACTCAGAAGGGTTGCTGATTTTAACCACTAATAAAAAAGTAACCCGCTTATTATTTTTAGCAGACACCCCGCACAAGCGAACCTACCTGGTGCAGGTAAATAATATGCTCAGTAATGAAAATTTGCACCGGCTGCAATCGGGTATCACTATCCGCATACAGGGAGGAGAAAATTATACCACGCCTCCCTGCGCTGTTGAAATCATTGAAAACCCCGAACTTATTTATAATACCGGCAGCACAGTTGCACAATTTGGCCCGCATACCTGGTTGCTTATTACATTAACGGAAGGTAAATTTCACCAGGTAAGAAAAATGGTGGGAGCCATTCATCACCGGTGTAAAAGGCTGATCCGGGTATCCATCGAAGACCTTGTATTAGGCAGCCTTGAGCCTGGATCTGTTAAAGAAATGGAAGAAAATATTTTTTTTAAACTGCTGAAAATTGACTGGCCCGTTTATTAAACAATTGCTGAGAAAAACGCTACTCCAGCAGCATCCGTAATATCTCTTCATCGGCTGATTCCCTGCCTGGTTGTTTCCATTGTTTTATCATTTCATTTACATGCCTCAATGCCAGGTCTGATTCAAAATCTGCAATATCATTTTCAAAATTCCGGGCCGTTTCTGTTGCTATTTCCACCTGCCGCTTCACCATCTCTACAGGATACTGCTGGATAGAATAACCAAAGAGGTTTGCGAGGGTGGAATATTGGGGCTGTTTAAAAATATTATTTTTTTCGCTGGTTAAATCCTGTGCCTGCTCTTTCAATATCTGAAGATAGATGGCTAATTTTTCTTCCGTAAGGCTTTCCAGGTGATCAGTTTCTTTATGGATCCAGTTAAGTTCCAGCGTAAGCAGCGCATGAAGGTTTTTTGCTTCATACGCATTGGTAAGCGCTTTCATTAATATCTCCTTTTCCATTTTTTTTTCTGCATCCTGCTCAAGATCAGGGTGAAAAAGTTTTGCCAGCTGCCTGTAAATAGTGCTGATGTTTTTTTGTTTCATTTCCTCCATTGCCCGTTGCGTTTTTTCGAATTTAGCCTGCTTCGCTGTTTTATTTTTTTTGCCTTGCTGCTGCCTTCTGCGCTCCTCTTCCTGCTCCTGCATAGCGGCGATCTTTTGTTTTGCCTCCGCCATTTTTTCTGCCATTGCAGCGGCATCATGCAAATCAACCCCCTTAATATCAACATTCATTTTTTCAAACATTTCACGCATTTGAACTGTCCTCTTTTCTTTTTCTTCCTGCATCATTTTATCGTAACTGATGCCTTCGATTTCTGAAAAGATGTTTTGCAATACTTCATCGGGCCCTGTTTCCGATTGTGCAAAATATTGTTCCAGGTGGTGCTGCAATACGTTTTTTAAATGTCGCTGGTTTGCCCTGGACAACTTGTTACTTTTATAAATGCCCCACAGCACCGTTATCAGTTTATGCCTCGTTTCCATTACCCTGAGTTGCACCGTGTGCAATTCATTTCCATAAATATTTAACGCCAGGTCAAATTGCCATTGTTTCGTCTCAATATCTTTTTGAAGCTTTGCTATTTTTTGGGTAAGCTTGTTGAATGCTTCCTGGTGTTTAGACAATTTATGCCTGCCGGCTTTGGTAATGGTTAAACTTCGGGGCCCCGGCGGATTGCCCTTTTCAAATAATTGTTGGTTCATATAACCTTTAAAGAGATATTGTATTTATTAAAAAAGTAAAATTACCAATTTGATATTACAGGAAAGAAATTTAGGTGCTGTCTCAGTTTGAAAAATAAAATGACAATGATGTTGTCCTTTTCTGCATCCTCCTCATCTCAGCGTGGAATTTTGGCACGCAGAGAACGCAGCGTTGCTTTGTTAAATTTTCAAACTGGTATACGAATGAAATTTAAAGGAATATTAATAGCCGCCTGAAAGAATTACCTTTGCCTCAAAATAAAAACGGATATGAACCTGGAAGCATTGCTGCTCAAAAGAAGTGATAAAAAATGTGAATTATGTAATTCGGAAAATACAGTAAAGTTGTACGAAGTGCTGCCGCAGCCGGGAACCAACGAAGAAAATTGCATTATGATTTGCAATAAATGTCTTGCACAGATCGACAAAAAAGAAGAACTGGACAGCAGCCACTGGAGTTGTTTAACAACAGCTATGTGGAGCGAAGTACCCGGTGTACAGGTAGTATCCTGGCGCATGCTGAACCGCCTGCGCACTGAAAGCTGGGCAATGGATAACCTCGACATGATGTACCTTGATGATGAACGCCTTGCCTGGGCCAGAGCCACTGGTGATCACGATAATGACGCCGCCGTTGAATTGCATCAAGATTGTAACGGACAGCTTTTGCAAAGCGGGGATACCGTGGTATTGACCAAATCATTAGATGTAAAAGGCACTGCGATGAATGCAAAATTGGGTACCGTAGTTAAAAACATCAGGTTAGTACAGGAAAATACAGAACAGATTGAAGGAAAAATTGAAGGGCAGGTGATTGTTATTCTTACAAAATATGTAAGGAAACAGCACAGTTAAAGGGCTTTTTTAGGGCCTGCTGAATTGACCCGGTTTAAACAATAAAACCAACTATTTGTAATAGAATAGCTATGCACTGGAAATATTTTTACATTACGGGCCTTGTTTTATTTCTCTCCATCGCCAATTCTTATTCCCAAAATGACTGGGTGCTAAAACT
>JAYVUL010000296.1:0-16575 GCA_043787935.1 Chitinophagaceae bacterium | reverse complement strand
AACCTGGAAAGTATCGGCTTCATTGGGAGTTTCCGTGGTTGGGCAGCCCGGGAAAACGACATCGGTTGTATTGACAGAAACTTTCAGCACAGCCGGTTCCGTATAGGGCCGTTGCGAAGCCCACCAGGAATTTGCATTCAGGGTATTGCAGGTGCCGGCAAAAGGGTCTTTGTAAGTGGCGGCCGTGGCGCCTGTTCGTACTTCAAAATGAAGGTGCGGACCTGAAGCACTTCCAGAGCTTCCCACCATGCCAAGGTATTCACCGGCAACAACAGTCTGCCCTACAATTTTTGAAGTAACAGAATTTTTCTTCATGTGCCAGTACAAAGCATAGGAGCCATCTGCATGTTGTATGATAATGGAATTGGCCGTTAAATTATTGGAGGAGCAGTTCCTGTCAAAATTCCCGTCTGCCCTTTGTATGATGGTGCCCGGTGCCGCCGCTATTACTGCAACCTGGCTATTGTCCATTTTATAAAAACCAAAAGGCCAGATCGCAATATCCGTTCCGGTATGCGTGTCGTAGGTATTGGAGCCGCAGTTAAAATCCTTGATGGCGCCGGCAGTAAAATTCTCATCAACATAGGCTGCTATAAAGTGGTACCCGCTATCATTCAGCCTTCCGGCGGGCCGGAGGGGCCAGCTCATTGCAACGCTGAGCGTGCCGGTGGGTTTATTTAAACCTAAGCGTTTGCAGTTTGCGCTGCATTGTTCATCAAGTACCCGGTATTCTTCCGGGCTGATACAGGGGTGTTTGGCATCGTTGTACACCCGGGGGTATTCAATCATTGCTTCGGGTAGTTTTTCTTTCGGCAGGGCCTGCCCTATGAGGGAGGAGGAAAAAATACAACACAGCGGTAACAAAAAGTAAGTATAGCTTTTTCTCATATTGAATTGGTTATATTTTACATAGGGGCGTGCAGCAGCGTAAAAATAGTGGAGAAAAGAAACCCAGCCTTATTATTTTATTCCACGTTTGTGTATAATGTGCTATCCTCCCCTGCTTTTAATTTTACCCGCCCCTGAACATTTGCCGGATGTAACGGTTATTTTTGCACACTCATATAATTTTTATGGCAACCAACAGAGGAATTGTTTTAATGAACCTGGGCTCACCAGACAGCACATCGGTAAAAGATGTACGCAAATACCTGAATGAATTTTTAATGGATGGCCGGGTGATCGACTCGCCCTACCTGCTTCGGTTGCTGCTGGTAAAAGGCATCATCGTTCCGTTCAGGGCGCCTAAATCGGCTGAGGCTTACAGCACCATCTGGACCAAAGAAGGCTCACCGTTGGTGGTGCTGACCAAACACCTGCAACAGGCATTGCTGCTGCAGGTTGATCAACCCATCGAGATCGCCATGCGCTATGGAAGCCCCTCTCCGGCAGATGCTTTTGACAACTTGTTAAAACAAAACCCGGGAATGGAAGAGGTGGTGGCTGTGCCTTTGTACCCCCACTATGCCATGGCCAGTTATGAAACAGCAGTGGAGTATGCCAAAGAAATTCATACCAAAAACAAGTACCCGTTCAAGCTTAATTTTATCAAACCCTTTTTTGATGAAGCGGATTATATCAATGCCATGGCGGAAAACATGAAACCCTATTTAACGGAGGCCTACGACCATATTTTATTCAGTTACCATGGTATACCGTCAAGGCATTTAAGAAAAGTGGACCCTACAGGTTGCCACTGTACAAAAGTGGAGAATTGCTGCGAGGTAGCATCCCCGGCGCATGCCCTGTGTTACCGCCACCAGTGTTTTGTAACTACTAAACTTATCGTTGAAAAATTAAACATACCGAAAGAAAAATACAGCATCTCTTTTCAGAGCAGGCTGGGCAAGGGCTGGCTGGAACCATTTACGGATATCCGCCTGCAACAAATGCCTAAGGAAGGTATTAAGAAACTGGTAATCCTGTCGCCGGCTTTTGTGAGTGATTGTTTGGAAACTTTAGAAGAATTGCAGGACAGGGGAAAGGAAGAGTTTATGACAGCCGGTGGGGAAAGTTATACAGCAGTACCTTGTTTGAATACCAATCCGCTATGGGTAAGTACATTGGCGAAATGGGTAAAAGAAATCGCTGCCGGGAACAACGAAATGATTTTATCTTGAATGGGCAATGATGAATTGTGAAGGGGCGTAATGGCAGATACCGATTTCAATCCGTTAGGGATATGTTCGGACTTGAGTTACTTATATTTCAATACCTAGAGAATAAAAAAATAATGCCGGTTGTTTTATATTTTGGTGCTTGTATTTTAAGAGTAGGATTACCAATGCTGAAGCTACAGTAGCACAAAAGTTGAACATAGCTACCTGGCAGGAACGGGCTGTATTCGTTCCTGCCTTGAATTTTTTGCCTGCTTTTTGTTTCAAGACAAAAAGTAGGATTAGGGACTAACGTATACAAAAACCTTGCTTAAATAATTTAACAAATCACACATCAGACATCCTAAATCATACATCTCCCCATGGCCTACTTTTACATAAAAGCACTCCACATCATCTTCATCGTTACCTGGTTTGCAGGGATGTTCTATATCGTGCGGTTGTTTATTTACAATACAGAGGCGAATGAAAAAGAAGGATTGGAGAAAGAAATATTACAGAAACAATTTAATATCATGATCAAAAGGCTGTGGCTGGGCATTACCTGGCCTTCGGCAATACTCACCCTTATTTTTGGCGGCTGGATCGCATGGCTTACCTGGACTATGTATTTTGCGCCGGTAGCACAGCATTGGATAGTAATAAAACTGGGCTTTGTAGTGGCATTATATGGGTACCATTTCAGTTTACAAAAATTATACAGCGAACAAATGAAAGGCAGCTTTCGGTTTAGCAGTAATCAACTGCGGGTATGGAATGAAGTGGCCACCATCTTATTAATAGCGATCATCATGCTGGCAACGGTAAAAGAAAGTATGAGCTGGGTGTGGGGCGTGATTGGATTGCTGCTGTTCAGTGCAGTGTTGATGAGTGCGATAAAAATTTATAAGATCATTAGAGATAGAAAGAAGTAAGGTTGTGAATGGTCAATAGTGAATCCAAAATGCCTGCCAGCATCTTATAACTTTTATTTCACCGGATCTGCTGCAAAAATTATACTGCCTCTGCTCTTATTTCTCACCAGTAACTGCATTAGCTGCCTCTTTTGGTTTGGTTACACCGAAGGTGAAATTGAAAAAATGCGGAGCATATTTTTTCAAAAAGGCAAAAGGAGCAGCGTTGCAGTTACGTCCCAACTAAAAGTCGGGACCGGCTGGGGAGGCAAACCACAAATTTAGAAGAAGTTACAAAAATATAAACTGTATGCCCTTAGAGGCGATTTGAAGTATATTAAATCAAATCGCTTTACTAAACCTGGGGCTGGCCGTTTCCTTTTGATTGCGCAGCAAATGAAGATCAAAGGCCCTGCAGATATTCCTGATAAAATGCCAGCCCAGGTCCGTTACGGTTAACCCCTGCTCATTCCAGTTGATCAACCGGTCTGCTTCCAGTTTTTCGAGTTCCGGAAAGCTGTATTTTTTCAGTAAGGGCAGGTGTTCTTCTTTAAAATTTGTTTTGCCTTGGCAACTCACGTCTAAAATATATTTCCGGAAAGCCACATCTTCTTCATCCAGAAAGTAACCACGGGTTACCGGCAGTTCGCCTCCTTCAATAGCTGCATAATAATCATGCAGTGTTTTTTCATTTTGTGCAAAAGCTACACCGGCATCGCTGATGCTGGAAACGCCCAGCCCCAGTAACAAACTGGTGTGTTGGGTAGTGTAACCCATAAAGTTGCGGTGCAGCCTGCCGTCCAGCTTTGCTGTATACAGGTCATCTGTAGCCAGTGCAAAATGATCCATTCCAATATCATGGTAGCCATGTTCCATCAGCAGTTGTTTCCCCAGTTGGTACAACTTCATTTTTTCATCGGTGGAGGGCAGGTCTTTTTCATCAAAGAGCCGCTGTCCCCGGCTGGTCCAGGGCACATGGGCATAACTATAAAAAGCGATACGGTCAGGTTTCATTTCAATACATTGCAAAATGGTTTTGGTTAACCGTTCGGTTGTCTGCAAAGGCAGGCCATAAATAAGATCGAAATTTACCGAGTGAAAGCCAACCGCCCTCGCCGTATCCGTTGCCCTTTTTACATTTTCCACCGGCTGAATACGGTTGATAATTTTTTGCACCTCGGGATCATTGTCCTGCACACCGTAACTCACCCGGCGAAACCCCAGTGAATACAGCATTTCCAGGTGCTCTTTGGTAGTGTTATTGGGATGCCCCTCAATACTGAATTCATGATCGGGCCGGATGATAGAGGTTGAAAATATCGTTTCGAGTAATATTCCCAAATTGGCAGGAGTAAAAAAGGTGGGCGTACCGCCGCCTAAATGCAATTCCCTGATCACAGGTGCTTCTTTCATCAACCCAAGGTACAATTGCCACTCCTTAATCAATGATGCCATGTATTGCTTCTCCACATCATGATTGGTGGTGATCTTTTTATTGCATCCGCAATAAGTGCACAGGGATTCACAAAAAGGCAGGTGCAGGTAAAGGCTGATACCTTCCTTCCTGTTGGATAATTTAAATTGCTGATGAAAAACGGTTTTCCATTGTGCCGGGTCAATACCATCCTTCCAAAAGGGTACAGTGGGATAGCTGGTGTATCTCGGTACCGGCACATTGTATTTATTCACTAATAAAGGATCGATCGTCATAGCCATGTTTTAACGGCACAAAACTATTGTGAAACATAAAGGCAACGGCTGACACATATCAGCAGGGTGATTGAGTTTTCTCATGTTTGCTGCCTGGGCCAAAGAGAAAAGAAAAACTAAAAGAAGGCAGTCACTGCATGTATCGCTAACCCGTAAGGGCTTCAGCTGCCGCTTTTGGTTCGGTTGCGCCAAAGGCGGAAGACAAAAAATACGGAGCCTATTTTTTGGCAGAAGCAAAAGGAGCAGCGTTGCAGTGACGTCACAACTAAAAGTCTGGACCGGCTGGGGAGGTAAAACCATCAAATTAAAAAAGGCTACTAAAAATGGTAAAAGCCCATTCACCACCATCACACCAAACCTCTCCGCATCACAAAATCCCCAAACCTTTCCCCTTTAACCCTTTCATTCTTATACACCCCAAACAAACCATTCAGTGTAGTCAATATCGCCGGTTCATCCAATGCTTCTTTATAAATTTTATTCAACCGCTGTCCCTGGTGATCACCACCAATATGTAAATTATAATGCCCCGCTGCGGTACCTACAAAAGCGATCTCTGCTGCTGAAGGCCTTGCACAACCATTGGGGCATCCCGTCATCCGGATGATGATATCCTCCTTGTCCAGCCCATGGGTTTTAAGCATGGGTTCAATCTTATCCAGCAACAGCGGCATGTAACGCTGGGCTTCTGCCAATGCCAGCGGGCAGGTAGGAAAGGACACACAAGCCATGGCATTTTTCCTGACGGCCGAAGATCCTTCTGTGTGCGCTATGATCCCAAACTTTTCCAAAAGCTGATGGACGGATGCCTTATCTGCTTCCGCCACATCACTGATAATGATATTTTGATTGGCCGTAAATAAAAAATTACTCTTGCCTGCTTTGGCAATTTCCAGCAGGGCAGTTTTCATTGCAAGTTTTTCATCATCGAGTATGCGCCCATTTTCTACATACACCGTGTAATACCAAAGGCCGTTCTCCCCTTGCTGCCATCCGTAATCATCTCCCCTTTTACTGAAGGTAAAAGGCTTTGCATCTTCCAGTTCAAATCCAATTCTTTTTTCCAGTTCCTTTTTAAAATTTTCTACGCCCATCCTGTCCACCGTATATTTCAACCGGGCCAGTTTCCTGTCGCTGCGGTTACCAAAGTCCCTTTGCACGGTTACAACCTCATAGATGGTCTTTAATATGTTCTCTTCCCCGGCTACAAATCCAATAACTGTTCCCAGCCTGGCATACGTTTCTGCGTTGCCGTGAGTGGTACTCATACCGCCACCGACTGCAATGTTGAAACCCTTTAATTGATTGTCTTCTATTATGGCGATCAATCCAAGGTCGTTGGTAAAAACATCCACATCATTGTTGGGCGGAATAGCAATACCGATCTTGAATTTCCTGGGTAAATAGCGTTCCTGGTACAATGGATCCGCCTCTTCCGACTTGTCCAGTATTTTTTCATCCTCCAGCCAAATCTCGTAATAGGCCTTCGTCTTTGGCATCAGCAATTCACTGATCTTATTGGCATAGGCAAATACTTCTCCATGCAACGCAGATTGTTTTGGATGAGCCGCACAGGTTACATTCCGGTTGATATCGCCACAGGTAGCAATAGAATCGAGGTGAGCCTCGTTGAAAGCCTGTATGGTAGGACGTATTGTCGATTTCAGCAGGCCATGCAACTGAATGGTTTGCCTGGTGGTGATCTTAATAACACCGGTAGCATGCTGGCCGGCAACATGATGGGCAGCGATCCATTTCTCCGGTGTAATAAACCCTCCCGGCAGGCGCAACCGTATCATGAAAGTATATAACCTGTCAAGTTTTTTCTCAGCCCGCTCTTCCCTCCTGTCCCGGTCATCCTGTTCGTACATGCCATGAAACTTGATCAATGCCTTATCATCTTCCCTGATGGCACCGGTAATTTCATCTTTCAAACTTTCGTTTATGCTTCCCCGTAAGCCATCGCTGGCAGTTTTAATTCTTTCTATCCCGGATAAAGGCGGCGTTTTTTTATTTTGATCAGACATTTGCAATTTTTTTGTGCCGAACGATATTTCTTTGTGGTGCTTCAGTGGCGTCGCACCCTTGTACAGTATCTCATTATTCAAAAGCGGGGAGAAGGCTAGTAAACATCCTTCTCATACCTGCCATCTGCTTCCATATGTTCCAGGTATAGCTTGGCTTCTTCCGCTGTTTTATTTCCCTGTTGAACAATGATGCTGATCAGGGTATTCTCCACGTCCATACTCATCGGGTCTTTCTTACCGCATATAAAGAAAGAGGCTCCTCCCTGCAACCAGCTGTACAATGCTGCTGCATGTTCCATCATCTTATGCTGTACATAAATTTTTTCATGCTGGTCTCTCGAAAAAGCCAGGTTCACTTTTGTCAGCACACCGGTTTCATACCAATGCTGAATTTCGGTCTGGTATAAAAAATCGGACACAAAATGCTGCTCCCCAAAAAACAACCAGTTTCTTCCCGAAGCGCCCGTTGCATCCCGCTCTGCCAAAAAGGAACGGAAGGCAGCAATACCGGTACCCGGCCCTACCATGATGATATCCTTATTTTCTGCAGGTAGCCTGAACCGCTTGTTGGGCTGCACAAAAAAGGACTGTTCATTATTTATTTTGATTCCACTGAGGTAGGCTGAACACAAGCCAAACCGCTTTTCATTATTTACCCGGTAAATATCTTTAGCCACTACAATGTGCACTTCACCTTCATGTGCTGCAGGTGAAGAAGCAATGGTGTACAGCCTCGGAGAAATGGCATTAAGCCCAACCAGTATTTCTTCAAATTGTATGCTGCTTTTTACAGGGTATTTCTTCACCAGGTCAAGCAGATCGGCCCTGCCGGCAGGAATATCATGACCGGTAGCATCAGCATACTGCTTTACCAGCCGCTCTGTTAAATGAATAATGTTGATCTTTCTTTTCAGCAATTCGTACACCGTGAATTGCTCTTTTTTAAATTCCACCGGTTTATTACCATCCCCATGGGTGGCGGCAATGATATCCGTCACCACCCGGGAGTCATTTTCCGGAACGATCCCGATGGAATCACCACATCGATATTCAAGGCCTTCCGCCGTAAATTCTATATGGTAGGTTTCTTTACTGGACCCCCGGTCATTCAGGTTGATATGCGTCAGTACGGTTCCTTTGTAAATTTGTTTCCCTGCTTTTTTGGGGGCGGCAACAACAGGTGCAGCAGGCACCACTGCCGGTGATTCTTTAAGGGGGGTACTTAATTTTTCAAGCACCCTGTTAATCCATTCGTTGGCATCATCATCATAATCCAGGTCGCATTTTTGAAGGGGCGCAATGCGGCTGCCGCCCAATTTATTCAGCTGTTCATCCACCTCCTCTCCTGTTTTGCAAAACAACGGGTAAGAAGTGTCACCAAGAGCCAGTACACTGAATTTTAATTTTTCCAGTGTAAAGCCATTGTTGTGAATGTGATCATAAAACTTTTTAGCTGCCGCAGGCGGCTCTCCATCACCGTGAGTACTTACTATGGCAAGCAGGTGCACTTCCTTCGGCAGATCAGTTAAGCGGTACTGGTCCATCCCGATCACTTTGGCATGAATATTTTTTTGCTTCGCTTTGGCAGCAAAATCCGTTGCCAGTCTTTTTGAGTTACCAGTTTCCGTGCCGTATACAATGGTAATCTTATTCACCGGGGGGCTACCGGCTGCTGCAGTATCCGCTTTCAACGTTTGAGCCTGTACCATGTTGTTAAGATAGCCATTCATCCAGGCCAACTCCTCTTTACTGGCATTGTTAACCAGGTCAAGTAATAGCTTTAATTTGTTATCCCCCAGCATCTTTTATTTTTTTTAGCTGTAATAGTATTTTTGAGTTAATTCTTTGTTTGGGTATGGATACTGTCACGGATCAATTGTTCAAACTGTACATCTGATGCGGGCTTAAAGTATTCTCCGGTTTCCGTTGCATTTTTCAGCCACGAAAATTTTTTATGCAGCGCCACCACTTTTCCGATGATCACCAATGTAGGGGAAGCAAACACTTTATTGCCCGGGTTTTCCCGGTATTCCTCCAGGCTGCTGATATGCACCTGCTGCATTGGTGTGGTGGCCTGCTCCACCACTGCCAGTAGTTTACCAGGTGCAATGTTGTTTTTCAACAGGTTTTCCACTACGCCATCCAATGTTTCTGATGACATGTAGAAGACCAGGGTGTCGTCTGTATTCGCCAGTTCTTTCCAGTAAGCAGGGGTTACCACATCCGATTTATAAAAGGTGAGTAACCTGATCGCCGTGGAATATCCCCTGGCCGTAAGGGGTATACCGGTATAGGCAGCAGCACCCATGGCCGCAGAAACACCGGGAATAATTTCGTAGGAAATATGATTCGTCACCAATACGTCCAGTTCATCCAGGATATTGGCGAATACTGATACGTCGCCACCTTTTAACCGTACCACCAATTTTCCTTCCAGCGCATACTGCACCATTAATTCATTGATGCTTTTTTGAGGCGTGCTGAAACCCCTCCGGCATTGCTTGCCCACGTAAACAATTTCTGCTGATTTATTTACATACTGTTGCAGAATATCCCTGCTTACCAGCCTGTCGGTTAATACCACGTCTGCCTGTTGCAGAAAGCGTACAGCCTTCAACGTGATCAACTCCGGATCACCGCAACCTGCACCTGCCAATATCACTTTTCCTTTTACCATACCAGTCCGCTTTTTATATAAAACAAATCCAGGCTAAAAATAACCTGGTGGGTTATCACTGCTGAAGGGCCTGCTATGCAAACAACCCTTCTATAGACAAATACCTTTCACCGGTGTCATAATTATAAGTAAGTATTCTTGCCCCGGACGGTATTTCCGCAATCTTTTTTGCCACTGCCGCCAGGGAGGCACCGGTAGAAATGCCCGCCAGTATGCCTTCTTCCTTAGCCAACCGTTGCGTGTAGGCAAAGGCTTCCTCTTTGCTCACTTTGATCACACCATCCAGGATGGCAGTATTTAAAATAGAGGGAACAAAACCGGCGCCGATGCCCTGTATCGGGTGCGGTGCCGGCGAACCACCACTTAACACGGGCGATAACTCAGGCTCCACTGCAAATACTTTCAGGGTAGAAAAATGCTGTTTCAATATTTCAGCCACGCCGGTAATATGCCCGCCTGTTCCCACACCGGTGATCAGGTAATCCAATCCCTCCGGGAAATCAGCCAGTATTTCCATTGCACTGGTTGTTCTGTGAATGGCGGTATTGGCAGCATTATCAAATTGCTGGGGCATCCAGCCATTAGGGGTAGCCGCCACCAGTTCGCCTGCCTTTTCAATGGCACCCTTCATTCCTTTTTCTCTTGGCGTTAATACAAATTCGGCACCATACAGGGCCATCAGCCTCCTGCGCTCAATGCTCATGCTTTCGGGCATTACTAAAATGATTTGGTATCCCTTTACGGCTGCTACCAGCGACAATCCAATACCGGTATTGCCGGAAGTGGGTTCAATGATCACACTGTCCTTATGCAGCAATCCCTTTTGTTCTGCATCTTCAATCATAGACAGGGCAATCCTGTCTTTAATACTGCCGCCGGGGTTGGTACGTTCTAATTTGATCCAAACTTCGTTGCTGTTGCCATACAATTTATTGAGGCGTACATGCGGAGTGTTACCAATGGTTTCTAAAATGCTGTTTGCTTTCATGCTGTTGGTTTATTTTTTCTTTAATTCATTAAACTTTTCAGTGCCGTTTATATTGATCAGATCACAAAGTTCAGGGCCTCCGGTAATGGGTTTTTGTCCCGTATAGACACCTCACTTTTATGATACACTATCGAGTCGGGCAGTACACTGTTGGTTAACCATACATTACCTCCAATCACACTATCATGGCCAATTACAGTATCACCACCCAATATGGTAGCACCGGAATAGATCACCACGTTGTCTTCAATGGTGGGATGCCTTTTTGATTTTGCCTGGTCTTTATTTACGCTCAAAGCCCCCAGTGTAACCCCCTGGTATATTTTTACATTGTCACCGATCAGGGTAGTTTCGCCAACTACAATGCCGGTGCCGTGGTCAATAAAAAAAGACTGCCCGATAGTTGCCCCGGGATGAATGTCAATACCTGTTTTACTGTGGGCATATTCTGCAAAAACCCTCGGTAATATTTTAACGCCCTGGTTCCAGAGGTAATTGGAAAAACGGTAAACTGCCGTAGCATAAAACCCCGGGTAAGCCACCAGCACTTCCTCAATAGATTCAGCGGCAGGATCAAATTGCAAAATGGCTTCCGCATCTTTTATCAATGTTTCATAAATGCGGGGCACTGCTTCAAAAAAATGATCGGCGATCGCCTGTGTCCTGTTTCCATCTGCCAGCACATCATAGATAAGGGTCGACAAATGACTTTTATATGATTCAATCTCCCTGGACAGTTCAAACACGGTCAGCTTCTTTTGCCTTTGAGGGATAAATAAAAATCCAAAAAAGCCATCAATAAATTCTTCCGCCAATTCCTTATCCGGAAAAACGGTTGTACATTTTTGATGTTGCCTGTAAAGTGTATTTATAAAATTATTATTACTCATGCCATTTTTATATTTCTCTTTTTACGAAGTTTTAAAAAAGAGGTATTCATGTAAACATTCCCATTTACCCCTACTGTATCATACATGCCCCCACGGTTACATTGCTGGTTTCATCAATCAATATGGCTCCGCCGTTGGCCCTTAATTTTTTATACGAATCAAAGGGAATGGGCGAGGCTGTTTTGATGGTTGCTTTTATCACATCATTCAGCGAAGCCTTTTCCGGTGCAGGTTCCTGTTGCAATGAATTTACGTTTAATTTGTAAGCAATGTCTTTGATCACCGCTCTTACCACCCGGCTGTTGATCTGTAATAAATATTTACTGCCGGCTTCCAGTGGTTTGTTGCCCATCCAGCACAGCAGCACTTCCAGTTCGTTTGCTACCGAAGGCTGGTTACCAGATTGAACAATCACATCGCCACGGCTGATGTCAATATCATCCTGTAAATGCAGTACCACACTCTGCGGTGCAAAAGCTTCTTCCACTTCTTTGCCGGCTACTTCAATGGCGCTGATGGTACTGGTTAATCCTGAAGGCTGCACCGTAATGGCATCCCCTTTTTTATAAACACCGCTGATCACCTTTCCGGCATAGCCACGGTAATCGTGCAGGTCATCAGTTTGAGGACGGATCACATACTGCACAGTAAACCGTGCATCAGTATAATTAATGTCATTGGCCACTTCTACATTTTCTAACAGGTGCAGTAAAGCATCTCCTTCATACCAGGGGAAATTGGCAGATTTCTCCACAATATTATCACCGTTAATAGCACTGATAGGAATGTACCTGATATCCTTTAATCCTATGGAGGCGGCTACAGCAGAATAATCGATCACGATATTATTGTATACATCCTGCGAGTTATCTACAAGGTCCATTTTATTTATGGCTACCACCACATGCGGAATATTAAGCAGGGAGGCAATGATGGAATGCCTTCTTGTTTGCTCTACCACCCCATGACGGGCATCTACCAGGATGATCGCCAGGTCTGCATTTGACGCCCCGGTAACCATGTTGCGGGTGTATTGTATATGGCCCGGGGCATCAGCAATAATAAACTTGCGTTTGGGGGTGCTGAAATATTTATAGGCCACATCGATCGTGATGCCCTGCTCCCTTTCCGCTCTCAACCCATCGGTTAATAAAGCAAGGTCTATCTCTCCATCTTCCTTATTCCTGCTTTGTTTTTCAATCGCTTCCAGCTGATCGATCATGATGGATTTGCTATCGTAGAGTAAGCGCCCAATTAAGGTACTCTTGCCATCATCTACACTTCCTGCAGTTATAAATCTTAGTATATCCATTTTTGAATGTATGATTTTTATAAAGTAATGCCCTGTTGATACGCTCCATCGACCATGGACCATGGACTATGGACTATCGACCATAAACCATAAACCATTAAAAATACCCCCCCTTCTTCCTGTCTTCCATTGCGGCTTCGCTTACCCTGTCATCGATTCTTGTTTCCCCGCGTTCACTTGTTTTGGTAGCGATGATCTCTTTGATGATGTCATCAATGCTGGATGCAGTAGATTCCACGGCTGCCGTACAGGTCATATCACCCACAGTTCTGTAACGCACTTTTTTAACAGTGATGGTATCGGTTTCTTCCAGCCTGATAAATGCTGAAGTGGCCACCAGCTGGCCTTCATATTCCAGCACTTCCCTGTCATGTGCAAAATAGATGGAAGGCAAGGGAATGTTGTTTCTGCGGATGTAATTCCAGATATCCAGTTCTGTCCAGTTGCTGATGGGGAATACCCTCACGTTCTCTCCTTTATGAATCCTGCCATTGTAGGTATTCCATAATTCAGGCCGCTGCAGTTTTGGATCCCATTGGCCAAATTCATCCCTTACCGAAAAAATTCTTTCTTTCGCCCTTGCCTTTTCTTCATCTCTCCTGGCTCCTCCAATGCAGGCATCAAACTTAAATTCTTCAATCGCATCCAGCAGCGTGAAAGTTTGCAGGGCATTGCGGCTGGCAAATTTCCCTTTTTGTTCGGTAAGATTTTTTTCCTTGATGGTATCTTCCACTTTTCGCACGATCAGTTTTTCACCAATGCTGTTCACCAGTTCATCCCTGAAATCAAGTGCTTCCTGGAAGTTGTGCCCTGTATCAATATGCATTAATGGAAAAGGGAACTTACCCGGGCGAAATGCTTTCAATGCCAGGTGTACCAGCACAATAGAATCCTTGCCACCGGAAAACAACAATACCGGGCGTTCAAATTGCCCGGCCACTTCCCGCAGAATATGGATCGATTCAGACTCTAACTGGTCCAGGTAGTCTAACATTCTTCCCACATCCCCTGAAGGGGAGCTATTTACCTCAACTGTTTTTTCATTTACCATCATTTCTATTTTTGAACTATTGCTACAATTTTAAAAATTCTTATTTCAATTAAACTGTCTGCCTTACTCCCCTTTAGGGGATGGGGGCGGCTGTTATTTTATGCTCATGCAACCCACACTCTTTTTTATCAGCATCTTCCCACCACCAGCGGCCGGCCCTGAAATCTTCCCCCGGTTGTACTGCCCTCGTGCAGGGTGCGCAGCCAATGCTCACAAATCCCTTATCATGTAAAGGATTATAAGGCACCTGGTTATTACTGATATATTCTTTTACCGCTTCCGTTGTCCAGTGCAATACCGGGTGATACTTGATTACCTGGTTAGTTTCATCCCATTCAACCAGTGGTAATTCTTTTCGGTTACCTGAATGTTCGGCCCTTAAACCCGTTATCCATACCGCATTGCCCTTGAGCGCCCTTTGCAACGGTTCTACTTTCCGGATAAAGCAACATTTTTTCCGGTTATCAACTGATTCGTAAAATGAATTGGGGCCGCTTACTGCTATAAAATCCTGCAGTGTATCCTGGTTAGGATAGTAAGCCTTAATATGCGCAGCATACCGCTCATTGGTACTGCTCCAGGTAGAATAGGTTTCCGGGAACAGGCGTCCGGTATCAAGGGTGAAAATGGTAATGGGCAATTTATTTCTTAAGATGGCATGCGTGATGGCCTGGTCCTCAAAACTAAAGCTGGTAGAGAAAGTAACCTGACCGGGAAAAGATTCAGTAAGCAATTGCATGAAATCAACCATCATTAGTCTACCTGACTGGTAGAGTAACTCTTTGATAAATTTTTCTGATACTGTATTCATTTGATGTAAAGCTGAAAATTTATGTTGAAAAAGAAGGAAGGGGCAGAGGGCTATTTCTTATGATATAGCATCATGCTGCAACAGCCATATACAGATTTTATAGAGAGTAATCTTAGCATACAATACTTAAAGTCTACCTGTTTGATAGACAAATATATATAATAATCTCTTTCCGGCAGCATATTTTTTATTGATTGTTATTAGGGCAGCTTTATTGTTTATTAGTATATATTTTAATACCTAATAAAATGCCGGGCAGTTTTCCGGCAGCAGTGCATAAAATAAAATCGCAGTAATACTAAAATTAACTGGATGAGTAAGTATATTTACCTGTTAACAGCAATGCTTTCATTGTTTCAATGATCTAACGCAACAAATAAGTTTGAATCAAACCACGGGTTTAGTAACCAATTCTTTAACGGATGCCCAAATAATTTTTATGAAACTCCTTCTATTTTTATTGTTGCCCTTTTCCCTGGCAGCTCAAACTATTGATGAAAACAATTCCGGGCCTTCAAAAGCAATGAATTTTATTAATTCATTAAATGATGTACAAAAGAAAAAAGCGGTATTCCCTTTTGATGAAATGAACCGGTATGAATGGCACTACCTTCCTGCTACCATGGTTGTTCGCCGTGGCATTGGGGTAAAAGACCTGGACAGTACGCAAAAGCAGCAGCTGTATAATTTACTGCAGGCTTATTTAAGTGCAGAAGGCTATGCAAGAACAAAAGGCATAATGGATTTTGAATATTTATTAAAAGCACTGGAGCCCGATAATGTAAACCGCATACCGGAAAATTATTTTGCAGCGGTTTATGGCGAGCCCGGTAAGGATAGCATCTGGGGTTGGAAATTCAGCGGCCACCATGTTGCCTTGAACTTTACGGTGGTAAAGGATAAATTAGCATTTGCACCATTCTTTTTTGGAGTGTTTCCGGCTGAGGTAAAAGAGGGCCCAAAGAAGGGGTTGCGGTTAATAAAAGAGGAAGAAGACCTGGGTTTTGAATTGGTGAATTCCCTTACCCCGGGGCAAAAACAAAAAGCCCTTTTTCAGTTAAAAGCTTTTACCGACATTGTAACTACCAATGCCGCACAAACAGCACCACTCAAGCCTGTTGGCTTATTTGCCAGGGACATGACACAGCAGCAAAAAGCTGTATTAAATAAATTGATCGTTGCCTACCTTTTGTCTATGCCTCCTGCCATTGCAAAAACAAGAATGAAAAAGATCACAGCAGAAGACATGAATGCAGTCAGGTTTGGATGGGCCGGCGGTACGGAAGCAGGAAAGCCACACTATTACAGGATACAGGGGAAAAGTTTTTTAATTGAATTCGACAATACCCAAAACAACGCCAACCATATTCATACCGTATGGCGTGATTTTAACGGTGATTTTGGGGCTGATCTTTTGAATGAACACTACCTTCACTCCAAACACCACAAGTAAAATATTATGACCAGGGAAGAAAAATTTATGCAGGAAGCCATCGACTTATCGAAACAGGGGATGGCCAATAATGAAGGGGGGCCTTTTGGCTGTGTAATTGTAAAGGGAGATGAAATTGTGGGCAGGGGCAATAATAAAGTAAGCTCTGCAAACGATCCTACAGCACATGCTGAAGTTACAGCCATCAGGGATGCATGCAAAAACCTGGGTACTTTTCAATTAACAGGTTGCGAAATCTATACCTCCTGTGAACCATGCCCCATGTGCCTGGGCGCCATTTACTGGGCAAGGCCTAAACTGGTGTATTATGCCAACAACAGGCAGGATGCAGCGGATATTGGGTTTGATGATTCAATGATCTATGAAGAAATGACGGTTTCGATCGAAGACAGGAAGATCCCTATTTTATCCCTTGGCAGGGAAAAGGCGATAAAGGTTTTTCAACAATGGAAAGAGAAAGGCGATAAAACCCTCTACTAAAATACACCGATACTATTTTAATGGATCCCGGCGAACAATTGATTTCCATAGATAACAAACAAATTGTTTTAACCCGGATTTTGCAGTGGAAATCGTAATGAGAGGAAAAAAGGCAATAAAGACAGGCGTTTGAGCCGATTTTTTGGTCGAAAACATAGTGAACTAT
>JAYVUL010000295.1:0-2389 GCA_043787935.1 Chitinophagaceae bacterium | reverse complement strand
CTGCTGTTAATGATGCATAAGTTCCGGTGGGGCCTACTGTGTATGTACTTGCTGCCAAACCACTGCATGCCAGCGTTGTTTGCGTACCTAAAAGTGGAGCTGTTGTTTTATAAAGAGGTCCACTTGCGCAAGGCGCACTATTATAGGAATATACATAAAAATCATAAGTAGTACTTGGGCTAAGACCTGTGGCACTGAATGTGGTGAGCGCACTTGATGATACAACTTTACCTGTTCCCAGTGCATTACCCGGTGAATATGTAGTACCATTTACCGGACTGGTAGGTGTAGCACCTGTAGGATATCTTACTACCAGATACCCATCAGGGGCACCGGCTGCTGCAGTAAAAGTTCCATTGATTTGTGAGGTTGAAAAGGCAGTTAGCCCAAGACTTGTCGCAGAATTGGCAGGGGTAGTTGGTGGCAAACTGGTAACAAGTGATATTTCGTCAACTGAACCCGGCTGAGGTCCACCCAAAGAACCATCATTAGACCACATAAAAACCAGGCGCCTCGTTGTACCAGCATAGGCTGCAGGTAAACAAACTGTTTGGGTTACATATCCCGGTTGAACATTAAGGTTTGGAGGTACGGCATGTACCACGGCACCTGCATAGGCAGTAGGAATATTTAACCAGCTTTGAAACCCGCCTGCCGGGTTGTTAAAAGTTGGGGTAACGGAAGTTGGCATGGAATAGACAGTTACATAATCATAACTACCTTCTCCTACAGCCTTCCATTTGAATGTTAAAACAATATTTGTCTCTCCAGCCGGGAAAGTTACATCTCGGTAGAAATGGACGGTTGATGCGGCCGAATTTAAATAATTGTATGTTGTGCCAGTTGCATTGTCAGAAATATAAGCTGAATTTGTACCCGCAGAAGACACAGCAACAGAACCAACGAACCATTGGTTGGTTGCACCGTTCACTACAGTCCATCCGTTAGCAGCAAGGGTGGCACCGTTTTCAAATCCGCCATCGCCAGCTGGGTTAATTAAAGTTGTTTGTGCATTTGTGAAGGCTGCAAACAAAACAGTAAGCAGCAAGAAGTATACTTTCTTCATAAACAGTTTTTTATATTTTGGGAATATGTTGTTGATAACACTACTGTAAGATATTTCTTTTTCTTAGAGAAAAAATTATTTTTTAATAATTTTTTAACATTTTAAAATGATAATACCTGTAAATAAACAATGGGTTATCAAAACAAGAAGACTTAATTGTAATTGTAGGAAGGATAAAACCCTTGTTCTACATCCACTATAATTCCCTAATGCCTGCGTTATACTAAAGCCATACCTAAGCCATGGAAGCATATGAAAATAATTATGTTACATAACGCCAAAAAAACTAATCAAAAAAAGCAGGATTCTCCAAACAAACAAAAACACCGTCTTCTTTTTGCTCTACATTAAATGTTTTTAGATGATATCCTTCGCCACTGATATTTCTGCCGTTTTTTAGGCTGAATTTGTATTTATGCAGGGGGCAAACCAGGTTTCCCAGCGCATCCAGGTGGCCATCAGCCAGTATGGATCCGGCATGAGGGCATTTTTGAGTGCAGGCAAAAAGCTGGTTATTATGTTTGGCAAGGCAGATTGTTTTGCCATTTATTTCAATTTCGGCAAGGCCGTTGGCATTGAAATTAAGTTCGGTAATGTTAGTGGCTATTTTATGCCAGGTTGGGCTTGTTGCCATTTATTTATTTTTAATTCCCTTCGGGAATTTTTTGTTTGCCACAGAGACACAGAATCACAGAAATGTGATTTGTTTTTTTTCGTGTACTGAGGTTGTTAAAGTATCAGTGCCTCCGTGGCAAACCCACTTCTTCCGCAGGCATTATTCAGAATTTTTCTTTAATAAAAAAATTCGGCTCTGTATGGATATCGTATGCGGTACATTTCTCTTACTTCATTAAGAATAGACTGCCGGAGGTTATCCAGGTTTATCCTTTCCGTTGCCGAAATAAAAACACAGGGGCCCTTCGTTTCATTTTGCCAGCGCTGTTTTAAATCATCCAGTATTTCAGCTTTCACAGCAGGCTCAAGCCATTGATCAAATGCCTGCTCTTCGAATTTGTCCATCTTATTAAAAATGGTAATTACCGGTTTGTCGCCGGCTCCCAGGTCGGCCAGGGTTTTATTAACCACATTCAATTGCTCTTCGTATTGGGGATGGGCAATATCCACCACATGCAACAGCACATCTGCTTCCCGTACTTCATCAAGGGTGCTTTTAAAACTTTCAACCAGGTGATGCGGCAGTTTGCGAATGAAACCAACCGTATCGCTCAGCAAAAAAGGGGTTTGCTCAAAAACCACTTTACGGGTGGTGGTATCCAGTGTGGCAAACAATTTGTTTTCGGCAAACACTTCACTCTTACTTAA
>JAYVUL010000294.1:0-3441 GCA_043787935.1 Chitinophagaceae bacterium | reverse complement strand
GGTTGGTTTTTTTTGGCATAGTCAACCGCCGCCTGAAGCGTAACTTCCTTTAACACAGTATCGCCGGGATTGGTTTGTGCAGTAATAAAAAAGGGGAACAACAATAATAATAAAAATAACATTGTTCCTTTTTCCTCTTTAAAAATATAACTCATATAATCAGTTTGATCCTTTACAATAATTATCTGCTGCTGCCTGGCAGAGGCAACAGGTGTATCAAAAAACCCGAAGGCATTGTTCGGGAGCAGCTATGATGCACCGGTAATTTTATTAATCCAGCAAGCATACGCTTTCAGCACATTTTTATTAAGATTGTAAGAATGATTCCGGCCCTCCTTTTCAGCTTCAATTAAGCCCGCTGCCAACAGGGTTTTTACATGATGGCTTACAGAAGGCTGTGCCAGTTTGGTAATGCTCATGATCCTGGAACACGGAATGGAACCCTCCTGCTCAGACATATCCAACAAAATCTTTAGCCGGGTTGCATCAGCCAACGATTTTGAAATCTTTTCTACCTGTTTTAAATTCACTTAATAAATATATTGATGTATGCAAATGTATCAATTATAAAAGCAAAGAAAATTTCCAGCAGGTATAAATGGTTAATTGGCGGTGATGAGAGGCTGATAGCGTATCAGAGAATAGTTTTCGTTCAATTGATATTCATTGCCGGCTGGCTATACTCCGGATATACAATTCTTCCACTTTTTTTCTTGCCCAGGGAGTTTTACGTAAAAAGGTGAGGCTGGATTTAATACCCGGATCGTTGTTAAAGCAATTAATGGGAATTATATCCCCAAGTTCTTCCCAACCAAAATGCTCAACCAGTTCGGTTACTATAGATTGCAGTGTTTTACCATGTAAGGGATCTTTGGACATAGTTAGTTGTTACTTTTAATACCAGGTTAACTGTAAAATGACGGTTTAATTCCAGGATGGTTAACCAGGAATTATTGGCCATTTACTGCTGGCAATTGATACCTGTCTTAATATTGATGATCAATTAAAACAAATAACTGCTGCCCGGCAAAGCTCATTTATTTCTATAAACAGGCCTTGTAAGGCAGGTTGGGCCACCGCCGCCTTTCACACTAATTTCCTCTCCTTTGTATTCAATCACGCGGCAACCAGCCAACTCCAATGCGGCTTTTGTTTTGGGGTTACCCTCCACCATCAAACACACACGGGGCGCAAGCGCCAGTACATTACATCCCATCGTTTCAAATTCCTCTTCCGGAACTTCCACCAGTTGGTAACCTCTTTGCAACAACAGATTCCTGAAGGCAATGGGCATCAATGCTGAATAAACCACGGCAAGATTGGTATCCACCGGGCTCAATATTGACATAAGATGGAATACATCTGAAGGGCCTTTATAATGCGGCAATGGAACAGTGATCACTTCCACACCCAATGGTTGCAGCAACAAAGCCAGTTGCCGGATACCCTCTTCGTTGGTGCGGTAAGTGTAGCCAACAGCCAGGGTATGTTCATCCAGCCATGCCACATCTCCCCCTTCAACCGTTCCGGGGGCGCTAATGTAGCCAAGCACAGCCATTCCATTTGCTTCAAATGCCTTTTGCAGTGCCAATGGCTCATTGCTTCTTTCAGCCTTTCCCATATTACAAATGATCATTCCTTTATTGGTTGCAATAGCTGCATCCCGGCAATAAATTGAATCCATATTAACCCTTTCATCCTGCGGTAAATAAAATAGTTCAGCTCCCGCTTCTTCCAAAATAGATGCAAAATTCTTATACTCTGCTGATGCAGCAATTAGCATTGGTTTGCTTAAATAATTTAACTGCTGCCAGTACTGTTCCATGTGCTCTTCACTAATAAATGCCTGTTGCACATTTTTAATAAATAACGATTTTATTTTTCCCGTTTCCGAGTGTGAAGTAAAGTTCATAATTAATTAAAGTATTTATTGATAACAGTTATTATAAATCACATGGGTATTCAGGTCTTATTCTTCCAGCGGATCCATACAAAAAAAGGCACACCCGACATCAGCAGGATAAAACCCCAGTAAACCGTTTCCTGCCCGGCGCCTGCAAGCACCCACATGGAAAATAAAAAAGCGAAGGAGGATAAAGCAATTGCCGGGAACCAACCTCCGGTCAAATATTTCTTTTCCATTCTTAAAAGGATATACGCCGCTGCTGAAAAAAGATAAGGCACCAGTACGGTTATGGTAGTGAGCAGAATTAAAAACTTAAACTGCTCTGCCAATCCCTTTGTGTAATTCATTACCATTAAAGCAGACACCAGCACACTTCCAATAATGATCCCCAAAGCAGGTACGCCTTTTTTATTCTGTTTGCAGAATATGGGAGGAAATAAATGATCTTTTGCAATGGCAGCAGGTACCTGCCCCTGTATCAGGATAAATCCATTTAATGCACCAAGGGCAGCAATGGCAACACCGGCACTTATCCAGTAACTGGCACCATTACCCCACATGATAACAGCAGCATCTGCGAATGGCGTAACAGATTGCTTCAGGCCTTTTGCTGGTATCATCCCCATAATACTG
The DNA here is from genome assembly GCA_043787935.1 of Chitinophagaceae bacterium. Taxonomy (GTDB): domain Bacteria; phylum Bacteroidota; class Bacteroidia; order Chitinophagales; family Chitinophagaceae; genus Ferruginibacter. The sequence goes on along the minus strand of JAYVUL010000294.1, from coordinate 902 downwards.
ATGCTGCTGAGAATGTATACTACAGTGGCAATCAGGGTACCCAGCAAAGTGGCCCTTGAAATTGTTTTTTCAGGATTAGCTACACTGCCTGACGGAATCGTGGCACACTCCATGCCAAGGAATGCAAAAAAAGTTAAGGTAGTAGTTGCCGTGATGGCCGTAAAATCAGCAGTGCCACTGGTATTAAAGGGAACAAAATTTTGTAACCGGATAAAAAATAACCCCCCGATGGAAACCGCAAGCAACGGAATTAATTTTAAAATGGTAGTTACCAGTTGAAACTTTCCCGATGTTACGACACCTCTTGTATTAATCCAGGTGAGTAACCATATCGTTCCCAATCCCGTTGCTACTGCAGCAACGGCACTGCCGGCAAGTATTGGAAAAAAAGTACTCAATGCACTCACAAATGCCACTGCAATGGCAGCATTGGTGGTCCAGGTAGAAATGAGGTAACCCCATGCCACCAAAAAGCCGGCAAAATCCCCGAAGCCATTACGGGTGTAGGCATAAGGGCCTCCATCCGCCGCTGGCATCAGCTTGCTGAGGTTACTGAAAATTTTAGCCAGTAAAAAAGCACCAATGGAAGAAAACAACCAGCCAATCAAACTGATACCACCGTAAGCCGCTAAGGCAGCAGGCATCAAAAAAACACCGGCCCCGATCATATTACCAACTACCAGTGAAGTGCTTGTCCATAAACCTAATTTATTTTCTGAAGAGGTAAACCCAGGCATGTACAGGAAATTTTAAATGCACGGGGAAGATACAATTTAAAAATCAGCATACTTCAGCAGAAGCTATTTAACCCGGATTTTGCAGTGGAAATCGTAATGAGAGGAAAAAAGGCAATAAAGACAGGCGTTTGAGCCGATTTTTTGGTCGAAAACATAGTGAACTAT
>JAYVUL010000293.1:0-18525 GCA_043787935.1 Chitinophagaceae bacterium | reverse complement strand
AAACTACGATAGACTTTGCCTCCATAAATTTTACCAATTAATTATTCGCAAAGACACAAAGTTTTTTTCTATTTTCAATTTTAATTTAAAGTAAAAACGTTCAATGTCCCCACTCATTTTGTTCTCCTTTGTCATTGGTTATTTTTTATTGTTGCTGCTGGTAGCGTATTTTACCAGTAAAAATTCCAATAACGATTCTTTTTTTATCGGTAACCGCAACAGCAATTGGATGCTGGTGGCTTTTGGAATGATCGGTACTTCCCTGAGCGGTGTTACGTTTGTAAGTGTTCCGGGTACAGTAGGTGCAGCAGGTTTTCAATATTTCCAGGTGGTAATCGGTTATTTCCTTGGCTACCTTGTGATTGCTTTTATCTTGTTGCCCATTTATTATAAGCTCAATCTCACTTCTATTTACCTGTACCTTCAAAAGCGCTTTGGCCCGGTATCTTATAAAACAGGCGCATTGTTTTTTATCGTATCCAGGGCATTGGGCGCTACTGCCAGGATGTTTTTGGTAGTGAACATTTTGCAGATTTTTATTCTGAATCAGATGGGTGTTCCTTTTTGGGCAACTGCCTTTGTAATACTGTTGCTCATTTTACTGTACACTTTTGAAGGAGGTGTAAAAACAATTGTTTATACCGATACATTGCAAACCACTTTTATGCTGCTGGGGCTGGTGGTGTGTATAGTAACCATCATGAATAAACTGGGCCTTAATTTTTCCTCTGCACTTGATTCTTTAAAGGAGCATAAATTGTCAATGCTTTTTAATACCGATTTTAAAGCGCCTGGTTTTTTTGTGAAACAAATTGCAGGCGGGGCTTTCATCACCATAGCCATGACCGGGCTCGACCAGGAGATGATGCAGAAGAACATCAGTGTGCGCACGCTAAGGGATTCACAAAAAAATATTTTAACGCTTAGTACGATATTGCTGTTTGTAAATTTTTTGTTTTTATTAATGGGCGGTTTACTTTACCTGTATGCAGCGCAAACCGGAAATCCTGTTAAAGGTGATGACCTGTTTCCAGCTATCGCATTAGGCGGAACATTGTCTGTAGCTATTTCTGTAATTTTTATAATCGGTCTCATCTCTGCCTTATTCCCAAGTGCCGACGGGGCTTTAACAGCCTTAACCTCTTCCTTTTGTATAGATATTCTTGGGCTTAAAAGGAAAGAAGGAGTATCTGAAAAACAGAAGAAGAATACCCGCCTTGCTGTTCATTTAACTTTTGCCATTCTCTTTTTTTTGCTGGTAATGTTGTTTAAGTGGATTGATGATAAATCTATCATTGATGTGATATTGAAAGTAGCTGGTTATACGTACGGTCCTTTGCTTGGCTTATTTGCTTTTGGCATTTTGACACACCGTAAAATAAATGATAAATATGCATTGGCGGTTTGCCTGTTGGCGCCTGTGGTAATTTTTGGGGTTGATTTTTTAAATAATCCTGAATGGTTTGTAAAGCGGTTTGGCTTATCGGTTGAAACTGCAGATAGTTTTAAAAAACTATCCGCCAGCATTTTCGGTGGATTTAAAATTGGGATAGAGATTTTGATATTAAATGGGCTGGTTACTTTTTTGGGCCTGTTTTTAATTTCTGTAAAAGACAGTGAGAAAATATTAATTGCCGAAAAAGAAGTTGAATAAAATGGACGGATTAGTGAACCATCTTGCCGAACAATATGCAGCAGCTTTTTCCACCGGGGAAGAGGTATTGCTGGAAACTATTAATGAGTATACTACCCGGCACCATGCACAACCACATATGCTCAGTGGTAAAGTGCAGGGTCAATTGCTTTCCATTATCAGTAGATTAATGCAGCCGAAAAGAATTTTAGAAGTAGGCACTTTTACGGGGTACAGCGCATTGTGCCTGGCTAAGGGATTACCTGCTGATGGAAAGTTATTTACCATTGAATTAAGGAAGGAAGATGCTGCAATAGCCAAATCATATTTTGATCAGTCTGTTTACTGCAACCGGATTGTGCAAATTACAGGTAATGCAAAAGAAGTTATCCCCACCCTGCCGGAATTGTGGGATATCGTATTTATTGATGCAGATAAAACAGGGTATATTGAGTATTACGAATTAATTTTGCCAAACCTAAAACCGAACGGTTTAATTATTGCAGATAATATTTTATTTCACGGCCAGGTGCTGCAGCAGGAAATAACGGGGAAGAACGCCATTGCCATTCATGCTTTTAATGAGCATGTAAAAAAAGATACCCGAGTAGAGCAGGTGTTGCTGACGGTGAGGGATGGGTTAAGTTTCATCCTGAAAAAATAAGCAGCATTTTTTGTAATTTATTACCCGTATTTGTATATCTATTATTGAAGAAAAACTATGATTAAAAAATTATTTACCATATTTATTTTTCTTGCCTGTACCATAATTGCCGGGGCACAGACTTTAACGCCTACCCAGTATATAGAGCAATATAAAGATCTCGCCATCCGTGAGATGAAAAGGATGGGGGTACCCGCTGCTATCACACTGGCTCAGGGACTGTTGGAAACGGAAAGCGGCAATAGTGAATTGCTAAAAAAATCAAACAACCATTTTGGCATCAAATGCAAAAACACCTGGAGCGGCAGTGGTGTAAGCCATGATGATGATGCGTTGGGGGAATGTTTCCGTAATTATAAAAATGCAGAAGAATCTTACCGCGACCATAGTAATTTTTTACGGGGCAGCGACCGGTATGGTTTCTTGTTTTCTTTAAATCCGGCTGATTATAAGGGCTGGGCTTATGGATTAAAAAAAGCTGGATATGCTACCAACCCGAAATATCCGGATATTTTAATTAAACATATTGAGCAATATAATTTGCAGCAATACTCATTAATGGCAGCAGGGGAAGTGCCAAAATTTGACAAAAGCCAGTTTGAGGATGACAAGGAAGTACCATTTAATTATGCTGAGGATTCAATAAATGGAAACGCTTCTCCGGTTTTAAAAACTGTTAATAATAATACTTATGGTGCGGCTGCGGAAACCCCGGCTGATAAAATCATTTTTGTAAATAAATTAAAATGTGTGTTTGCTGCAAAGGGGACTTCATTGCTGGCGATTGCTACCAGGAATGACATACAACTTGCCCGGATGCTGCAGTTTAATGATTTAACGGAGGATGGTATTTTGCAGAAAGACCAGGTCGTTTTTTTGCAGAAGAAATCAGCCGGGGGCCCCGTTAATTTTTATATCAGTAAAAAAAACGAGACTTTGCATGATGTGTCGCAGCAGCAAGGTATTCAAATGGATTATTTGGCAGAATATAACCAGGTAACAAAGGGAACAGTAATTGCTGAGGGTACAAAACTTTATTTGCAACCCGTTAAGAATATTGCTGAAAATTACCCGTTGTCCAAGGAGGCGAAACCTGTAGTGGCCGATCCAAAACTACACCTGGTACTGGCAAAAGAAGGGCTGTATAGCATATCAAAAAAATATGGGGTTACGGTACAGCAGTTAAAAGAATGGAATAATCTTTCATCGGATAATTTGAGTATTGGACAGCAATTGATAGTTGGGAAGTAGAAACAGCAGACAGAGATAATCACCTTTTGCAAATGAATACATGTTAGTGACATTTCACCCATTGGCTGGTTTATTTCTATTCTTATTGTGAGGTGGATAAAAGGAGCAGGATATTATGATAATGAAGACCCGCCTGGCAGTATGCGGCAGGATAGTGCCTCATTGTTTGCACCCGGGATAATGTATACGATGAAGCTATTGAAATAGAACTGGGTAAAAAATTAACCCAAAGAATTTATATAAAGTAACCCCCCCAAATAAACACGATGCCAACCATACAGGTATTAGACAAAAAATTTAAGCCCTATCTGCCGGCTGAAGAGATCAGACAGCGTATCAAAGCAGTAGCAGCGGAAATCAACAAAGACTACGCAGGGAAGAAGCCAATCTTCATTGCAATTTTAAACGGCTCTTTCATGTTCGCATCTGATTTGTTTAAAGAGATCAGCATTGAGGCAGAAATATGTTTTATCAAACTGGCTTCTTATAAAGGCACCAAATCTACCGGTAACGTAATTACTTCTATCGGCCTCGATGAGCCGCTTAAAGACCGGCATGTGGTAATTATTGAAGACATTGTTGATACGGGCAGAACACTTAGCGTATTCTTGCCCCAATTGTTTAACCAACAGCCTGCTTCACTTAAAATAGCTGCACTGTTGCATAAGCCTGAAGCGCTGGAATACCCGATTGTAATAGACTATTTGGGGTTTAGTGTTCCCAATATTTTTTTATTGGGTTTTGGGCTTGATTATGATGGGCTGGGACGGAATCTTGCAGAGATTTACCAGTTGACCGCGGAGTAACAGGCAATACAAGTAGTGGTTGCAACGTTTTTAAGGATTACATCTTAATTTGTATTAATATTTGCTATTGAAAAGTCTATTTACCAATATTATTTTACTCTTTTTCTTTCTTAACGGCAGTGGGCAGTATTATTTACGTGGGGAAATTAAGGATGAAAAGAATGAGTCCCTGCAAAATGTCAAGATACTCCTCCATTCTGATAAATTGTTGTATTATTCGGGAACAACAGGTGGCTTTGGGATATCCAGCACCAAACATTTAGACTCCCTTACTTTAAGTTTGGATGGCTATGAAAATAAATCCGTTGGGATAAATTCCGATGTTTTTTTGGAGGTGAACATGAAGCCATTATCGAGTAATGCCAGCAAGAACCGCCCAAAGTTGATCTCCATTACCAAAGACCAGAGCCTTTCCTCTAAGTATACCTGGTTTGTAAGTGATGAATCTTATTTTTCGTTAGTAGAAAATGAAGTGGTTAATACACAAAAATTTCCGAACACTGGTTTCTCCCTGAATGTAAATAAAGCATCGTACAGCAATATCCGCCGGTTTTTAAATATGCAGAGTGTGGTGCCGCCGGATGCGGTAAGGCTGGAGGAATTGTTGAATTATTTTAACCTCAACTATAAAGAGCCGGAAAAAAAGGAGTTTTTTAAAATTGAATCCCAGTTATCAACCTGCCCCTGGAGTTCAGAAAAAAGGCTGCTCTATCTGAATGTGAATGCCCGTAAGCTGGATATGGAAAAAGTGCCGCCCAGCAACCTCGTTTTTTTAATTGATGCTTCCGGCAGCATGGATTTGCCAAACCGTTTACCATTGGTAAAAGCAGCTTTTCAGATGTTGGTAAAAAATTTACGGCCAATAGATACAGTTTCAATAGTTATCTATGGTGGCTCTGTGGCAGTGTGGATGCAGCCAACGAGTGGAGCTGAAAAACAAAAAATCATCCAGAGTATTGAAGAATTAACTGCCAATGGGGATACACCGGGCGAATCGGCTATCAGGTTGGCTTATATGGTTGCTAAAAGGGCCTTCATTAAAAATGGTAACAACAGGGTGATATTGGCCACTGATGGTGATTTTAATGTTGGTGAAACTTCGGAAAAGGCGTTGGAGGATTTGATCACAAGGGAACGGCAGTCTGGCGTTTACCTGACCTGCCTCGGCGTGGGTATGGGCAACTACAAAGATTCTAAACTGGAAACATTGGCAAAAAGGGGCAATGGAAATTATGCTTATTTGGATGATATAAAAGAAGCTGAAAAAGTATTGGTAAAAGAAGTGACACAAACTTTTTATGCAGTGGCAGATGATGTTTTCCTGAATGTGCAGTTTAATCCCTCACTGGTAAAAGATTACCGGCTGATTGGCTTTGATAATAAAAGGGATGCCATTGCCGACAGTACAGGTACTTTAGATGGTGGAGAAATAGGCAGCGGCAACAGCGTGCTGGCTATTTTTGAAATAGCGCCCACCATTGCCAATGACAGTTTACTGGCACTGGCAGCAGTTAATAATCCTTTGGCTGAAGTTGGTTTACGTTATTCACCGTCTAATACAAATGTGGAAAAACAAATGCAATACCAATGCAGCGGAGAATCAAAACATTTCAGCGGTATTAATAAAGACCTGCAATTGGGTGCTGCAATAGCCATGTTTGGGATGAAACTCCGGCAATCAAAATACCTGCCTGCAAAGATAGACTGGGCAGCCATTGAAACTGTTGCCCTAAGTACCTATAACCCCAATGATTACCTGCAAAAAGAATTTGTACAGTTGGTGGAGAATGCCCGGAAGATATACAGCAAATCAAAATCGAAAAAGAAAAAAGACAACGACGATTAACTGAACATCTCCCTCACTTTATCAAAAAAAGACTTGTCCCCTTTTTCCGGCTTAGGCTGAAAATTATTACTGTCATGCATCTTTTCCAGCATGGCTTTTTCTTCAGTACTTACCTGCTGTGGTGTCCAGATATTTACATGGATCAGCTGGTCGCCTTTTTCATAACTGTTTACTGAAGGAAACCCTTTCCCTTTCAGCCTGAAAATTTTACCGCTTTGTGTGCCTGGGGGGATCTTTATTTTTGCTTTGCCATCTATGGTAGGAACCTCTACCTGTGTGCCAAATACTGCTTCAGGAAAGGAGAGGTGAAGGTCAAATGCAACATTCAGTCCATCCCGGTGCAGTTGTGCGTGTGCTTCTTCCTCAATCAATACAATCAGGTCGCCATGGGCACCGCCCCGTTCACCGGCATTTCCTTTTCCATTCATGCTAAGTTGCATTCCTTCCTGCACACCTGCGGGTATATCAATAGTTACCGTTTCTTCTCCGTACACCCTTCCGTCTCCTTTGCAGGCCGTACATTTATTGGTGATGGTACTGCCTTCACCATTACAGGTTGGGCAGGTTGTAACAGTTTGCATCTGGCCAAGAAAAGTATTCTGTACCCTTCTTACCTGCCCGCTTCCGCCACAGGTACCGCAACTTTGAGTACTGTTTTTATCTTTGGCGCCACTGCCGGTGCAGGTAGTACAGGATACATATTTTTTTACTTTTACCGTTTTACCGGCGCCCTTGGCCATTTCCTCAAAAGTTAGTTTTATCTTAATCCTGAGGTTACTTCCGCGTACACCACGGCTCCGGCTACCCGAAGCTGAACGGCGTCCGCCGCCACCACCACCAAAGAAACTGCCAAAGGGGCTCTCCTCACCGAAAATATCTCCAAACTGGCTAAAGATATCATCCATATTCATACCGGCACCGCTAAAACCACCTCCGCCATTACCACGGCCGGCACCAAATGCCTGGTGGCCAAAACGGTCATACTGGGCCCGTTTATCCGGATCACTTAATATTTCGTATGCTTCTGCTGCCTCTTTAAATTTTTCTTCAGAAGGCTTATCCCCGGGGTTACGGTCCGGGTGAAACTGCATCGCTACTTTTCGGTAGGCTTTCTTTATCTCCTCCTGGGAGGAAGATTTAGATACCCCAAGTATTTCATAAAAATCTTTCTTCATACGCCGTGTCCCCTAAAGGGAAATTAGATCCCTAAAAATGTAGGGCTTGTTTATTATTACTAAAACTGATTAAATTCATTAACTCCAAACCCTTTACCAGAAAACCCGTTACTTTCCCACTACTACTTTGGCAAACCTTATGATCTTGTCATTCAGGTAATATCCTTTTTGTACTTCATCCAATACCTTGCCGGCTAATGCTGCTGTTGGCGCCGGTATTTCGGTAATGGCCTCATGCTTCTCCACATCAAAACCGGCATTGATACTTTCCATTGCTTTCAAACCCTTTGCCTGCAGTGTATTTCTCAATTTCCCAAATACCAGTTGCACCCCTTGTTTTATCTGCTCCAGGTCTTCACTGTTTTGCAGTTGCTTTTCGGCCCTGTCGCAGTCATCTAATACATCCAGCATCGACGTGATAACTTCTTTGCCTGCAGTCTGTATCAACTCTATTCTTTCCTTCGCGTTTCTCCTTTTGAAGTTATCGAACTCGGCAAAAAGGCGGATGTATTTATCTTTTTGCTCATCCAGTTCTGTCTGAATTTTCCCCACAGCATTTTCAGGCTCCGGGTTAGACAGGTTTGTATTGCCGGGAACATCTGAATCACTGTTGATATTGATTGGTTCTTCAACTGTAATCTCTTCTGAATTGTTTCCGGTATCGGTCATATTTTGTTTCATATTGGTTATATTTTTATTCTTTCCTAAAAACGGGAATTTCCTCATTACCCAAAAATTGTGTGCAAATGTACGATTGTCAAACATTTTGCCAATGCTGTATTGCAGCCAAATTGTCAACGTTTATTATTTGAATAAATGGTATTGAAGCTATTTTTCTATTATAGCTGTCAACAATGGTAAATTAATTCAACAGGAATGAAGCTATCCTTTGCAACAACAGCGCAGCACTTTATTTTGTTTTCCGGTGCTATCTTCCAGCTTTTTAACAGGAAATCATTTTTCTGCTTCCCCCATTTTAAAAGCTATTGCAGGCATGGATTTACCAAAAAGGAGCACGGATACTGCAGGAATTCTTTTCAAAATCTCCTTCACAGCGCTTCAACATTTAAAAATTACATTTGCCCCATGAAAAGCATTATACTTAATAAAAATATCAGTCGCCGGGTAGAACTTGGCCATCCATGGATATTTGGCAATGAGGTAAACAGGGGCAAATTGCTGGATGCATCACCAAAACCAGGGGAGATTGTGGATGTATTTACCCATGATAAAAATTTTATAGGCAGAGGCTATATAAATACACAATCGCAGATAATGGTGCGGTTGCTTACCAGGGATAAAAATGAGGTCATTAATGAGGAATTCTTTTTCAACAGGATCAAAAAAGCATGGCAATACCGCCAGCAGATTGGTTATACAGAAAACTGCCGGCTCATTTTTGGCGAAGCAGATGACCTGCCGCAGTTGATCATTGATAAGTTTAATGATTATTTTGTGATACAAACGCTGGCATTGGGTATCGATGCCTGGAAGCCAGCTATTGTAAAAGCACTGGAAAAGATCTTTAGCCCAAAAGGTATTTACGAGCGAAACGATGTGCCGGTAAGGGAGCTGGAGGGTATGGAACAACAGAAAGGCTTTTTAAGTTCCGTATTTGATACCAATATTATCATCAACGAGAACGGAATGAAGTTTCATGTAGATATTGCCAATGGGCAGAAAACAGGTTTCTTCCTCGACCAGCAGGAAAACCGCAAGGCGATTCAGCATATCGTAAAAGGCGCTGAGGTGCTGGGTGCATTTTGTTATACCGGTTCTTTTGAAATCAGCGCTGCACATTATGGGGCCAAAAAAGTTACCGGATTGGATATTTCTCAAAATGCCATTGATATGTGCAATAAAAATGCCGCATTGAATGGGCTTGAAACTGTTTGTGATTTTGTTTGTGTAAATGCATTTGATGTGCTGAAAAACTGGACCAAAGAAGGCCGTCAATGGGATGTTGTACTGCTTGATCCGCCATCTTTCACCAAAAGCCGGAGCAGCATTGACAAGGCAATATCGGGGTACAAAGAAATTAATTTGAGGGGTATGAAACTGGTCAGGCCCGGAGGCTTTTTAGTAACTTCCAGTTGCACCAACCTGGTACAACCGGAGTTGTTCCTGGATATCATTTATGATGCTGCCAAAGATGCCAAACGCCGGTTGAGGCAGGTGATTTTTAACGCACAATCAGCCGACCACCCGATTATTAGAGGGCAGGAATACACTCATTATTTAAAATTTTTGATTGTGCAGGTATTGTAGAAAAATATTTATTGCAGCAACTCCAGGATTTTACTTTCCAAACTTTCCCCTTCTAAATCAACCGCTGCTATTACCCCTTTTTTATCCACTAAAAAAGTAGTTGGGATGGCATTTACATCATAGGTTACTGCTGTTTCAGCAGCCCAACCTCCATTATCATTTACCTGCAGGTAATTTATTTTATCCCGCTTTATTGCTTTTATCCAGGCACTTTTTTTACTGTCGATTGAAACGCCAAATACTTCAAAACCTTTGTCTTTATATTTTTTATACAGCCTTACCACGTTAGGGTTTGAAGCCCTGCAGGGGCCGCACCAGCTAGCCCAGAAATCAATCATAACCACTTTGCCTTTCAATGAATGCAGGCTTTTGATACTGTCTTGGGTGTCTGGCAAAGAAATCTCCGGGGCCATTTGCCCTATCAGTACCTGGGCTTTACCTGCAGCGGCTGCCAATACCAACAGGGTTGCTGCCAGTAAATTCTTCATTTACAACAATTTTTCTTTTGGAATAATGACAATATGAACAGAAAAAACTTTTTCATGCTGAAAAGGTATAACAAAATTAAATTCCGGCCTTGCCATAAAAATCCGGTAACACTGCGATGTTAATTATTTTCCAGTCCCCAAATTTGAATTAGCCCAATCTAACCGTCTAAAGCATTTCTTAACACCATACCGGGTTTATCAACTGCGTCCTTAATACCCGGGGTAAAAGACGGGGGCACTTAATTCACAAAATTCCATTGTATCCCAAACCTGAAAAGGAATCCCGGATAAACATAATGTGGTGCAGCAAAATTATCTTTCGTGAAACCAAAGCCATTTTCAAAGCTCACCGTATTCAGGTTATCAATACGTAAAAAGCCCGTAAATGATTTTATCCTGAAGTGCATAAAGGCGCTGATGTCTGGCCGGTTATTTAGTTTCACTGAATCTTGTGGTACAAACTGACCCATCACCGGTGAATAATCATACGCTTTATAAGGTGTATAATACCTGATCTCAATGCCGGTGCTAAGGTTTAGGTTTTTAAAAAATATACCCTCGTAAGCAAGGCGGTTTCGGGTAAAAGCTAAGGGGAGTTTTATGGGCGAGGCGCCGTCTGTTGGCTGCACCGTTACTTCGCTATACAGGTTCCACCTTTTAGTGAGCCTGAATTTTTTGGAGGCATTTACCTGCAAAATGTTAATGACCTTACTGTACTGGCCCGTTTTATAATAGGTAGCAAAGTAGGAATAATTGGTAATAAAATAATTGGCGGCAGATAAACTGATAATGGGATTGTCTGCCGTGGCTTTAAAAATGGTGATATTCTCTTTGCCTGGTAAGCCGGTTTTTTCAAAATTGAAAGAGGAATTGCTGTTGTAAATAAATGACGGGCTGCGGTTTACATTATGAAAAAGCAAACTCACATTGCCAAAACGTTTATTTAAGAACCTTGATAAAGTGGCATAGGCACTATAGTCGCCACTGTTAAACCCATTCAGGTAAAATTCACCTTTGGCTAAAATATCCCACAACTTGTTCCTTGTTTTGTTGCGGTATTCGCCATGCAAAATGATGTTGTAATAATTTTTGCTGCCTGAAGTAAAAGTTCCTTTGATGTTTTCCAGCCTTGCACCGGCTAATACATACTGGCCAGAATTTTTGGTGTCAGGAAATTGCAGCAGGGAAAAATCATTACTCACTATTTTCCATGCATCTGTAGCCTGGAACAATCTGGATGAGCTGGAAATACTGGTGTCGTACCAGTTTTGGTAGATCGCTGAGTCAATTCTCCTTGACCCGGAAAGCACCGTATCAATATAGGTGAAACTGCTGCTGGTAAAAGTAAAAGTGTGCTGAAACCGCAACTTGGAATAAAACAGGTACTCGGTGGTGGAATCATTAATGGCGATGGAATCCTTTTTGCCGATATCATAACTCTGCCTTAAAAAGAAAGTAAAGTCTTTGTCTTTATGGCCGGTGGTTACAAAACTATTGAATGGGTTGGGGTTATAGTCTTTTGAGAAAGATAAGTTTACCGGTATGGAAAACCGCTTTGCATATAAGGGAGTATCCAGGTAAGCATTTCGCACCATACCACCATTTTCTGAACTTTTTATCGAATTGCCCATAATGAAAAAATAAGCGGCATATCGTTTTCTTTTTCCCTGGTAATTGCTGAAAAGCCGGTAGTTGCTGTGATTGCTGTTTTGGTTAATAAAAAAACCGGGGGCATTGATGAGCCGGTATTCAAAACCAAAATTAAAATTTGGCCTGGGGTTTTGGGTGTGTAAAATTTTTATCACCTGCTCTTTACCGGTGGCCAGTTGATAGCTGAGTTGGGTAAACGGTTTGGTCGTTTTAAAAAAACGGGCAGTTTCTGTTGTGTACCGGTAGGCATCAAAAGAATGGAAACCTGCATCCCAGCCAGTTTTTGTAAAAGGAGAAAAAATAAGGGAATATCCTGCTGTGCCGGTATTGCCCAGGTACTGGAGGCTGGCCGGAATTGCATAATATTTATAAAAATCATTAAAGCTGGTATCAAGCCGGATGCTCCGGATAGAGTCAAGGTACCTGAAGGAAATGGTAATAGAATCCTTAGCATCATTCCTGTGTTCAAAACCAATGCTGTCTTTTTTGCCGGTGTTGCCACGGTTACCCCTGTCACTGAATGCGCCGTTAATTAAATCGGAGCCACCCTGCGAAAAGGAAGATTGGTATACCAGCACCAGTAAAAGAGTGAAGAAAATTTTATTCATCCGTTAAATTACAAAGTCAGTAAGTTGTTTTTTAATTGGTACCAAACAATGGGATGCCATATAAAAAACGATTGCCAAAGGTAAGTGAAGATACTGTTAGAAATTGTGTAAAAGCAAACCTCCGGGCAGTGTTCCGGAGAGCTGACCGGGTACAGGCAAAAACTTAAAAAACTGCAATCGGTAAACTGAAAACAGTTCATTATCTTCGCTGCAAATTTTTTATAAAATGAATCTCCACGAGTATCAAGCCAAAGAATTATTAAAGAAATACAATGTGCCCGTGCAGGAAGGAATTGCCTGCAATACTGCCACCGAGGCAGAAGATGCGTACAAACAGATCCATACCCAGTATGGAAGTAAATTCGCTGTGGTAAAAGCACAGATACATGCCGGCGGCAGGGGTAAGGGTACTATTGTGGGTAAAGACCAGCGTGGAGTAGCCGTAGGTAAAAATGCGGAAGCAGTAAAAGAAATTGCCCAGAATATCATTGGAGGCACTTTGGTAACCATACAAACCGGGCCGGCAGGTAAAGTAGTGAATAAAGTACTGGTGGCACAGGATGTTTATTATGAAGGTGCCAACCCGGTTAAAGAATTTTACCTGTCTATTTTGCTTGACAGAACAAAGGGGCAAAATGTAATTATGTACAGTACCGAAGGCGGTATGAACATTGAGGATGTGGCACATGATACCCCAGAAAAAATATTTAAAGAATGGGTATACCCGGGCGGAATGCTGCAGGCCTTCCAGGCAAGGAAGATCGCTTTTAATTTGGGTTTAAGCGGGGAGGCGTTTAAAAACTGTGTGAAATTTGTCACTAACTTATACGCTGCTTATGTAGGCCTTGATTGTGGTATGCTGGAGATAAACCCTTTGTTTAAGACAAGTGATGAAAAAATTATTGCAGTAGATTGTAAGATGAATGTTGATGATAATGCCATCATGCGCCACCCGGAAATTGCTTCCTTAAGGGATGTGAGTGAAGAAGACCCAACTGAAGTTGAAGCAGGAAAGTTTAACCTTAATTTTGTAAAACTGGATGGTAATGTGGGGTGTATGGTAAATGGCGCGGGCCTTGCAATGGCTACAATGGATATGATTAAATTAAGTGGTGGTGAGCCAGCTAACTTTCTGGATGTTGGGGGTACAGCCAATGCACAAACAGTGGAAGCTGGTTTCCGGATCATTCTGAAAGACCCAAAGGTAAAAGCCATACTTATTAATATTTTTGGGGGTATTGTACGCTGCGACCGTGTGGCACAGGGGGTTATTGATGCTTACCAGTCTATCGGCAATATTGAAATACCAATCATTGTACGCCTGCAGGGTACCAATGCCGATGTGGCCAAAACACTCATCGATGAAAGCGGGTTGAAAGTGCAGAGTGCAATATTATTGAGTGAAGCAGCGGCGCTGGTAAACAAGGCTGTTGCATAATTAACAAGCAATTCATTTTTTTTATATCCCATCTTTTTATGGTGGGATTTTTTATGCAAAAAATTATTTTAACGCCAGGCAATTCTATTTTCTCCCTGCTGGTAAATTCTGTGCATTACTGCTGCCGGGCAGCTTTTTTTGCATCTTAGTTTCTGCGCTCCACATTAATTACAGCCAGCCATTTCATAGAAACTCCATTTTTTCAGGAGGGTATTTTTATTTTTTGGATAATTCCAAAAAACGGACAATTAACTGCCAAATACTTCGTTACTGTTTATTGAAAAGGACAATCAAAACCAATATTTAAAGGTTAATTTCTATGGAGCCATACAAGATATTTATAGTAGAAGATGATCCCTGGTATGGAGAAATACTGGAATACCATCTTTCGCTGAATGAAGATTATGTGATTACCCGTTTTATTACCGGTAAAGAATGCCTGGCCAACTTACATAAAAAGCCAGATCTCATTTCAATAGATTTCTCATTGCCTGATTTTACCGGTGATAAACTATACCAGAGAATAAAGGAAACAGACGACAGCATACCTGTAATTGTCATCAGCGGGCAGGAAGAAATAGCTGTTGCGGTGAATCTTTTAAAAATGGGAGTTACTGATTACCTCATCAAAGATGAAAATACCAAAGACATGCTTTGGAATGCGGTCATCAACATCCGCAAGATGGGTAACCTTAAAAAGGAAGTGGAACATCTGAAGGAAGAATTGGGGCAAAAATTTGCTTTTGATAAAAGTATCAAAGGTAATAGCCCGGCCCTGCTTAAGAGTTTTGCATTGATGGAGAAGGCTACCAAAACCAATATCAATGTATCTATCACCGGTGAAACGGGTACCGGTAAAGAAGTAGTATCAAAAGCAATACACTATAACAGCGAAAGAAAGAAAAAACCTTTTGTTGCGGTTAATATGGCCGCAATACCCAAAGAACTGGTGGAGAGTGAATTGTTTGGCCATGAAAAAGGAGCCTTTACCGGCGCAGTAGCAAGAAAAGCAGGGAAGTTTGAAGAAGCCAATGGTGGCAGTATTTTCCTTGATGAAATTGCCGAACTCGATTTGAATTTGCAAAGTAAAATATTAAGGGTATTGCAGGAAAGAGAAGTAGTGAGGGTAGGCGGAAATGAAAAAGTTAAATTAGATATCCGGCTCATTGTGGCCACTCATAAAAACCTGGCAGATGAAGTAAAGAAAGGCAACTTCAGGGAAGATCTTTATTACCGTATAATAGGTTTGCCTATTGAGTTGCCGCCGTTACGTGACAGGGGAAACGATGTGCTGATACTGGCAAAATATTTTACCGACGAATTTGCAAAAGACAATAAGCTGGGGTCAACGTCCATCTCTTCTGAAGCAAAACAAAAATTGCTCGGTTATCATTTCCCCGGAAACATAAGGGAACTGAAAGCGATAATGGAACTGGCTTCAGTAATGTGTACCGATGGTGAAATTGGTGCTGAAGACATCACTTTTAATTCCACTAAATCTGATGAAATTTTTACCCTGGAACAGAAATCTTTAAGGCAATATACCTGCGACATTATCAAACATTTTTTAAATAAATATGACGATGATGTGCTGCTGGTGGCAGAAAAATTAGATATCGGCAAATCAACCATTTATAAAATGATACAACAAAAAGAAATTGCCCTGTAATGGCAGTTGCAACCGGTTGTCAAATTTTAAATCAAAAGTTATGCGTAAAAATGCAGGAATAAAATGGGAGGTTGATAAGCCGGGGTTAAAAGAAAAAGAGCAGGGAGGGAAACCACATGCAGCAGTTTATTATGATAAAGATACTGCCGGTGAAAAGCAGGCCAAACAGTTGTTTACAGGTACAAATGATCCTGAAAAAAAAGATTTTTCTTCCACTGGTGATACCAGCCAGTTGCAGCGTATAGCCTGCAATATGCCTGGTGTACTGATTGAATTTGAAGCAAGGGAAGACGGCTCATTCCGGTATACCTATATCAGCCCTGCTATTGAAAAGATTTTTGGGGTAAAGCCATGTAATATTTTTAAGGTTACCCAGTTTTTGCATCCTGATGACCTGGACGCTATGAATAAGGCACTCAGCCATTCTTCAAAATCATCAAGCCCCTTCTATTTAGAATCAAGATTAATATTGCCCGGCCGTGGACTTGCCTGGCGTTCATTGAGTTGCTCTTTTTCACATTATTCAGCAACCGGCGCCAAAGTATTTACAGGCCTGATGCTGGATATTTCTGAGCGAAAGAAAGCTGATGAAAAACTGAATGAATCAGAAAGCCGGCTGCTATCGCTTATCACTAATTTACAAACGGGTATTTTAGTGGAAGATGAAAACCGGCGGGTGGTACTCATCAATGAATTGTATTGTGAAATATTCGGCATCACCGTTTCTCCGGAAGAGTTGAAAGGAAAGGACTGCAGAGATTTTTTTGCAGATAACAGCAAGCTTTTTAAAGACGCTGATTTTTTTGAAGAAAGGATTTTATCCCTGATTGAATTTCAAAAACCTGCATTAAACGAAATCCTGGAACTGAATGATGGCCGTATAATAAAGAGGGACTACATTCCTATTTACAATAACAAAATATTCAAAGGCAGCTTGTGGAAATACACAGATGTAACCACAGAAAAATATGCAGAAAATATATTGCGGATAAGAGAAGAAAAATACCGCAGTATCATTGACAATATGAACCTCGGTTTGCTGGAGGTGGATACCGAAGAGAAAATTTTATTTGCCAACCAGTGTTTCTGTGATATGTGTGGTTATGGCCTGGAAGAATTGCTGGGCAAAAGGGCGGCTCAAATTTTTGCAAAGGGAGAGAACATTGAGCTGATGGAGCGCAAAAATGAGGAACGGAGAAAAGGTATTTCAGATGCTTATGAAATTGTAATTAAAGATAAAAGAGGACAGGTAAGGTGGTGGCTCGTAAGTGGCGCTCCTCGGTATAATGATACTGGTGAACTGATTGGCACAATCGGTATTCACCTCGATATCACAGCCCAAAAACAACTGGAGTTAGAACTTACTGTGGCAAGAGAACAGGCTGAGCAATCTACAAGAAGCAAAGAAGTATTCCTGGCCAATATGAGTCATGAAATACGGACACCCATGAATGCCATCCTCGGCATGTCCAACCAGTTATCTAAAACGACACTGAATAAGAAACAACTATTCTATTTAGGTACCATCAATTCAGCTTCTGAAAATTTACTGGTCATCATCAATGATATTTTAGACCTGTCTAAAATAGAAGCAGGAAAGCTGAGCCTCGAGAAAATAGCATTTGAGCCAAAGGCGGTCATTAAAAGAGCTATGCAGGCATTAAACCATAAGGCCGAAGAAAAAGGGCTGTCCTTAACTAACTCTTTGCTGGATGAAAAGGTTTCAGAGGTATTTTTAGGCGATCCATACAGGCTCAACCAGGTGATGCTGAACATCATCAGTAATGCTATAAAGTTTACAGAGAAAGGGAGTGTTGATATTATGCTTGAGGTGATCAATAATACAAAAATGAACCAAACCATACAGGTAACAATAAAAGATACCGGCATTGGTATGGAAGAAAAGTTCAGGCAGAACCTGTTTGAAAAATTTTCGCAGGAAGATGAATCTGTAACAAGGCAGTATGGCGGTACCGGGTTGGGTATGAGTATTTGTAAGGAACTGATAGAATTAATGGGTGGAGAAATAAATGTAATCAGCGAAAGGGGAGTAGGAACCTCTATGTCCTTTCTGATTACCCTGCCCAAAGGCCTTGTCGGGGACCTGCCTTCAAGAGATATATTTGTGGCGGATGAAAGTATGCTGGCCGGTAAAAAAATACTGGTGGTGGATGATAATGAAATTAACAGGCTGGTGGCTGCCACTATTTTGGAAAACTACGGGGCAGAAACAATTGAAGCCGGTAATGGCCTGGAATCAATTGAATATCTTACGCACAACCAGGTTGATCTTGTATTGATGGATATTCAAATGCCGGTGATGAATGGGTTTGAGGCAGCCGGTATTATCCGCAGTAAAATCAGTGCTACTTTACCTGTAATTGCATTAACTGCCAATGCCATCAAAGGAGATAATGAAAAATGTATAGCCGCCGGTATGAATGACTACCTGGCCAAGCCATTCAAAGAGGAAGACCTGATGAAAATGATGGCTGGCATGCTGCATATTAATGGATCGTTGAATAAAACCAAAAAGGCGGAGGACCTGCCTGAAGAGCCTGAACCGGCATACTATGATCTGAGTGAAATAAGAATTATCAGCAGGGGGAATGAAGCATTTATAATAAAGATGCTGAAGATGTTTGTGCAGCAAATACCACTTCATTTGCAGGATATGAAGGAGAGTTATGAGCAGAGGCAGTTTACTACAGTAGGAGAAATTGCACACCGGATAAAGCCAACTATTGATAATATGGGTATTATTTCTTCAAAAGCAACCATTAGGGAAATAGAAAAGTTGGGCAAAGCCGCTGAAGACAATGGCTCTCTTGGAGCACTTATTCAAAAAGTGCAAACGGATGTAGGCAATGCAGTGGAAGCAATTAAAAAAGATTTTCAGTTATAAACAGTAAAAAACCTTTCCGAAAATGGAAAGGTTTTTTTGTGCGGCAAAGGAGATTCGAACTCCCACACCCTTTCGGGCGCTACCACCTCAAAGTAGTGCGTCTACCAATTTCGCCATCGCCGCA
>JAYVUL010000292.1:0-3584 GCA_043787935.1 Chitinophagaceae bacterium | reverse complement strand
CAAAGCTGGTAATACATTCCCGAATGAAACTGCTGAAAGGGTTACCATCATTTCAAGCAATGGAGGTACACCATTGGTAGTAAGTGAAAACAATAAAGTGTTAGGTGTGATTGAGTTGCAGGACATCATTAAACCCGGCATCCAGGAACGTTTTGAACGGCTCCGTAAAATGGGTGTAAAAACGGTGATGGTAACGGGTGATAATCCTTTAACCGCAAAGTTCATTGCAGAAAAAGCTGGTGTAGATGATTTTATAGCCGAAGCAAAACCGGAAGACAAAATGAATTATATCAAGCAGGAACAACAAGGTGGTAAACTGGTTGCGATGATGGGTGATGGTACCAATGATGCTCCTGCCCTGGCACAAGCTGATGTGGGTGTGGCTATGAACAGTGGAACTGCTGCTGCAAAAGAAGCGGGTAACATGGTTGACCTTGACAATGACCCCACCAAGCTGATAGAAATTGTAGAGATCGGTAAACAATTGCTGATGACAAGGGGAACACTCACCACCTTCTCCATTGCCAATGATGTGGCTAAATATTTTGCTATCGTTCCGGCATTGTTCATTACTTCCATTCCGGCATTGCAGGGTTTAAACATCATGCACCTGCACAGTCCTGAAAGTGCTATTTTATCGGCGGTAATTTTTAATGCACTTATTATCCCGATGCTGATTCCGCTGGCCTTAAAAGGGGTTGCTTACAAACCCATTGGCGCAAGTGCGTTGCTAAGAAGGAACTTACTGATCTATGGCCTGGGTGGCGTAATAGTACCTTTTATTGGTATTAAATTACTGGATTTGTTAGTATCTGTATGGTTTTAAAAAACAATTAAATTTTATAAAATGAAACAATATATTCTCCCCGCTTTAAAGCTTACGTTCGTCTGCATCGTAGTATTTATGGGCATTTACACACTGGTTATCTGGGGCATAGCACAGGCTGGGCCTAATAAAGGACAAGGTGAAACCGTAACTGTAAATAACAAAGTAGTAGGTTATAAATTAGAAGGTCAGAATTTTACTGCCGACAATTATTTTAACAGCCGTCCTTCTGCTGTTGGGTACAATGCTGCCGGTAGCGGTGGCAGCAATAAGGGACCAAGTAATCCCGATTATTTAAAACAGGTACAGGACAGGGTTGATAGTTTTCTGGTACACAATCCCGGTGTAAAAAAAGAAGACATCCCTGCTGAACTGGTGACTGCTTCAGGAAGTGGATTAGATCCTGACCTTTCTGCAAAAGGCGCCTTGGTGCAGATTGCAAGAATTGCAAAAGCGAGAAACATTTCAGCAGAAAAAATAAACAGTATTGTTGCACAGCAAACACAAAAACCTTTAATGGGAATGTTTGGCACAGAAAAAATAAACATCCTTCAATTAAATATTGAACTGGATAAATTAAAATAAAAAATTGAAGATGAAGAAAATAATGATTTTGGCTATAGCCATTTTTGCAATGGAATGTACATTTGCACAGGTTAATGACACCACAAAACAAGTTGCATCTCCACTTACCATTACTGGTTCTGTTGCTGGTTATTACAGGTTCGATTTTAACAATCCGAAAACGTCTCCCTACAATAGCCGTACAAGTTTTACAAGGTCTACTAATTCTTTTGAATTAGGAATGGCCTCTGTTCGGGCTGACCATAGTTTTGGTAAAGTGAGTACTACTGTTGATTTGGGCTTTGGTAATAGGGCAGAAGAATTTGCTTACAATGATGCCAACACAAGGCTGGCCATAAAACAGTTATATGTTATTTATTCCCCATCATCCGTTATAAAATTTACTTTCGGTACTTGGGGTACACACATTGGTTATGAAGTACTGGATCCTTATCTAAACAGAAATTACAGCATGAGTTATATGTTTACCAACGGGCCATTTTCACATACTGGCCTAAAGACGGATATCCGCCTTGGTAGAAAATCGGCTTTAATGGTCGGTATCTCAAACCCAATTGATTTCAGGTATGCCCCTGCTGCTCCAAAAACATTTATCGCCCAGTTTTCTACAACATCAAAAGATGATAAATTGAAAGTGTATTTTAATTTTGCAGGTGGTAAACAAAGCGATTATAAAAAACTTGTATAGGGCGATATAGTGGCGACATATACAGTTAACAGCAAGTTCAGTATTGGTGTTAATGGTACTTTTCATAAATCAACCTGGAGTGGTGCTGCATTGTATTTAAATTATGATGCTGCTACCTGGCTAGGCTTAACTTTAAGAACAGAGTATATCAGCGATAAAGATGAGTACCTTGGTTTGAAAAATGCTTTTGCACCAACCTTATCGGCCAACTTTTAAATAGACAATTTAACCATCATCCCGGAGTTTAGATTTGATAGAACCGGTAACAACCTGTTTTACAAAAATGCAACACCAACAGCAAATTCGGCTGGCAGTTTCTTACTTGCGGCAGTGTATCATTTCTAAAATATCTTTTATGCATTTTATAAAATATAAATCATAAACTAATAATTAGCCACTGGTTAACCAGTGGCTAATTTTAAATGAACAATCAACAACATATTAATTTTCACTCAAAGGTTTACTCCGCTGGTTTATTAATAGCCATGGGTATTGTATTTGCCGATACTGGTACTTCCTCGCTTTATACATACACGGCTATTTTTCACGAAGGCGAAATTATTAACGCTACAAAGGCACTGGGCGTTTTAAATGCTGTATTCTGGACACTTATGTTGCTTAGGTCCATCAAATATATTTTCATCGTACTCAGGGCTGACAATAATGGGGAAGGTGGCATCTTTTCATTATATGCTTTGGTAAGACGGTATTTTGGTCAATGGCTGGCCATTCCTGCTATTATCGGTGCAGCATTCCTAATAGCCGATGGCATTATTACACCACCCATTTCAGTTGCATCGGCCATTGAAGGTTTGGAAAAATTTAATCCTGAACTTATTACTGTTCCCTGGGTAATCGGTATACTGGTGCTACTATTACTTTTTCAGCAAATAGGCGCCGGAAAAATAGGTAAAGTTTTTGGCCCTGTTATGCTTGTATGGTTTTCCTTTATTGGTGTTATTGGTATGATGGATGTAAGTGGCAACTGGCTGATTTTAAAAGCACTCAATCCATCGTATGCATTTTATCTGATAAAAGATTATCCTGAAGGTTTCTGGTTGTTAGGGGGTATTTTTTTGTGCTCCACAGGTACCGAATCATTGTACAGTGATATGGACCAGGTGGGCCGCAACAATATTCGCTGGAGCTGGATGTACATTAAAATTTGCCTGGTGCTGAGCTACGCCGGACAAACGGCATGGCTGATAAAACACCAGGGTGAAGCAATGGCCAACATCAGCCCGTTCCACAGAACAATCCCTTCCGGCATTTACATCTTTACTGTGGTGATTGCTACGCTTGCTACTATCATCGCCAGCCAAGCACTGATTAGTGGTTGTTTTACATTGGTAAATGAAGTAATAAGGCTAAATATCTGGCTCCGGCATAAAGTATATTTTCCTTCTAATATTAAAGGGCAGATCTATATTCCTTTTATCAACTGGTTTTTAATGATCTGCTGTACAGGTATGGTGTTGTATTTTA
>JAYVUL010000291.1:0-25960 GCA_043787935.1 Chitinophagaceae bacterium | reverse complement strand
CCAGCTGGCATAATACTCTTTTTTTAAATGGCCTCCCTGCAGGATATCATTATTGTCTTTCATCCAGGCAGGAGGGCTCCATGGGCTTGCAAACAAATTTAATTTACCACCAGCTGCTTTAATAGCAGCTTTGATAAAAGGAATTTTAAATTTCCTGTCGGGGGCAATATCAAAGGTTTTTAATTCCCTGTCATTGTCCTGAACATACATATAACTGCTGCTGCTGAAATCGCAGCTGGCAATATTGGTTCTTCCGATGGTATAACCAATGCCATCTTTTTTATCAAAGTAGGCTTTTAATAATTCCTGCTGTTTTGCTGCAGGCAGTTTGGCGTAGGTTTCTGCTGAGGCATCTGTTAGTGCTCCGCCAATTCCTAAAAATGTTTGAAAAGTTTTATCAGGATCCACAAATACACAGATCTGTGTTTCTACCGGCTGGGCCATTGCTATAAACTCAGCTGTACCATTTGCGGATAATTTAAGGCCGGCATTTTCAGCCGTGGTATAAACAGCTACTTTCTTCCCTGCAGTGAAAAAAGTTTTTGACATTATTCCCTGGCTTTTACTTGTGAGGCATGTGCCGGAAAAAATTACAACCAGCAACAACGTACTAATTTGCTTTTTCATTTATTGATATTTATTGATATTAAAATCTGGTACCTTTTTATTTTATAAAATAACTTTTACCGCCTGGCATCTGAATAAAAAATCATCAAAGTGCACCAATGCCCGTATCATATATTTTTACCAGATAAATGTTCCTGCGCTTAATGGCGGTAAAGATACATTTACCCATTTTGCCTGGTAGCGGATATTGAATGATGCAATTGTATTGGCTTCATTTAATACCAACAATACTTTTTTCCCATCAGGCCTTTTGAAAGCCACATTCGGTAAGTTGTTTACTACATTGCTGAAGATTCGTACTGAACCAAATGGTACAAATTTAGCCACCTGCGCTACGATATAATAACCTACATTCCTGCTTACGCTGGATGCTATCGTTAATGCTCCTTTACATTCTGTGCAGCCACCAGGTGTATGCGGATTATAATTCTGATCACTTGCAAGATTCCACTCCAAAGCCACTTTGCTCCAGTTACGCATGGAACCAATGATCACATTTTTAATATGCCGCATAAAATTAGCTTCAAAAGTCTCGTTGGCACCTGTCCATTGCTCAGTGAAATAAAGATTTTTATCACTGTGGGCATTGTGTACAGTGCTGAGTGCAGTGATATCTCCATTGTACAAATGAAATGCGCTGCCGTCAATAAACGTTTTTGCTGCGGGATCATTTAATACGGTGATGGGATAAGTTGGATTATCACAGTTGTGATCCCAGATAATAATTTTTGTTGCTACCCCTGCAGCCTGGAAGGAAGGGCCAAGATTGGTCTTAATAAACTCGGCCTGCTGAGCTGCAGACATCACCATACTTGGATTATTGCCTCCATGCTGAGGTTCATTTTGGATAGTGATGGCATCAACAGTAATCCCCTTTGCTTTCATGGCCTGAATGTACTTTATAAAATAGTTGGCATACACGCCGTAATATTGCGGCAGCAAACCTCCACCTTTTGAACTGGCATTGTCTTTCATCCATACCGGAGGGCTCCAGGGCGAGCCCAGAATTTTTATGTTTGGCCGGATGGCAATGATCTCTTTCAGTAAAGGAATTAAATCAATAGTATCCTGTGAAAGACTGAAATTATCAAGGTTCACATCCGTTTGACCGGCTGGGAGATCATCATAACTGAATACCGCTGCATTTAGATCAGAAGCGCCAATACTGATACGCAGGTAACTTATGCCGGCAGCATTGGCAGCATTATTTCCAAACAACTCCTGCAGTAAATTTGCTTTGGCAACTGCACCCAATTGATTAATGAGTGTTGCACTTCCCCCGGTAAGGGTATAGCCAAAACCATCTATTGTTTGATAAGCCCTTAAACTATCCACATCAATATTCGGACTTGCGTTAGCGACTGTACCAAAAGAACCTGCACCCGCCTGCTGTTTCAATAATTGCGCCTGGTTGGCAGTAGTGATCCACAAGTCCACCGCATTGGCTGGCGGAACAGGTACTGGTGGAATGGCATTACCTGAACTTTTTGAGCAGGAACAGGCAAATGAAAATACAAGTAATCCGGCTATCACTAAGGAAACAAAAAAATTCTTCATTTTCATTTTTTTATTTTTACAGATACAACAAATAATAATTACAACAAGCTAAATGAGGCTTCCTTTACATCCCTGCTGTTGCCGCCGATAAACACTTTAAAGTCGCCCGGTTCTGCAACAAATCTTAAATCACTGTTGTAAAACTTCAGGTCATTTACACTGATAGTAAACTGTACTGTTTTGCTTTCGCCTGCTTTTAATTCAATTTTCTGAAACCCTTTTAGTTCTTTTACCGGACGGGTGATACTGCCCACCATATCCCTGGTGTACAACTGCACTACTTCTTTACCATCCACCTTGCTGTTGTTTGTTACGGTTACCGAAGCCGTGATTGATTGCCCGGCTTTCAACGTATTGGTGCTCAATTTTACCTCACTGTAATAAAAGTTGCTGTAGCTTAATCCGTAGCCAAAAGGATACACCGGGTCATTGCTTACATCGATATAATTACTTTTGAATTTTTCAAACCATTTGCCATCACCCAAAGGGCGGCCGGTGTTTTTATGATTGTAATAAATCGGTACCTGCCCTAAGTTTTGGGGAAAGGTGGTAGTCAATTTTCCAGAAGGATTTACATCGCCAAACATTACATCCGCAATGGCGCTTCCAGCTTCGCTGCCTCCAAACCATACATTTAGTATAGCCGGTACATTTTCATTTTCCCATTTTAATGCCAGCGGCCTTCCGGTAAATAATACCAATACAACAGGCTTACCCGTTTTAAGCAACGCCATCAGCAAATCCTTTTGTGCCTGCGGAATTTCTATATTACTGCGGCTGCTGCACTCGCCACTCATCTCTGCACTTTCACCTATTGCTGCCACAATTACATCGGCCTGCGCTGCGATACCCAGCGCTTCATCCAACAATTGCTGTTTGGTGCGGCCATCACGGTCAAAAGATTTTCCAAACATTCCGGCACGTACTTCAAATAAACTGTCCTCATCAAGGAAGGATCCTTTGGCGTATAGAATTTTTGCATTGCCGGCAACCATTTTAAAACCATCCAGTACTCCTATAGCTTTTGAAAAGTTGGCTGCCACACTCCAGGTACCGGGCATGTTTTCCCTGTTGTTTGCCAACGGGCCGATCAATGCTATAGTGCCTGATTTTTTTAATGGCAATATATTGCCGTTGTTTTTCAGCAATACAAAACTTTGTGCAGCAATGGCTCTTGCTTCTTTGCGGTTGGCATCTGTAAACAATTCAGACTTTGCCCTTTCTTCATTACAGTACCGGTAAGGATCTTCAAACAAACCGAGTTTGTATTTAGCTTCTAAAATCCTCCGGCAGGCGGCATCGATTAGCGCCGGTGTTACTTTTCCTTCCTGCAAAGATTTTTTAAGGGTGGTTAAATATCCTTCTGCCACCATATCCATATCAATACCTGCATTCAGTGCAAGGGCAGAAACCTGTTTCAGATCACCCATTCCATGCGCTTCCATTTCCATTATCCCCGTATAATCTGTTACCACAAAACCTTTAAAACCCCATTGCTTTCTCAATACATCCGTCATCAAAAATTTACTTCCTGTTGCCGGAATACCATCTACTTCATTGAAGGATGCCATCATGCTTCCTGCACCTGCTTCTACCGCTGCTTTGTATGGCGGCAGGTATTCGTTGTACATTCTTAAACGGCTCATGTCGGTAGTGTTATAATCCCTTCCTGCTTCTGCTGCACCATACATGGCATAGTGTTTTACACAAGCCATGATGGTATTGTTTTTTGACAGGTCATTGCCCTGGTAACCCTTTACCATTGCTTTTGCAATCTGCCCTCCCAGGAAAGCATCTTCACCATTGCCTTCTGCAATGCGTCCCCAGCGTGGGTCACGGGCAATGTCTACCATCGGGCTGAAAGTCCAGTTGATGCCATCTGCGCTCGCTTCCTGCGCTGCAATCTGTGCACTCCGTTCTATCGCCTTCATATCCCATGTACAACTTAATGCTAACGGTATGGGAAACACGGTTTGATATCCGTGTATCACATCCATCCCAAATATCATGGGTATTTTTAAACGGCTTTCTTCCACTGCCACTTTTTGTACTGCTTTAATTTTTGCTACAGATTTGATGTTGAATAACCCGCCAACCTTTCCTTCCCGTATTTTTTTCCCAATGTCAGAATTGGATGCCTTGCCTGTTACAATATCTCCGCTGCCCGGCAAATTCAATTGCCCTATCTTTTCATCCAGCGTCATTTTCTTCATCAGTGCATCAATGAATGGTTTCATTTTTGTTTCATTTGTTTGCGCTGCTAACTCCAGGCAAACAAACAGGGGCAATACAAGCAATAGTTTCAATCCGTGTTTCATCTTGTTATATTTTGTTTTTTGTTTTTACTAAATAAGGCGCTATTATTTTTTGCCAGATCGAATATCCTTTTGCGTTCAGGTGTAAACTGTCTTCAATAAAAAGATCCCTCATCACTGTTCCGTCCTGGTTAAACATCGGATGATACACATCAATAAAAGCTGTATTTTTTTTAGTAAGCAGGTAGTTTTTAATGAGTTGGTTTACTTCCACCATTTGGGGCCACAGGTGTTTTCGGCTGGGGCTTGGTTTGAGTGAAACAAACGCTATCGATACCCCTGGATTGTACTTCCTGATTAAGGTAAATAATTGTTTGAATCGTTGCAACACCAGTTGTGGGGTAACAGTATCTGATGATGCCAGATCATTCTCTCCGCAATAAATAATGATTTGTTTTGCATGATACGGAAAAATTACATTGTCCGCATAGCGGATTACATCCGGCAGGGTAGAGCCGCCAAAGGCCCGGTTGATAATCAGGTATGCTGGAAAATAATCCTGCACATTTTTCCATTTGGTAAAGGAAGAGCTGCCAACAAACAGGATAGCATGCTTAGCGGGAAAGTTTGCACTGTCCTGGCTTTTAAAAGCCCGGATCTCCTTATAGAATGGGAGTGTTGTATCCTGCGCAGGTAACACATTCCAAAAAAAGAGAACCGCTGTAATGATCTTTATCTTTTTTATCATTTCCCTATTCCACTTTTATAGTTTCAGATTTTGCACTCCTTCCATTTTCACTTACCGCTTCAATGGTGAAATAGTAAGTTTTTAATTTATCCATTCCTTTAAACCAGTATTCATTATTCTGATGCACCATGATACAGTTGTACAATTTATCCGGCGCTGTACCATAATAAATATTATAAGCATAAGCATTATCAACAGGGCCCCATTTGATCCAGCCGCTGCGTTTGTCTTTTTCTGTGCGGAGTACAAAAAATGTTTTTACTTTTTGCGGCTTTGCCCCATTGCCATTGCCAAATACCCGCAAGCCGCTGATAGCAAATTTTCCGGTAGGCATGTGTATATTTTCGAGCTTGATGAATCTTGCCTGTACCGGTTTTTCCAGTTCCACATATTCATGCGGAATGTCTGTTTGATTGTTGCTTTTATCAACCAATAATGTCCACTTCTTTCCTTCCACAGATGAGTAGAGTTTATATTGATGAAACTGGCCGGGCCATTTACCGAGGCGGTTACTGTCCACATCCTGGTCGGCATAGTTGATCTGGAAGGCATTTACAGTGCTTACATCTCCTAAATCGGTTTGAATAAATTCTCCCCGGTTTGCAGATGTTGCACTCCAGTAGGTTTTTAGATCTTCGTCATTAGCATTGTTGGCAACATAGCTTCCCATTGTTGATGATACCTGGATTGGTTTTTTATAATTCAACAAATACCAGTTGGCAAAGCCGCTGCCATAAGTATTTTTTTCTCCTGCAGGCAAATAATGAGGATAATCTCCAAAGGCCGTATTGCACCACATCACCTCATCCTTATCAAAACCAGCTGGCCAGATACCGAGCCTGCGTTCAAAATTATTTTTTACCGACAGCATAATGGTGCTGATGTGCCAGTAATTATTATTGTTATCAGTAAAGGTACTGCCATGGCCCGCGCCTCTTGCAAAGCCACCAAGCTTCATGCTCAATGGATCAGACTGTGCATTGAAAAATCCCAACGGGCTTTCACCTACCACCACACCATCAGCATAGCCGCTGAACTCGGTGCCGGGTGCTCCGTACTGCAGGTAATATTTGCTGTTATGTTTTGTCATCCAGGCACCCTCTATAAATGGATCCAAAAAAGTATTGTCCATGTGTTCGCCAAAGCGCTGCCAGCCGTACCGCCAGTCTTCCAGCAGGTACATTTCTTTTCTTGTGCCTGCAGGTTGAAAAGTTTTCCTGTTTAATTCAACCCCGTACAAAGGGAATTTATTGCTGCTGCCATTGTACATATACAACCTGCCATCATCATCGGTAAAGAAAGCCGGATCCCAACCGCCAATTTCAAAAGAATCCACCAATGGTTTCCATTCGTTTGCCTTGGGGTTGGTACTCATCCATAAAGTAAACTTGCTGGTATAGGTAGAGCCAAACACGATCATGGTGTCTCCAACAATTCCAACTGCCGGTGCACAGAGTTCATCATATCCTTCATTCCAGGGGCGAAGGAATTTTTTGGAAATGAATTTCCAGTTGAGCATATCACTGCTCCACCAATAGCCCCATTGGTTGGTACTGAATAAAAAATAATCGCCTTTATAATTTACGATTACGGGATCTGCCGTGGCACGGTGCCTGCCCCATTCACTAAAATTTGGAATGGGGGTATAGCCATAATCAATGTTGATTGGGTTGCAGTATGTTTTTTGTTTGAACTGTGCGGTTAGTGAAGACGCCAGGACCAGGAGGCCCATGCTCAACAGCAGTACAATCCTTGAAGTGAGTGACACAACAATGCTGAACCGGGTTGCTAAAGCTGGTAAAAAAAAATTTTTTCTCATGTTTTTTATAAATTTCCTTTCTTCATTTCTTCCATTGCGTGATTAACTGCCCTTGCAGTAAATGCCATGTATAAAATAGAAGGGCTCTGGCTGCCGGTACTTGTCATGCAGGCTCCATCAGTTACAAAAACATTTTTGCAATGATGGAGTTGATTGAATTCATTCAACAAAGAAGTGTTGGGGTCCTTACCCATGCGTACACCTCCCATTTCATGAATGTCCAATCCCGGCGGCTGTTTGTTATCATTAGCATTAATGTTCTTTACTCCTGCTGCTTCAAGCATCGCCGTTCCCTGTTCCAAAAAGTCTTTTACCATTTTATCATCATTGTCATCATAACCAACAGAAGTGATCAGCAGCGGTATGCCCCACTGGTCTTTTTCCGTGGTGCTCAGTCTTACATGATTCGATTCTTTGGCAATAGTTTCCCCCTGCATATACATATACACGCCCCAGGTGCCCGGTTCACTGATGGCTTCTTTAAAGTCCGCTCCTATTACCGGTATGATATTTTTATCGCTCAATGTTTCCCGGTAGGCGCCGGAATAAATCACATAGCCACCGTAAAAATCAGTATCCCTTTTTTCCACATTCCTGAAGTTGGCCATGATACATTCCACAGGCTTCGCTACTTTATAGTATTTATCGGTAAAGCCATCCATGTCGCCGTTCATACTGCCGCGGTAATTATGAAAGCAAATGTGTTTGCCCAGTTTTCCACTGTCGTTACCAAGCCCATTGGGAAAACGGCCGGAGGTGGAGTTCAATAAAATTAAATTGGTATTGAGTGTAGAAGCATTTACAAAAATGATTTTCGCATAAAATTCAGTAGCCTGTTTTGTATGAGTATCTATTACCCTTACGCCAATGGCTTTTTGTTTTTGTTCATCGTAAATAATGGAGTGCACCACCGAATCTGGCCTTAGGGTTAAATTACCTGTTTTTTTTGCCCAGGGTAAAGTGCTGCTGACAGAACTGAAATACCCACCCAGCGGACAACCCCTCATGCAAAGATTTCTGTTGAGGCATTGTGTGCGGCCCTGGTCAATATGAATTTGTTTTGCTTCACTGATATGCGCCCACCTGCCGGAAACATAGTGGCGGTTGAATTTTTCCTTTATTATTTTTTGCATGTGCAGCTCCACTGAATTCAATTCGTACGGTGGCAAAAACTCGCCATCCGGCATGGAAGGTATTCCATCTTTATTGCCGCAAACACCAATAAATTTTTCAACATGGCTGTACCAGTCTTTTATATCATTGTATCCAATTGGAAAAGATTCGCCATACCCATACCGCTGTGGTGCAGTGAAATCAAATTCACTCCACCTGGCGCAAGCCCTGCCCCATGTTAAAGATTTACCCCCCACCTGGTAACCACGTATCCAATCGAAAGGTTTTTCCTGCACATAAGGATGATCTGCATCCTTAACAAAAAAATGTTGGGTAGCTTCATCGTATCCTGCCGCTTTGCTGATCAGTGGATTATTTTTTTGTGTTTCACTGGTGATTGCACCCCGGTGCGGAAGTTCCCATCTTGATAAGTTAGCGGTAGGATAATCTTTGATATGCTCCACATTTCTTCCTCTTTCCAACACCAAAGTCTTTAACCCTTTTTCACATAATTCCTTTGCGGCCCATCCACCACTGATACCGCTGCCGATGACGATTGCATCAAAGGTATTGTTGGCAATTCCCGTGGTATTAATATTTACTTGAGCTGTGTCCGGCATCAATAATATTTTTATCTTTTTTTGAAGAATACATTGTCCAACCCAAATTTTACTGGCCCTGTAAAAAAGAATACCAGCGCCAGCAATGCAAAAATGAAAGGGTGCTGGTCTTCGTAATAAAATTTTCCGTTGCCTATTTTGAAACAGATGAAAATCATGTCTAGGAACATAAATAAGGCGGCCATCCTGGTAAACAATCCTATGGCAAGAAAAACGCCGGTTACCAACTCCAATCCTTTCCCAAGATACACCATGAACAATGGTGCCGGCATGATTTTAATCACATCCCATTCGGCATAACCTTTCAGCACTTCAGGTTTAAATACCTCCAGGCCGTGATAGGCCATCAGCAGGCCCGTCACCAACCGAAGTACCAACAGGCCATTGGCTTGCCAAAGCGGTTCTGATGAAAATATTCTGGGCATGTTTATTATTTTAATGCTTCGTCTTTTTCTTTTTCCAGGAAATTAGCGTCTTCGTCAATGCCGGCTGTTTCCCATTCCATTAATGCCTCATCCGAAACTACCTGCAATGGAACAGTACTGGATTGAGATGGTTCATTGTAGGGAACGTTGCTGCTCCGGTTATAAACAGCAATCAAACTCCATCTTGGTGTATCAGAGAGATTTGCTTCTGAACGGTGCAGGATGTTAGGATGAAAAAACAACGCATCGCCGGCATTGATCTCAACATATACAAGCGGCATCGTTTTTAAAGCAAGGTCCACATAATGCTGCGAAGCGCCTACCTGTTCGCCTGCAAATCCATGTTCTATCCTTCCCATTTTATGACTGCCTTTAATCACCTGTAAACAACCGTTTTTTTTGCTGGCATCCGTAATGGCCACCATGATGCTGATCATTTGATCCGGCAATAAAAATTCATTCTTGTACCAGTAACCATAATCCTGGTGCCACTCCCAGGCACCGCCCACTCTTGGTTCCTTCTGCATCAGCTTGCTGTGAAAATGGCAAACAGGGGCATCACCATCCAATAATAGATTTGCATTGTCCACCATACGTTTGCTTTTGGTAAGCAGTCCATACGCATCATTACCGGGTGTGTACCAAAGGGTAAGTTTTGTTTTTTTGCCAGATTGATCATTCAGGTCGAAAGCATGTTTTTGTAAAGTATCATCACCGGTGGCAATGCTGTATAGTTTATTAACTTCTTCCATTGCCAGGAAATTTTTTACAATGATATAGCCGTCATGTTGATAGCCCTTAATTTGTTCGTTGGTCAATTGTAACGGTACCATAAAAAAAATTCAGGTTAAGATTTTTTATTACTAAATTTTAGACGATTGGCCATGGAAATTTACTCTGCAACTTAATCTTCATTCCTGTGTCAGAAGATTTCCTTGCTGCTTCAATTATTTCCAGCACATGCAATGCATGCTCCACATTTATCCTGGGTTGAGTGCCTTTGATAATGCTCTCGCCTGTAACCCTGGCACCTTCCTGCCACTCATACCCTTCACTGTCAGTTGCATACAATTTTGGGGGCTCTGTCTCTGATATATCCAGCACCACCCCGCTGGTTTCCCAATCATATCCAATCAGTCGCATATTGCCCTTACTGCCAAAAATCTGTATGGAATGCAATGACTGTCCTTTTGCATCATGACCATGGGTATCAAAAAAATTAAACCCGCACATTACGTGGCTTATAATATTTTTATCATGCTCCAGTAAGAGATGGGCATTATCTTCTGCTTCCACTTTTATTTTTCCCTTGTTATCTACTGTACGTTCGGGATTTACAATGCTTGTCATTGCCATTACTGATCTTGCCGGGCCAAGCAATCCCGTTAGTGTTGCCATGTTGTACACACCGAGGTCTGGCATGCTGCCTCCGCCTTTTTCATAAAAGAAGGCACTCCATGTGGGACCGGTATGGCCATACTGTCCATGTCCGCTGGCAATCAGTCCAAGTTTTCCTTCCTGTATTGTTCTGCTCATGAAAGCAAACTGCGGGCTGTCTACCACTGCAGGCGCTCCCCACAAATGCAATTTTTTACTTCTTGCCAAATCCAACAATGCTTTCCCTTCTGCATAAGTATTTGCCATCGGCTTTTCACTCCACACATGTTTACCTGCCGTCAGCGCTTTTTTATTTAATTCGCCATGAACCTGCATATCTGTTGTGGTTACCATCATATCAAATGGTACACCTGCCAGCATTTTATCAATATGAGAATAGGTCTGTGCATTCACAGTATATTTTTTATTTTGTTCAACTGCCCTTTCATACCTGATATCACAAAGGCTCACTACTTCAATCAACTTTGACGATAACAGTTGCGGCAGGTAACGATTGCTCACACTGCCACATCCAATGAGTGCCACTTTCAGTTTTTTATCTTCATTTTTTGCCCAGCCTTCCAATGATGAAACCAGCAGCGCCGCGCCAGCTAAAACTGTTTTCATTAAGAACTCCTGTCGTGATAGATTATTCATAGCAAGCCGTTTTTATTACTACTGATTTACCTGGTCCATTTACTTGTAAAGCCTAATTTCTTCAACCCATTTTGCACATCCGGTAGTTTCATAAATAAATTCCATATCAATCCGGAGCGAAAGTTTTCTATCATTACCACAATAGGTCCCTGGTCGATGGCCAAATGACTTTTTGCATACCAGTTGTGGTGAATGCTGAAGCCATCAGCAAAACCAAATGGCCCCCATATTTTATTGCCGAGTTCATAATAAAAATACCGCAGGGCTTCCATGCTTTCTTTTGGGGTGTAAGGCATGGAGGAAATGGCGGCGGTTGGCTGGATAACACCCCTGTCATTTTCCGGGCTGTGGGCCACATACCCTTTGTAACTGTCACCTGCAGTGAGCCCCCAGCAAACAGCACTGTAGCCCTTAAATCGCTTTGGATTTTCCATGCAATACGCCCTGTTGATGAGGGTATGATTTTTCCCCTGCAGGAAATAATCATTGCCTAAAGAATCTGTCAGGCCGTTGGGATTAATACCCATAAAAGTATATTGTTCAAAAAATAATGGGCCTCCTTTATCCTTATCATAGTTACCTAACGGTAATTTGTAGCCGTAATATTCCTTCCCGTTTTTAAAACCCGTACTCCCTGTCCAGGTGCCATTATATACAGCAGGAGATATGGCATGATACGGTGACGATGCCGACAGGATATAGGTGATCAGGCATTCATTATAACCCCACACAGGAAAGTTCATATCAAATCCATTATTGGGGCTCCAGTGCCAGAATAATTTATCCTGGTTATTGGTGTGCCAGTTCCAGTTGGCGGCTCCCCACATCTGGTTGATACGCTTTCTCAAATACACTTCCCGCGGAATATCCTTATTAAAATATTCCCTGGCGCATAAAAAGCCCATCAGTAAATAGGATGTCTCTACAATATCTGCCCCGTCATCCAACCGGTCAAACTTTATTGTTTTGCCTGTCCGGCCATTCATAAAATGCGGATAGATGCCATGATAACAATCTGCGTTGATCAGGAAATCAGCAATCTGTATTAATCTTCTTACAGCAGTATCTCTTCCAATCCAGCCGCGTTCCACCGCAACAATGGTACACAGTATGCCAAAGCCGGTACCTCCAATAGCGCCTGCATCAGGGCCAAAAGCAGTATGGCTGAAGTTTGGTTCATCCCATGCTTCATTAATGTAATCCCAGTAATGTTCTGCCAATACCGTGTTGCTTCTTTCCAATGCCAGCCCGCTGTATGGGTGAGCCCTATGCCAGAAAAAACGGAAGGTTTGTTTTTGTACTGCTTCCAGTAACTGATCATCCGTTAAGTTCTTAATAATGCCAATGGGGGCAATGCTATCGGGGCCATCGCCATATTTTCCTTTTGTAAGCACCACAGATTTTTGTTGTGCCGTTAACTGCATTACAATAATCAGCAGGATTAAAAAAAATTGAAAGCATTTCATTGGCATTGCTTTGATAATTATATAAACTACTTTTTTAAGAAGGGGCTTTCGAAACCGAGTTTCTTTAATCCATCTTTTATTTCATCACAACTCATAAACAACTTCCACAGCAATCCACTGCGGTAGTTTTCAATCATCACTGGTATGGGCCCCTCGTCAATCGCTAAATATTTCACCGGGAACCAATTTTCTGTTTCGCTGAAGGCATCGTAAAAACCAAACGGGCCCCACAGCTTATCATTCATATCATAGTACCAGTGTTTGAGCGCTGCCATTGATTGTACCGGCGTGTAAGGAAAAGAAGAGAGTGCTGCTGTGGGTGAAATTACGCCCAAGTCATTTTTTTCATCAGGAGCATGGGCGGCATAAAACTTTACGGAATAGCTGGCTGTTAACCCCCAGTTATTTTTTCCATAGCCCTTATACTTTTTTGGATTGTTAACACACCAGGTATAATTGATCAATGATTGGCTGGTGTTTTCTGTCCAGTAATCCGTGTAACGATCTTTTAATCCTTTAGGGTTTAGGCCTAAATAGCTATAGTGCGACCAGAATAATGGAGCCCCATTTGGAGGGTTACCCTGGTAGCGTAACTGCAAGGGATAGCCCAAAGCAATATGTGGATATTTTAGTTTTCCGTTCTCTGCCCAGCCCTCATGGTACACTTCTGCCGGAACGGTATGGGTGGGTGAGGATGCCGCCAGTACATACATGATGAGGCATTCGTTGTAACCATATACAGGAAAATTCATTTGCCATGCATACTCCGGGCTCCAATGCCAGTACAACACATTTTTGCCATTTCTAAACCAGTCAAACTCTACTTCTTTCCATAATTTATCCATGCGCTGTGATAACGCCTTTTCTTTTTCATTTCCATCTTTTAAATATTGCCTTGCGCATAGCAGGCCCTGTATCATGTAGGATGTTTCTACCAGGTCGCCGCCATTATCTTTTTTTCCAAATGGTTTTACTTTTCCAGTTTCGCCATTCCACCAATGTGGCCAGGCCCCATGAAACCTGTCTGCTGTTTCCAGAAAGTGAACGATCTTTTCTAAGCGTTGTACTCCATCTTCCCTGGTAATAAATTTTCTTTCCATTGCTGCAATCATTGCCATTACCCCAAAGCCACTGCCCCCGCTGGTTACAATGTTCTGATCCTTTTCCGGATAATCATTATCTGCATGATAGCGCTCACGTGCCATGCCACTAACTGGCTCAGCACCATCGGTAAAATATTTTATTGTTTGCTGCTGCACCAGATCCAATAAGGCAGAATCAGAAATATTTACAGGTAGTAAAGCCTCTCCATTCTTGTTTTGAGAATGGCCTGAATTAAAAATAAATGCAAAAAAAAGCAGCGAAAAAAGCCTCAGCATGATTAAAGTTTTTCAGTTACAAATAAGGTGCTGTAAATCCCAATGCCCTCATACCTGTTTTTATTTCTGGGCAACTGGTCAATAAATTCCATACCAAACCACTCCGGTAGTTTTCAATCATTACAATTATTGGCCCCTGGTCAATAGCCAGCGTTGAACCGGCAAACCAGGTATCTTTCAAAGCAAACGCATCAGTAAACCCATACTCCTTCCATATTTTATCCCCTAACACATAGTAGAAAAATTTCAAGGTTCTCATTGATTCTGCAGGAGTATAAGGAAACGAAGACAAGGCAGCAGTTGGTGCTATCACGCCCACATCATTGGAGGGTGAACTGGCGGTGTAACCATTTGGAATATCACTGGCAGTAAGCCCCCAACAATCCTGGCTGTAGCCGAAGTAATTGTTGGGGTTTGCCCTGCAATAGCTGTAATTGATCAATGTATGGTTTTTCGTTTGTGTTGCATAGTTAGCGTAGGCATCCTGTAAGCCATTGGGGTCAATCCCTAAAAATGAATAGTGTGAAAAAAATAACGGCCCGCCCTGTGCAGGGCCTAATGGTAACTGGTATCCATAATAAGAAGACCCGTTTGTAAAGCCGGCATTGCCTGCCCATCCGCTGCTGTACACAGTTGCGGGTATACTGTGAGTGGTAGATGATGCTGCCAGGATATAGGTAACAAGACATTCATTCCAACCCCGGATAGGTACATTCATCTCCCAGTTATAGTTGGGGCTCCAGTGCCAGTATAATACAGTACTATTATTATTCCTGAACCAATCCCATTCCACGTTATTCCACAATACATTAATATCATTCCGCAATGTTGTTTCAGCAGTATTGGGATCATTAAAATATTGCCTTGCGGCAAGCAGGCCTGCCATAAGGTAAGATGTCTCCACCAGATCAGCACCGTTGTCTTTTGTACCAAATGGTACCACAACACCTGTAGTGCCATTTAGCCAATGTGGAAAGGCGCCATGAAATGTTTGTGCCGTATTTTTCAGGAAGCCAACAATTTTCTGCATCCTTGCAAGGCCATCTTCCCTGCTGATGAACGCGTGATTTACAGCCACCGGAATGGCCATCACACCAAAGCCGGACCCCCCGGAAGTAACCACATTATCATCCCCATTACTCCTTTCTCTTGCAAGGCCACTTACAGGATGGGCAAAATTCCAAAAGTATTTAAATGTTTGTTGCTGCACTACGCTAAGTAAGGCATCGTCCGAAAGCAACGGAAATTTTGCAGTGGAATCCATTTTGGTAACAATACGGAAACTGTTACCGGTTGATAGATTTTTACCGGCTGCAGATTTTAATGCAGTACCTGCTGTTACGGCATAAGCTGTAATATTTTGCAAGGGTGATGATGGTTGCAATAACAATACGCTGTCATTGTTGCTGTAAACAGCCGAATAGGTTACAGATGCCCCACCGTTATCTTTAATATTAATTCCCGGGGAAACCGAGGTGCGGTTTACAGGTGCAGAAAAAACATATTGCACGGAAGCTGTTGTGTTGATATTGTAATAGCTGCTTCCACTGCTTATGGCAGTACCATTTAGCTTTATTGAGGTTATTGTAAGCGGCGGAATTACAGGTTCGGGTGTGGGTAATGTATCTGATTTTTTAGAGCAGCCTCCGGCCAGCATCACAGTTGTAGTGATGAAAAATAATATTTTCTGCATCTTCGTTAACATGCTCATTTGTTATTTTTTTTAAATAAAATAATCTGATCGTTATTCCTTGCTGCCACCAAAGTTTTTCCACTACTGTTGGTGATCCATTTAATATCTCTTACCTGGCCTTTAACCGCAGATAGATTTTGTTGCGGTATAGTGGTTATTATATTTTTGTTGCTGATCGAGAAGAGTTCCAATGGCTGTGCATCATACCTGCCTTCATAAGGAATCACATCAAAGAAGTTTCCGCCTGCGATGAATATATTTTCGTTGTTGCCTGCCATGTCAATTTTTTGAAAGGAGAATATTGGAGCCAATTGCAGCGGTTGAGGCAGGTCATTAATGGTAAAATTTCCCTTCCCGTCGCCATAGCATACTACAGAACCAAGGCGTTCTGCCATCACAGGTTTTATGGTATCAATCCATCCATAAAATACATCTTTCATCGGTACGCCTGCATATTCACCATATAGCAGGTAATGCTTTTTCAATAACGGTAATGGACGCTCTACCTCATCTTTTGCAAGAAAGGGATATTCTTCACCCTGTAATGTATAAGACAGCAGTTGTTCCGTTCTTCCATTTTTATCAAAGTCGGCCACATACATTCTTACCGGCCCGTTTTTACCACTCCAGAATTTATTGTTCCATCCCCAGTTGCCTGCCAGTATATCCATATTGCCATCTCCATTTACGTCATCCACAAAAACAGTTTGCCATAAACCTGTTGATTGGGGCAATACCTTTTTTGTAAGGCTGCCTTTATTATTGATAAAAATATTGATTGACATAAACTCTCCGCTAACAATAAGGTCTTTCCAGCCATCATTATTAATATCAGTAAATGATGCTGTTGTTACCAGGCCAATATCTTTAAACAGGGCGTTATTATTTGCTGCAAGAGTAAAATTTGCCCTGCCATCATTAATTAGCAAATAAGAAGTTTGCGGAACTCCATAGGACATAGGGTCGGCAAGGTTGCCCACGAAGAGATCCATATCTCCATCATGATCAAGATCTGCAGCAGTTACGCAGGATTTATTCTTAAAGAGTGAAGGAAGGTTGGTTATTCCTTTGGTAAAATGCCCTTTACCGTCATTCAGGTAAAGCCGGTCAGCCAGAGTGGGGTCATTTTCACCTTTGAATTCATTGCCGCCACTAACCACATACAGGTCAGGTTTTCCATCACCGTTAGCATCAAAGAATATTGCATCCACATCTTCGCAGGCAGCATCCCTGTTAAAAACAGTGGTGTCACTTTGAATAAAGGAACCGTTGCTTTGCTGAATCATCAGCGTACCCGGTTGTTGTTTTGCGCCACAGGCATACATATCATCCAATCCATCTCCATTTACATCGGCCACAGCAAGCTTCGGGCCCCTGGTAGATTCAGCATGGGGAATTAAATATTGATAATTAAAGTCGTCAAAATCATTTTCCCGGTGCCGCCAGTTGATATTGCCTGCATTGGTTGTTTCATTAAGCCAAGCGGGCGCCTGTTTAAACCAGACCGCATAATCAAATAATCCGGTGGCTTCATTTTGATGAATGATCAACTGTTTATTTGCAGTAACATTTTTCAACAACTGGTAATGTTGATTGGGCCAAACAATCAGCAGGCTGTCAATTACGGATAATGAATCCAAACCAAAATGAAGCCTTGAATCTGAAGAGGACTCGAATCCTCTTGTAAGCATCAGTTGCTGGTACTGCATTTTCCCTTTTTGAAACAGGTATGCTTTGCAGCCTATTCCAAAGGTGTTGCCACTGTCTGCTTTAAAGGAGAGTGAAATATAATTCTTTTTAGGTGCTTTATTTTTTAACACTACAGCCGGAGCATTCAGGCAATTGATCACCAGATCTACATTGCCGTCATTATCCAAATCTGCATAAGCAGCACCATTAAAGTAACCTTTCATTTTTCCTGTTCCCCAATCCTCACTTACATCTTTAAAAGTAAAACTTCCACTGCCTTTGTAAAGGAAAGGATGTGAACTTCCGTCCGGCATTTTATCAATAGCCATGGCATCAAATTTATCTGTCTGGTTCATTCCTTTTTTAACCTGGAGGTCACTAACAAAACGGACATAATCCAAATCAACAGGGCGTTTTACGATGCCGCTGGATATAAATAAATCCTTATTGCCATCATTGTCAAAGTCTGCAAACAGGGGGCACCAGCTCCAGTCTGTTGCAGATACTCCGCTTACAAGGCTCGTTTCACTAAAACTGCTTCCACTGCCATTGTTGTGCTGTAAGCAATTTTTAGAGTTTTGATCCTGGTAGCCATTTACTGTTAATTTTATTTTATAGGTATCATGGTTTTCATCACTGCCATAGGTTTTCAAAACCTTTTCATCCGGTGGCAGCATATCCACCGTTATTAAATCTAACTGGCCGTCATTATCATAATCAGCCACATCGTTGCCCATGCTAAACCTGCTATAATGACCAAAATGTTTGGCACCACTTTCCGTAAAAGATCCATTGCCGTTATTGAGGTAATAATAATCGTTCTCATGAAAATCATTGCCGATATAAATATCATCCCAACCGTCATTATTAAAATCTGCTATGGCTAATCCCAATCCATAGCCCAAATTACTCTGGTAGATTCCTGCTGCTGCAGAAACATCGGTAAATTTCCCGGTGGTACTGATATCGTTACGGTAAAACCTGTCGCCCGAAAGCGTGTCATATTTATGCCGGTTAACAGTATCCACAATATTGGCATGCGGCTTCTGAGATTGATTTAAAATATAGCAATCCAAATCACCGTCATGGTCGTAATCAAAAAAACCGGTTTGCGTGGTATGGCCCGAAAAATCAAGTCCATATTTTTCCGCAAGCTCAGTAAACGTTCCGTTTTTATTATTAATGTATAGTTCATTTTTTCCTTTTAGTCCGTACGAGCCTGCCATTGCAGAAACATATATATCAAGATAGCCATCGCCGTTAATATCTGCCATACTTACGCCCGTGCACCAGTCTGCTTTTCCGGCTACACCTGCTTTTTCGGTAATATCTTCAAACTCAAAATTCCCTTTGTTTAAATATAATTTATTATTGCCTTTGCTGCTGGCAGTAAAATAAATATCAGGTAAACCGTCATTATTAATATCCCCGGTAGCTACGCCTCCTCCGTTATAATAATACAGGTAGTAAAGAATATTAAACAATTTCCTGTCTTTTAGCGTATTGGTAAATTTGATGTTGGTTTTGGAAGCGGGGAGGTTTACAAAAAGCGTATCAGATTGATTACAGGATAAAAAAATCAAACTCCATAAGAGCAGGAAAACAATAATATTTATCCTAATTGGCATAGCGGAGGTTTTACTTTTTATTATTGCTGTAATAGTATTTTTATTTTGCTATTTGCTTTTTTGGCAAACTTCTTTTTATACCTTCAATAAATTTCTTTGTTTCGTCAGGGTATATTCTTATATAATGCGACCTCATTTTTGCAGGTGTTGGTACCTCAGCACCCTGAAGCAATACTACAACTGCCATGGATTTCTCCAGCGGCATGTGGCAGTCAACACAATTATTTTTAATGGTTGTTCCAATTGTATTTGTCATTTTACAATCACCAACATGTTCTGCAGTATGGCAGGCGATGCAGCGTTGAGAAAACAATACTGTTTGCCCGGATTCATTGTTATGAGCATTATGGCAACTGTTGCAAGTCATGGTTATGCTCTGCCTAAAACACTTGCTGGCAGCAAGCAGGCCAAGTTGATTACCGTGTACATCAATGCCGGCTGCTAATTGAGGAGCAGTATCCTTTATAAAATAATCTGCCAATGCATCGCCTGCAGTAAAAGAAAAGGAGGGCTTTGATTTCTTCAGCCTTCCGCCATGGCATAAGCCACACAAATCTAAATTCTGTTGCCTGGATAAAGCGGCGGGATTAGTAACATATTTGGCTTTTTTTTCTGCTGGATTCTGTGTTTGAAAGGCAACATGTTCTGCCGAGCCGCCATGACATTTTTCACAATCTACCCCGTAAATCATTGAATTGCGATCAAACTCGCCAGGCTTTTTATCTTCTTCGGATATGACCTTTGCATAAGTGCTGTGGCATTCCAAACACCGCCCGGTAATGGGCCTGTTAAAGACTACCCTTCCGGGGTATCCGGGGCTGTTAGACCATTGGTCTGCTGCAGTAAAATATGTAATAGGCAGTTGAAACAAATGATTTTTATTCCAGTTTAAATAGGTTTGCCCCTTTGTTCCGGAACCTACCACCACATCAAATTGGCACGATTTTTTTTCAATGCCCTCAAGATACTCCACCTGGAAAAATCCAGCTTGTCTTTTTTCCATTGCAATAATTGTTTTGGCATTAAAAACAAATTTATTTTTACCTGCATCAAAACTTCCTTTAATGTTTTTTTCGTCAGCAGTGGCGGAGGTAAGAAAATGCGCTGTATGAATATGGCTGTTATAAATTACTTTGTGGCAGTTGGCACAGGAAACTGAACCGGCAAATTTTTTCCGCTCATTGCTGTTAAGCAGGTTGCCTTTCCCCTCTTCTTTATTCATACACCTTACAAGCAAGAAAACACTCAATACAATAGCAATAATTGTTATCAGGGAGTTTCTATATTTTGCAATTCCAAACACTATATTTGAGCAGGTTATTTTAACTGATTATCATTAATTTAAAAAGCCAATATAAAAGGGCCGCACATTCGTACAAGCCCTTTTACACAATGCAGCAATTAATAGGAAATAATATTTACAACTTGCTGTTGAACAATGATTGTATTTCTGATGCGGAAAGCGCTTTGCCATATAACCTTACCTGATCCAAGCCTCCGTTAAAGCCCTGTATCCAGGGGTCTCCCGGACCATTAAGGCCAACCTGCTTGTTCCATCCTCCAATTACCAGTTGACCACCGTTACCATCAGCATCGGTAAGTTTTAATGGCCCCCTGGGATTGGCCCCGTTTTTAACATCCGTAAGATCAGCCCTCAAACCAGCAAGTGGTGTTCCATCTATATAGTAAGTAATTTTAGAGGTTGTTTCATCATACACAAAAACCATGTGGTGCCATTGGCCGTCTAATACGGGTTTTTGTAATTTATGATCATCTTTAAACTCAAACCATTGATCCATTACAGCAAACTTCATAGTAGCTTCTGTGGCACTGCTTTGCCCCTGGTCTTCAAAGAGTAAAAATATAGCACTGTTATGCCAGTAATCTTTGTCTGTAAGGGAAAGCACAAATCCAGGCCCCCCGGCCCAGGGGGTGTTTTTCATCCAGAAGGAAATGGTGAAACTGGTAGATTTGGCAAAATCATTTGCCCCGGCATATTTTACTGCTTTGTCAAAAACTCCCTGTAATGCCTGGCCATTAATTCCGGGAATGGAAACAAGTGGGTTACTG
The DNA here is from genome assembly GCA_043787935.1 of Chitinophagaceae bacterium. Lineage (GTDB taxonomy): Bacteria > Bacteroidota > Bacteroidia > Chitinophagales > Chitinophagaceae > Ferruginibacter. The sequence goes on along the minus strand of JAYVUL010000291.1, from coordinate 4,837 downwards.
GCTGCAAAATTAGCCCGGATACTATCTACTGCATTTATTAAAGGGTTGGCAGAAGTTCCATCAAATGCGGCGAAAAATTTTAATGGCCCTCCGGGCGGGTTGGCATCTACGGGATAATCCCCTAAGGATGGCCGTGAAAGTTTATTACAACCGGCAGCAGTTAAAAATAATACCAAAATAAGAATGGCATTATTAAATTTTTTACTTTTTATATTCATGGTTATTAATTTTACAATGTATTTTAAATTAAGCTTACTTTTTTACAACCATACAGGAATAATATTTTATTACCACTCAGGATTCTGTGTTAAAATACCGCCAGATAAATCAATAGCTTTCTGAGGTATTGGATAGAACCTGCAACGATTGGTATAGCCTAAAGCGCCCAATTCTGACAGTGCATCTCCCCATCGCACTAAATCGTAAAACCGGTATCCTTCCAAGGCAAACTCAAACCTTCTTTCATTTTTTATGACTGTTCTAAATGATACTTTATCCTGATCCGGAGTATTACCGGGTATATGATAAACTTTACGCGGCAAAACAGCATTATTACCGCCCCTTGCCCGGGCCCGTATTTGTTCAACCATATTGGCTGCTGTAGTGGTATCGCCAGTTTCGTTGGCAGCTTCTGCCATCATTAGTATAACATCTGCATAACGGATAATCCGGTGATTGATCCAGGCGGCCCCTCCGTTGCCAAATATCTGGCCGGTATACTGGCGCATTTGAGGATCTGAATATACTTTTTTATTCCAGTAAGGCTGATCCAAACTGGCCCCTGGATTATATGCCGGCAAGGTTGCTCCATAACCACCGGTAGCCGGGCCTCCATCATATTGTCCTGAAAATAAAATTGTAGCGGCCTTTCTTGGATCGGTATCATCCCAGGCACTTACCAGTTTTTGTGTTGGAGTATTCCATCCCCATCCTAAATTCCATTCATTGCTTGCGCCTCCCTGCCTTACATTCTGGGAAGTTCCCCAGTTAGAGCCATGATCGTTTGTACCATTGGCTCCAACAGTAGCCTGCATTTCAAAAATAGATTCCCTGTTATTTTTTCCGGCACCATTTAAGCCATCTTCCCATATTTTTACAAAATTGGGAAGTAATTTATATTGGTCGCTGGTAATTACCTGGTTGCATAATCCAGCCACAGCAGTCCAATTTTTTGCGCTTCTGTATAAATAAGATTGTGCCCACAATGCATTAGCTGCGCCTCTTGTAACACGGCCAGGATAAATATTAGTACCGGCTACAGACCAGTCTAAAGGTAAATACTGGGCGGCCAAAGCCAGGTCTTCATCAATTTGTGCATAAATATCATCAGCCGGGGATTTTGGTTTTATCCCATCTGATGCATTGGTAAAATAAAAATTGATCAAAGGAACATCCCCATACGTTTTAACCAATTCTAAAAAAGCATAAGCTCTGAAAAAACGGGCTTCCCCAACGTTGCGAAGGGATGCCGGGTCAGTTGCCTTTAAGGAATCTGCAAAGTATAGTTCTTTATTGGCGAGGTTAATCATGTAGTAATGATCGTTCCAGTAGGTATTGGGAGCCCAGTCGTCTTTTGAATATTGAAATGTTTCAAATTCTGCATTGATTTCTGCTCCATCAGCGGGGCTGCTGCCTTTTTGAGCATCATCGTCGCGGATACTTTGAAAATCTATCCAGGGCAAAGTAGAAAATCCGGCAAAGGTTAATGTATTATACAGGCCAAAACTTTGCGCTTCCAGTGTTCCCTGGTTTAGATCATCCAGTGTGGCAGTTAATGGCTTTCTATCCAAAAATTTCTTACACCCCATCACTGAAGCAATCATGGGGAGTGCTAAAATTAATCCCCAAAATAATATTTTATTTTTTTTCATATTGATAAGTTTAATTTTTTTAAAAAGTCACATTTAAACCAAAGGTGGTTATTACCGGTATTGCCCCGCCGGCATTGTCATATCCAAAAGCTGTAGCATCTCCGCCAAATTCAGCTGTATACCCTAAATTATTCTTCCATGTTTTAGGGTTCTGAATATTTACATACAACTTTAGGTTCTTTATTTTAGCTTTAGAAAGTAAGCTTTGGTTAAAAGTGTAACCCAACTGAATATTCCTGATTCTGAAATAGCTTCCATCTTCAATGTTATAGGTAGACCCGTTGTAATTGTACCGATGGCCCTGGCTAATAATAGGTACCCAGTTAGAAGTACCTGCCCCATGCCACCTGTCCATTTTTTCAGCAGAATAATTTACTCTTTGGAAAGGCGATTCCAGTGATCCCCATGTCCGGAACACCTGGTTACCATAAACGCCACCCACATCAATGCCAAGATTTAAATTGCTATAAATTATATTTACGGATGTTCCATAAGTAAATTTTGGCGTTGGGTTTCCAATTACAGTTCTGTCGTCCGGGGTAATAAGACCGTCTCCGTTTACATCTTTAAATTTAAAATCTCCGGGGCCATATTGCCCAACAGCTGAGGCAACAGGGGATTTTAAAACATCAGCATAACTTTGGTAGAGGCCTTCTACAACATATCCATAAAAGGATCCAATTGGCAAACCAGGCTGGGTCCTGCTTTCTGCACTTCCATTATTCTGGAATGCCCTTGAAAAGAACCCGGCAACAGTGCCTTCCGCAATACTAACAACTTTGTTTTTTAAGAAAGTGATATTGCCTCCAATATTTAAGGAAAGGTCTTTTGAAATTTTCTGATTCCATGAAGCCGTAAATTCCTCTCCCCAGTTTCTTATGCTGCCTCCGTTTGTCAACTTATCCGGCAAACCCGAAGCTCCTGTTAAATAAGACATCAGGTTATTGGTGGTTCTGTTAAAATAATTGGCTTCAAAATGCAACCGGTTATTAAATCCGTTTAGTTCAACCCCTATCTCCTGTGCAGAAACGGTTTCCCATCTTAAATTCGGGCTGGGCCTGTAGGCAGGTTGAGCTGCACCATAAGTATTGGTGCCAAATACGGCAACAATCCCTGTATTTAAGCTAGGGTAAGCGGGATAACTAATTGGAAGGCCACCAGGATCCACCGTTGACTGGTTACCCAACACACCGACCGATCCTTTAAGTTTCAGGTAATCAATAGTGTGCTGATTTTGCATAAAGGATTCTTTGCTGATTTCCCATGCGGCACCTACAGCCCAAAATTGTTGATGCCGGTTTTTTTCAGGGATTTGTGAAGAAGCATCATCCCGGTAAGATGCATTTAAAAAATACTTCCCTTTATAATTATATAATACCCTTGCTAAAGTAGCAACCAACGTAGCCTCCGATTGAGAGGAACTGGCAAATGTTGCGCTGGGATCATTAAACTGTGTGGTGATATACCAAAATCTCTTATCATCAGGAATTGGCAATGCATTACCGGTTGAAAACGGTTTAGCAATACCAGCTCTGCCAAAGTGAGCTGAATAATAAGTGGTAAAACCTGCGGTGGCAGTTAAACTATGATCTCCAAATTTTTCACGGAAAGTGAGGATATGATCCTGCTGGAATTTTTTATAACTGTCATCGTACTCCGCCAACTGGGTTTTTTGATTGTATAAAACCGGGGTATTGACAAGTGGATCATAGGCATAATAGAGCGGGCTGTACTGCCTGTTATTGACATTACTTACATCAGCATAAAATGTAGACCTCAGGCTGAGATATTTAAGAAAATTAACTTCCGCATAAACACTGCCCACTGTCCGGTATTCGATATTTACCTGCTTGTTCCAGGTATTTTCCACTTCCAGTAATGGATTAATTACGCCAGAATTTTGCAATGCCCTGTCCACATCGGAATAAATATTGGCATTTATACTATCGCCTCCATAAGGGTTTGCCACCCTGAACGTTTTAGTTAAGGCTGATACCTGGGGCATCGTTTTTCTTGCATTGTCCAAAACACCACCTGCCCCGAAAGGATTATTTTGTCTTGAAACATTGAAATTAAAACCAAGCTTTAATGCACTGCTTACTTTTAACTCATCACTAAAAGAAAGCAGCATTTTTTCCAGCCTTTCGTGCTTTATAATACCTTCATCAGTAATGTAACCCAATCCGAGCGTAAACCTGTTTTTTTCTGTACTGCTTGAAATGCTCAGATTATTGTTATTGAATTTTCCCGTCCGGGTAACTGCATCTATCCAGTCAGTATTAGAAGTCAAGGCTGAATAATCCGGCGTAGTAGTCCCATTATTGGCATTTTCTTCATCAAATAAAGTTTTAAACTGTGCCGCATTGGCCAGTTTAATTTTATCTACCAGCTTTTTAGTACCATAGCTGCTGTTAAAATTAATAACCGACTGGCCTGCTTTCGCCTTTTTGGTTGTGATTGCGATAACTCCGGTGGCTCCTTTTACACCAAATATCGCCAGTGAGGAAGGGTCTTTCAACACTTCAATCGACTCAATATCGTTAGGATTGATGTAATCAATGTTGTCATTAAAAATGCCATCAACAACATATAACGGATGTACCTGTCCTATACTTGCCGTACCCCTGATCCGGATATCGGGTGCAGCACCAGGTGTACCATTATTTACTATTGATAAACCGGCAACCTTACCCTGTAAAGACGCCACCGGATTGGAGTTTGGCTTATCTGATATATCTTTTCCGGCAATCTTTGTTATTGAACCCGTAAGGTCTCTTTTACTTGCAGTTCCATAACCAATCACCACCACCTCATTAATATCTTTAGCGGCTATCTGCATTACAACATTTATCTCTGTGCGGCCACCAACAGCAACTTCCTGTGTGAGGTACCCTACTGAAGAAAAAACCAGGGTGGCTCCATCAGGTGCAGTGATGGAATAATTACCTGTAGCATCTGTAGCCGTA